>NZ_JBHNZK010000016.1:0-145502 GCF_042464845.1 Pedobacter sp. BG31
ACCGACCAGGCTTCAGTAGCGGTCCATCCTTTGTAAGCATCAGATTTTAATGCTGTAGTTACGGGCTCAGGAAGTTCTTCCAATTTAACCGGAGTTTTTACTGCGCTATCTTGAACCGCAACAATTGCAGCGTTTTTCATTGTACTTACTTCACTTGCTTTTACTGTTGAGAATCCTGCTAATGCTAATACTGTAGCTGCTAAAACGAACTTTTTCATAGTATATATTTTTAAATTTAATTTGTGTAACAATACTTGCTTATGTTTCATAATGATGCCAAATGGATTAGTTTAGTTAAGTGGTTGGTTTTTAGATAATTATTTTTGTGCCAAACTTTTAAGGCTGTGGAGTTTGTCTACACTTTGAGGTGAAGCACTACAAGTTTTTGTTTGCTGGTTGCTGATGGCATGCCGGTTTAAACATGGACTACTGACCAAATGGTATTTATAAATAAATATTCTGGATGACCAGAAGCTATTCACTACCTATAGTAGAAAAAATAATTTTCAATTTTTAAAAATGAAGATTTTTTTCTATCATTGCAGCCCGATTAAGCCTCCTTAGCTCAGCTGGTAGAGCAACTGACTTGTAATCAGTAGGTCATTGGTTCGATTCCGATAGGAGGCTCTTTTTTCTTATTCTCATCCTTAGGGCGGCAATTTCCAAACTCAGTCATTACCAAAATAACGCAGACCAGGGAAATATTTTATTTGCTCCGATTATTCCATTAATTTGCGGTATGTTAAAATACTTTTCAGCTGATTGGGTCTTCCCTGTTTCTTCCCCGCCAATTAAAAACGGAGTAGTAGCCGTAAATCCTGATGGCGAAATAAAAGAGGTTTTAGCCGAAGAAGATTGGGTGAACCTTGATTTGGAGATCATTAAGTATAAGGGCGCCATCGTTCCGGGCTTTATTAATACCCATTGTCATTTAGAGTTATCACACCTGTGGGGTCAAATTCCCCGGCAAACAGGTTTGGTAGAATTTGTACAGCATATTATTAAAAGCAGACAGGCCGATGCCGGTCAGATCGATTTAGCTATGCAAAAAGCCGATCGACAGATGTTCGATAATGGAATTGTTGCTGTTGGCGATATTTCCAACCAGATTTCTTCTAAAAAGGTAAAAGAAGGCAGTAAGATTTATTATTATACTTTTATAGAAGCCTTAGGTTTTAACCCGGAACGTGCGAGTGCTATAATGGATCATTTGAGGGAAATTAAGCGCGATTTTGAACCCCTGCCAGCAGCCATAGTTCCGCATGCACCTTATACCGTTTCACCTGAGCTATTTGAATTGATCAGGCAAGAAGCACAAAAATCAAGTGTATTTATCAGCGTGCATAACCAGGAAACCGTTGATGAAAATACTTTTTTTGAAAGTAAAACAGGCGGTTTTTTAAAGCTTTATGAGTTTTTAGGAATGGATCTCTCTTTTTTTGTTCCAACAAATAAAACTTCATTAAAATCCTGGCTGCCTTATATAAAAAAGGAAAAAACATTATTGGTACACAACACGGTTACGAATAAAGCAGATATTGATTTTGCTAAGCAAAGCAATCCCAATTTATACTGGTGCCTTTGTCCGCAAGCTAACTTATATATCGAAAATGCTTTACCTAATGTTGATCTTTTAATAGATGAAAACGTAAAAATCACCTTGGGAACAGATAGTTTAGCCAGTAACCATCAGCTTAATATCCTATCAGAGATGCTCACCTTGCAGAAATATAAACAGGTTTCTTTTGAAAAACTGCTAAGCTGGGCTACCATAAATGGAGCAGAATTTTTGGGGCTTGATCAGCAAATGGGAACCATTGAAGCTGATAAAAAGCCAGGATTGAATTTAATCCAATTATCGGCTGATTTTAAGATTGAAAATGACCTGGTGAGGCGGTTGATTTAAAGAATTATTCATTTTTCTAATAACTTTAAAAACGTTTTTTTTAAAGCATAAACTTATTTCGTCCTAAGTTTTAAGGTTGTATCATCTTTGTGCATTAAAAATAAGCATTTTTAATGTACAAAGTGTCAGTTTCAATCTTTTTAATTCGATTTTATCTTTTAACCTTAAAAAACTAAATTTTTAAGGTTAATTTTAAATTAGCCAACGGATGAGAATTCTTGAAAAAAGAAGTTTAGGCAAAGGCCACTATTTTCTTAATTTAGAATTATATAGAATCCTTTCAGAATCAATTGATACTCACTAATTCTCCTATCATTTATAAAGTAAATTTCCTTATGAACCCCATCTGTAAACTTTTTAATATCAAATACCCGATTATCCAGGCTGGAATGGTCTGGTGCAGTGGCTGGAAACTGGCTTCGGCGGTTTCAAATGCTGGAGGATTAGGCATTATTGGTGCAGGTTCGATGTACCCTGATGTTTTAAGATCACATATTCAAAAATGCAAATTGGCCACTCATCAGCCTTTTGGCGTTAATATACCATTGCTTTACCCTAATATTCAGGAAATTATAGATGTTGTAATTGAAGAGCAGGTGAAAATTGTATTTTCTTCTGCTGGTAATCCAGCAACATGGACCAGTTTTTTAAAAGAAAGGGGTGTTACAGTTGTTCATGTTATTGCAAATACAAAATTTGCGATAAAAGCACAGGAAGCTGGTGTTGATGCCATTGTTACCGAAGGTTTTGAAGCCGGAGGGCATAACGGGAGAGAAGAAACCACTACCATGTGTTTAATCCCGATGATTAAAGAAAAGGTTGAAATTCCGGTTATCGCGGCTGGAGGTATTGGGAGTGGAAAAGCCATGCTGGCTGCATTTGCCTTAGGTGCCGATGCGGTTCAAATCGGTTCTGCTTTTGCGTTAGCCGAAGAATCATCTGCTCATGAAGCATTCAAACATAAAATTATTGCCGCTACTGAAGGAGACACAAAATTGGCCATGAAAAAACTGGTTCCGGTAAGGTTATTGAAAAACGAATTTGCCGATGCTGTTGCCCATGCTGAAGCTACAGGTGCAAGCCCGAAAGAACTGGCTGAGCTTTTGGGGCATGCCAGGGCAAAACTGGGAATGTTTGAAGGTGATATAGAAAATGGAGAACTGGAGATCGGGCAGGTTTCGGCAATGCTGAAAAGTATCAAACCTGCCAGGGTTATACTTGAAGAAATATGGCATGAATTTAAAAATAAATTAGCGCAGCTTGCGCAGCTGCGCAACGAATTGGATAGTTAAGCTGAAGTGTATCAGCCATGCTGCAGTTTATCTCAAAAATCAGGGTAAAACCAAAATAATTTATGACCTGCCAAATTAACGGTACTGGACTTTTTCAAGCAGAGAAACAGTGTGCGAAAGATTTTGGATGATTTTATCTTTAAGTTCAATCGTTTTGTTCTTCTCACTGAGCAGGCTTTTTAATCTTTTGATTTCTTCTGCTGATGCCTGTGTTTCCTTTTTACTGAACTCGGAAAATACCTTGCCTTTTTCGTAGTAGCTAAAAAAATTGTAGCCGAGTACCTCACTCACATTGGCAAGTAGAGAAACATCTAAGGTAGGACTGTTAATAATTTCCTGCGCCTTGATTTTGCTAATGCCCAACTTTTTTGCAAATATGGAAATGGGAATCTCTTTGGTTTTCATTTCCTTCCAGATCATCAGTCCTATATGTACACTCATTATTGTCTCCGTTTTTAAAATTCAAATTACCTAAATGTTAAGCTATTCCCGAAAAATTAGTGCTAATGATAACCAGTCTAATTATAGTTTTGTTTAATGGATCATAACCATTTTTTGCTGTGGTTTTAATTGTTTAATACTCCTATCATAATTCAGACTGAAGATTATCGTTAATCAGTTATATACCTTCGGTAACAGGTGCTGAAGAATTGTGATAATTCATTTACCTTTACAGCGATATTTCAACTTTACAACATTAAATGAAACACCTCAATATAAAAGTAACAGGTAAAGTGCAGGGCGTTGGTTTTAGAGAAACCACTAAAATGATTGCCAACCAGATGATGGTAAATGGTTTTGTAAGGAACGAAAAAGACGGATCGGTTTATATCGAAGCGGAAGGCGAAGATATTTTTCTGGAAGAATTTGTGAACTGGTGCCATGAAGGTCCTGACCGATCGCGTGTTGAAAATGTAGAGGTAAGCAATGGCGAAGTAAAAAACTATCGTAATTTTGAAGTCTTTAAAAAGTAACAAGTATTTTGTATCAAGTAGCAAGATCGCTATCTGTGTATAATCTTGATACCTGATGCTTCTATCGCGATACTAAATGTCTGTATATAAAAAATTTCTTGGACAAACCATGGTTTACGGTATCAGTACCGTTTTTTCCAGGCTGTTCAATTTCATTCTCACACCTATCTATACCGGTGTTTATCAAAAAGGTGTTTATGGCATTTTCACTAATATGTACGCCAATGCATCGTTGATCAATGCAGTTTTGGCCTTTGGTATGGAAAGTACCTACTTTAGGTATTTAAATAAGTTTGAAGACAAAAAGCAACAGGTATATAACAATTCATTTCTTTGCATTGCTTTTATTTCGACACTTTTCTTAGTTACGGGCTTAATTTTTTCCTCTTCGATTGCAGGTTACTTGGCAACAAAAGCATCTGAAATTGCAGATTATAAACAGTATGTGAGTTTCTTTTTATGGATACTTTTTATTGATGCTATTTGCGTAATCCCCTTTGCGAAATTGCGCGCAGATGGTCGGCCATTTAAATACAGTGTTGCCAAATTTTTAAATATTGGCTGCTTTGTTGGTTTTAACCTCGTATTTATTTACCTCATTCCTGCCATCATAAAACACAACTGGGTAGGTGTAGAATGGTTTACTTCATGGTACAGGAACCAATGGATCGGTTATGTTTTCGTAGCTAACCTTATCGCCTCTGTTGCTACCCTGATTTATTTGCTGCCGGAATTTATGAAATTGCAATTACGTTTCGATAGTAAGCTTTTTAGAAATATGTTTTCTTACAGCTGGCCAATTTTAGTAGCAAATCTGTCATTTATTGTAAACGAGAATTTAGATAAGATAGTGCTTAAAAAGCTATTGCCACCTGAAATAGCCGATGGAGAGGTTGGTATTTATGGTGCAGTATGTAAAATAGCAATATTCTTAAGTATTTTTATCACAGCTTTCAGACTGGGTGCCGAACCATTTTTCTTTAGCCATGCAAAAGAGAAAAACGCAAGGAATACCTATGCTACGATTTTGAAGTATTTTGTAATTGCCCTATCTATTCTTTTTGTTGCCATAATTGCCAACATTGAACTACTTAAATTTTTCATCCGTAAACAAGAATATTGGGTAGGTTTACCGGCGGTACCGTATTTGTTATTGGGATACGTTTGCCTGGGTATTTATATGAACCTTTCTATCTGGTACCGACTATCCGATCAAACCCGTTTCGGGCTATATATTTCTGTCGCCGGAGCAATCATTACAATCGTACTTAATATTGTTCTCATTCCACGGTTTAGTTATATGGGGTCTGCATGGGTAAGTATGCTGGCTTATTTTGTAATGATGGTTTTATCATATGTTCTCGGACAGAAGTATTATCCTATTCCTTACAACCTTAAAAAGATTTTATCTTATTTAATTATTTCAACGATCATTGTATTCTGTTCATTTTTTGTATTTAAAAGCAACATTTACATTGGCAATGCAATGCTGATTGCTTTTGTAGCAGTTGTTGCTTATTTTGAGAAAAATGAATTAATGAAAATGTTAAAGAAATAATTGGCCGATGGCCATCTTAGATCCGGCATCTTCAATCTCACATCTAAAAAAAAAATGGAAATAAAAATCATCAATACATCCGGGCATCCGCTTCCACAATATGAAACTGCGCATGCGGCAGGAATGGATTTAAGAGCGGCAATAACCGAAGACATTATTTTAAAACCTTTACAACGGTTGCTGGTACCAACGGGCCTGTTTATTGAGCTGCCGGTTGGTTACGAAGCACAAATCAGACCAAGAAGTGGCCTGGCTTACAAACATGGCATCAGTATCGTAAATTCACCCGGTACTATAGATGCCGATTATCGTGGCGAAATAAAAGTTTTATTGGTAAATTTATCAGATACTGATTTTAAGATCGTTAATGGCGACAGGATTGCACAAATGGTAGTGGCCAAACACGAAACGGTGAGCTGGCAGCCGGTTACAGCACTGGGCGAAACGGCTCGCGGCGAAGGTGGTTACGGGCATACGGGAAAATAGTTTGGAGTTCTCAGTTGGGAGTTTGGAGTTAATTTTTGGATGATATGAAGTATAAGGTGCATTTTCTTATTGGGGCTACTTTGGCCGGCTTCCAGGCTTTTGGGCAGGGGACAGTTACGCCTGCTACCAATCGCGATAGCAATATGGTAAAGCAATTGTTCTTTGCCGGTCTTCGGGAGAAAATGTCTGAAAATTATGTTCAGGCCGCTTCCAATTTCAATAAAATCGTCGGGTTAGATCCTAATAACCATGCTGCTTATTTCGAACTGGCCAACGCAGACCTGCGTTTAGATAAGCTTTTGGAAGCTGAACAGCATATTAAACAGGCCATTAAAATAAATGACGGAAATTTATGGTACTGGCGTTTGTTGGGAGAGGTGTATAAACGCAGCAATAATATGCCCGAACTGATCGGGGTATTTAACCAACTCATCCGTCTCGATCCTGAAAACGACGCCTATTATTTTGATAAGGCCAATGCACAGTTTTTGGCCAATCAGCTGGATGCCGCCAAAAAGACCTATGAAGAAATTGAGGGTAAATTTGGTAATTCAAGAGATCTTGCAAATGCCAGAAAGCGCCTGCAATCTAACGGCAATGCTACAGAAAGTGATATTGTGAAGTTGTTGGAAGGTAACCAGGCGGATGTAAAGAATTATTTATACGCTGCAGGTTTGCTTTTACAAAAAGGGAACGACCCGGAAGCCTTAAAGGTATTAACCAAAGCACAGCAACTTGAACCGAATAATTTTGAAGTAAACCTGGCTTTGGCCGATATCTACCGTAAGCAAAAAAATGATGAAGCAGCCTTTTTATCCTTAAAACTGGCTTTTCAAAGCAATGAAATGCCGCTTGCAGAAAAGGTAAAGATCATTGCCGCACTTTTTCCTAAACTAAACCAGCCTATTGTGGCTAAAAATGCAGCTGAACTGAGTAAGCTGGTTGCAGAGAAAAACCCTACAGAAGCCAAAGCATTGGCCCTTTACGGCGATGTACTCTATCAGCAGAATAACTTGAAAGAAGCATTGTTACAATATCAGGCTGCGTTGCGACTTAATGAGCAGATTTACATCGTATGGGAACAGGTGATTAATATCCAAACGTTGCTTGGACATTACGATGAAGCCCTAAAAGTTGGCGAAGAGGCTTTAAGCATTTATCCTAACCAGGCCAGTTTATATTATTATATGGCTTATGCAGCTTTTAAAACCGGTAAATATGAAGCTGCCCAAAGCAATTTAAAAACCTCGTCACAATTGGATGTAGAGAACAAAAGCCTCCAGGCGCAGATTTATGCACTTCAGGGCGATGTTTACCTCAACCAGAATAATTTTGCACAGGCTAAAACGGCTTTCGAGAAAGCGATTGCAACAGAGCCAGATAATTATCTGATCATGAATAATTATGCCTATTACTTGGCATTGAGAAATGATGACTTAACGAAGGCGGCTAAATATGCTGAAACAGCTGCACATGCCATGCCGAATAATTCTTCCGTTGCAGATACTTATGCCTTCATTCTGTTTAAACAGCAAAAATACGATCTGGCGAAGATATGGATTGAAAAGGCTTTACAAAACAATAGCAGTAAAAACGGTGTTTACCTGGAGCGATATGGAGATATACTTTTTATGAAAGGTGAAAAAGATGCTGCATTAATCCAATGGCAAAAAGCAAAAGAGGCCGGAAACGGATCAGAAGTATTAATTAAGAAGATCAATGAAAAAAAATATTTTAAATAGTGTATTCCTGTTAGGAGCGGTAATCTTTGTTTCAGCATGTAAACCTAAAAAAGAAATTGTAGTGGCCCCTCCTACCAAAACGGAAACCAAAACAGATAATACCAAAGCAGAAGCCTTAACCCTGTTGAATAGCAAACAGCTTAAATTTAATACGCTTTCACTTAAAGCAAAAGCAACTTTGGATATTGCCGGTAATGCGAATGATGTAACCATGAATTTCAAAATGAAAGATAAGGAGACCATTTGGGTAAGCATTACGGCATTGGGTGGAATGGCAGAGGTGGCAAGAGCGTTAATTACGCCTGATAGCATCAAGATTATGAACCGGATGAAAAACGAGTACCTCAAAAAACCGTTCAGTTATGTTTACAATTTTACCAACAAACAGGTTAATTTTAACACCCTGCAGGCCATCTTAACGGGTAATGCCGTGGGCGAGTTTTTAGTTCCGGAATCGGATGTTAAACAGGAGAACGGGGTTTGGGTTGTTTCCGGAAGTAAATCGGAGCTAGATTACAGGTTGCTCTTTAATACACTTTTCAAAGTATCTGAAACCAATTTAAATGATGCTAAAAATGGGCAGGCATTGAAAGTTACGTATTCAGATTATCAAAAATTAAACGAATTTTTATTTCCTGGTGCGCTGAAGATCAAAACGCTATCTAAAGCGAAAACAATAAATATCGATCTTCAATATGTAAAAATTGACGGCAATGTTCCGGTCGATTTTCCGTTTAATGTACCAAAGAGGTTTACGGTTGTAAAATAATAGTAATTACAGTTAATTTTAATAGTTGCCAAAAAACCTGCTGCTTGCATCAGGCAATTTGGCAATCTTTATATTGGATGAAGAATATATGAAGAGGGTTCTGTAATAAGTAATTATGACGTTAGTATCTCAACTTTAGTGTTTTTTACTGTAAAAATTTTATACTTTTGGCTTAATGAAGCTACAGAAACTCCTATTTATCTTTTTTTTAAGCGTGTTAACGATCTCTGCAGTTGCACAAACGGAAAGCCAGCTCAGAAGGAAAAAAGAAGCTATACAACGTGAAATAGAACAGCTTCAAAAGAATTTGAATAAAACGGCCAGTGGTAAAAAGCTTACTATACAACAGATTAATGCCATAAATGCCCAGATTAGGTTGCGCCAGGATAAAATTGGTACCATTAACTCTGAAATAAAAAATCTGGATAATCAAATCTCTCAGAACACAAATACCGTACATACGTTACAAGGTCAGTTAGGCGATCTTAAAAAAGAGTATGCAGGTATGATTCGCTTTGCGCAGCGAAATAGAAATTCGTATGATAAGATGATGTTCATTTTTGCATCAAAGGATTTTAACCAGGCTTATAAACGGATCAAATATTTGCAGCAATTCAGTCAGTACCGTAAAAAACAGGCTGGCTATATAGAGAACACACAGCTAGAACTGAACGGAAAGATTAAGGTGCTGGATAAAACGCTTAGGGAAAAAAGCGATCTGCTGAAAGAGCAAGAGAGGGAGCGTGAGCGTTTGGGAAAAGATAAAAGTGAGCAATCTGTGGTGCTCAATAAGCTGAGTAAGCAGGAGAGGCAGTTTAAACAGGATATTAATACCCGTATCAAACAACAGGCACAGATTGATAAAGCGATTCGTTTAGCCATTCAACGCGCAATTGAAGAAGCAAGAAGAAAAGCAGCTGAAGAGGCACGCATAGCAGCAGCGAAAGCCGCGGCAGAGGCTAAGGCTGCGGCGGCTAAAGCAAAGGCAGAAAACAAACCTGTTCCAGCAGCGCCGGCGGCAGTTAAAGAAAAGAATACCAATGAGCTGCTAACCAATAGTGCCGGATCGGCAAAACTTGCTGCTGGGTTTGAAAATAACAGAGGCCGTTTACCATACCCGGTGTCCGGCACAATTACCGAACACTTCGGTATACACAAGGTAGACCAGGCAAGCATGAATAATGAAGGTGTAAATATTACTGCTTCAGAAGGTGCAGCAGTAAAAGCGGTATTTGATGGCGAAGTTTTAGGTGTCAGCCTTATTTACGGTAAATATGTGGTGATATTAATGCATGGTAACTATTTTACCATTTACCAGAACCTTAAATCGACAAGTGTAAGCAAAGGGGATAAGGTAAGTACCCATCAAACTATTGGGATTTTGGCCAATACAGGAGATATTGCAGAACTCCATTTTGAAATTATGCGTGGCCAGACAAAATTGAATCCGGAAGCCTGGATCAGTAAATAAAAGAATAGTTTTTAAAATGTCTATATTTGTATAAATTATATTAGTGATGTATCAAGGCACGTTATTAGAGTTTTTAAACATGGGTGGATCGGAGATCGTGCTCATTTTGGTAGTAGTTCTGTTGTTGTTCGGGGGTAAAAAATTACCTGAACTGGCAAGAGGGCTTGGGAAAGGGATCAGGGAGTTTAAAGATGCCTCTGACGGTGTAAAGCGTGAGATCCATAGAAATATCAATGCAATGGATCTGGATAAAGAGGAAGCAGAAGAAACAGCACAAAATCACAACCAGCGCCATCATCCTACAGAAGAATCGCCTGTTGATGAGACGGTAACCCCTGGCACAGCGCATACTGAAGCCACTAAGCCAGTTGAGGAGAAAATAACAACAGACAAAGAAAAAGTTTAAACAAAAAGTTATGTTAAATACAACAATAGCAGCAATGCTTGGAACACCAGAAATTATCATTATTGCGGTAGTGGTATTGTTATTATTTGGTGGTAAAAAAATTCCTGAACTGATGAGGGGTTTAGGTAAAGGTGTTAAAGAATTTAAAGATGGTAAAGATGGTGTTGATGGAGATCAGGTAGATCCATCTAACCGTGATAAAACTGTTTAATTGCAATAATTTTAAGTTTTGAAGAAATACAGCTCTCTGAAGGAGATTCAGACACTCATTTCGCAAAAGCAATTAACTTTACCCGATTTATTGGCTTATTATTTTAAGCAAATTAAAAATAATGAACACCTCAATGCATTTAATGAGGTGTTTTTTTTATCGGCCGAAGTTCAGGCGAAAGCGGTACAGCAAAGGATAGAAAATGGAACTGCAGGTAAACTTGCAGGGATGGTAATTGGTATTAAAGATAATATCTGTTATGAAGGCCATATCGTTACGGCATCATCAAAAATGCTTGAAGGCTTTGTATCTCCATATTCTTCTACCGTTGTGCAACGTTTATTACAGGAAGATGCCGTTATTATAGGCCGGTTAAACTGCGATGAATTTGCGATGGGCGGTTCTAATGAAACATCCTACTTTGGGCCGACTAAAAATGCAGCAAACCCGGAGCTTGTTCCGGGTGGATCTTCAGGTGGCTCGGCGGTAGCCGTTCAGGCTGATATGTGTTTAGCTGCACTGGGTACTGATACGGGTGGCTCTGTAAGACAGCCGGCTGCATTTTGCGGACAGATTGGTCTTAAACCTACATATGGCCGTATTTCGAGATATGGGGTGATTGCTTACGCTTCTTCCTTTGATCAGGTTGGCCCCATTACCTCTTCAGTAGAAGATGCAGCCCTGCTTTTACAGGTTTTAGCAGGTGCAGATGATTACGATTCAACAGTTTCTCCTCTTACCGTGCCTGATTATCCTGTTTTGTTAAATGAACAGAAAAAACATAAGATAGCGGTATTAAAGGAAACGATAGAAAGCGAAGCGCTTGATCCTGAAATCAAATCTGCTATTTTAAAATCAATTGAGCAGCTCAAAGCTGATGGACATACGGTAACGTATGTTTCTTTTGATCTGCTGGATTATCTGGTGCCGGCATATTATATTTTAACAACTGCCGAAGCTTCATCAAATCTTTCGCGTTACGACGGCGTTCACTACGGATACCGTAACATGGAAGCAAAATCCCTAAATGAACTTTATAAATTATCCCGGGCCGAAGGCTTTGGCGAAGAAGTTAAACGTCGTATCCTTTTAGGTACTTTTGTTTTAAGTGCAGGGTATTACGATGCTTATTATCAAAAAGCACAGCAGGTACGTCGGCTGATCAGAGAAAAAATGGATGTTTTATTTCAGGATTATGACCTGATTCTATCTCCTGTGGCTCCAACAGCAGCTTTTAAAATAGGTGATCACCTGCAGGATGCACTGGTGATGTACATGGCCGATATTTTTACAGTGCTACCATCTTTAAGCGGAAATCCGGGGATTGCTTTGCCAATAGGCAATAATGAGGCAGGTTTACCGTTAAGTATACAATTTACAGCCAAACATTTTGAGGAAGATAAGCTTCTGGCTTTTTCTCAGGCATTTTTATCATAGTTTTATTGTCATTGAAATTACGCACAATTTTTAATGCAAACAGCATTATAATCAAGTATGGCAATGACATTTTATTAACTGCTTTCCAGGTATAGTCTGGAAAGTGCGCAGTTTTCTCTCAATCTTTTTTATTGGAAAGAAGAAAGAATCTGCATAAAGGTTTTGTAGGAATGCAAGCCATGGTTAATGAAAATTTGAACCAATAGCCCATGATTAAAAAATTACTTTTTGCTTCAATTTGTGCTTGTTTAGGAATTATTTCTTCCTCTTCTGCGCAGCAAACGCTCAAGCTGGATAGCCTGCCAAAGATTCGTAACAATATCTTTATCAATACTGATACCGTAGCCGTACCGGCTGTTTCCGAAAACCCATTGACTATGGGGCAGAACTTTATTTATAAGCTCCGGCTCGATTCTATTGCCAAAACAGTACCCCTTCCCTATAACGAATACGTTCAGCAATATATTGATATTTATGCCAAACGTAAAGACATGTTTGGTAAAATGATGGGTTTATCGAGTTACTACTTTCCCATTTTTGATAAAGCATTAAAGGATTACAATATTCCGCAGGAAATAAAATACCTTACCATAGTAGAATCGCAGATGAATCCGCACGCGATTTCGAGAGTGGGCGCTACAGGTATCTGGCAGTTTATGTTCGGCACAGGCAAGGCTTACGGCTTAAAGATGGATAATTTTGTTGATGAACGGAAAGATCCAATACAGGCCAGTTATGCTGCGGCAGCTTATTTTAGAGATGCTTTTGAAGAACTTGGCGATTGGCTGCTGGCCATTGCTGCCTATAACTGTGGAAAGGGAAATGTGAACCGGGCCATTGATAAAGCAGGATCAAGGGATTTTTGGGTAATCAGACAGTTTTTGCCCAAAGAAACCAGAAATTATGTGCCAGCCTTTATTGCTGCGGTTTATGTAATGAACTATTCTCACAAACACCAGATTACGGCACAGGCCTCGAATATGTTCCTCAAAACCGATACCGTACAAACTACGCGGTTTGTATCTCTGGCTACCTTGGCCAGGGTGCTTAATATTGAAGAATCGGCTATGATGGCTTTAAATCCATCGTATAAGAAGAAGATTGTTAACGGCACCGATGATGAACCAAAGCGTATTGTAATGCCAAAGTTGAGGGATATCGATTATGCAGGTATTTATGATGTGCTGAACAACCAGGAAGTAGAGGTTGACATGAAAGTGGTGGCTGCCAGTACCGATGATGTCCGGGATTTAAGAAAGCAAAAGAATAAAAGCGTAACTGCATCAGCTGTAGTTTTTCATAAAGTAACCTCAGGACAAAGTTTAACCACAATTGCTGATAAATTTGGTGTAGAAGTACAAGATTTAAGGGTTTGGAATGGTTTAAAAAGCAAAACACTCGTGCCTGGCCAAATGTTGAAGATTTATGCCAAAAACCACAAACCATTAAAAGCGCCATCATCGTTTTTCAGTTATAAAGTGAAAATGGGCGATACCTTATCGGAGATTGCAGAGCGATTTGACGGGGCAACCGTACAAAGTATCAGAAGAGATAATAATTTGTCAAAAGCCGGTTTACAAGCTGGGATGATCCTGAAAATCAGCAAAGGATAATTCACAGCCTATCTGGAATCTAATATTTATATTTAAAGGAATAGCGGTGAAATTTCTTTGGGGCAATATTGCTGCCATAACGGAGTCCATCGGTAAAGGAAGTCAGGCCGCTTGCTTTTCCCATTTAATTCAGAAACTAAACTTCAATCTCTTAACTGCCCATTCACTTTTTTTGAACGGCTTTTTATTTTAAGCCTCATAAAAAGAATTGTACCTTTGCGCCGTCACTAATAAGTTACTTAATGAGTAATACGAATAGAAAGCAAGATGCGTTGGATTACCACTCGCAAGGCCGTCCGGGAAAGATACAAGTAGTACCTACTAAGCCAACAACATCACAAAGGGATTTAACCCTGGCATACTCTCCAGGAGTTGCAGAACCTTGTTTAAAGATAGCAAACAATACAGAGGATGTTTACAAATATACCGCTAAAGGTAATTTAGTTGCAGTAATCAGTAACGGAACAGCTGTTTTAGGGCTGGGCAATATCGGTCCCGAAGCGGGCAAGCCCGTAATGGAAGGCAAAGGTCTTTTATTTAAAATATTCTCCGACATCGATGTGTTTGATTTGGAGCTGGATACTGAAAATGTAGATGATTTTGTAAAAATCGTTAAAGCTTTGGAGCCAACCTTTGGAGGGATCAATCTGGAAGATATCAAGGCGCCTGAATGTTTCGAGATTGAGCGACGTTTAAAGCAGGAGATGAATATCCCTGTAATGCATGATGATCAGCATGGAACGGCCATTATTTCTGGGGCAGCATTATTGAATGCCTGCGAAATCCAGAAAAAGAAAATAGATAAAATTAAGGTTGTGGTAAGTGGCGCAGGTGCTGCCGCAGTTTCCTGCTCTAAAATGTACCTGAGCTTAGGAGTTAAAAAAGAGAACCTGGTGATGTTCGATATCAATGGATTGATTGATATCCACCGTACGGACCTGGATGATATCCGAATGGGCTTCGCTACCACAAGGAAGGATATTGCCAATATTGGAGAAGCCATGAAAGGGGCAGATGTTTTTATCGGACTTTCGGCAGCAAACGTTATTTCCCCGGACATGTTGATGGGGATGGCCAAAAACCCGATTGTTTTCGCAATGGCGAATCCAAATCCTGAGATCGCCTACGATCTGGCCATCAAAACCCGTAAAGATCTGATCATGGCTACAGGCCGTTCTGATTATCCGAACCAGGTAAATAACGTGCTGGGTTTCCCTTATATTTTCCGCGGAGCGCTCGATGTTCGCGCAACCAGCATTAATGAAGCCATGAAAATTGCTGCAGTTAAGGCAATTGCCGAATTGGCTAAAAAATCAGTTCCTGAGGCGGTTAACCTGGCCTACAATGCACGAAACTTAAAATTCGGACGCGATTATATTATTCCAAAACCTGTTGATTTTAGGTTGATTACCGAAGTATCAACGGCTGTGGCAAAAGCTGCAATTGAAAGCGGCGTAGCCAGAAAAATTATTACCGATTGGGATGCCTATAATGAAGAACTCAGGAAACGTTTGGGTTTGGATGATGCCATTATGAGAGCGGTTACAACCAAAGCGAAAATGGATCCTAAACGGGTGGTGTTTGCAGAGGCTGATAATTATAAAATTTTAAAAGCTGCCCAGATCGTCAAAGATGAAAATATTGCCATTCCGATCCTATTGGGTAACCGCGAAAAAATACAGGCGATTATCGATGAGCATGCTTTGGAACTCGGGGGCGTAGAGATCATCGATCAGATGCAGAATCCTGAAAAAACCAAACAATATGCAGAAGCACTTTTCAAAAAACGCCAGCGAAAGGGGGTTTCTTCTATGCGCGACGCGACAAAGCTATTAAGAGACCGTAACTACTATGGTGCTTCGATGGTTGAATTTGGAGAGGCTGATGCGATGATTTCGGGTTTAACTAAAAATTACGGCGCTACCATTAAACCGGCCCTTCAGGTAATCGGTGTGGAACCAGGTGTTAAACGCGTTGCCGGTATGTACATGATGATGACCAAAAAAGGTCCTGTGTTTTTTGGCGATACCACTGTAAACGTAGATCCAACGGCAGAGGAATTGGTAGATATTACTTTGCTGATCGATAAATCGGTTAAACAGTTTAACATTAAACCGCGCATTGCTTTATTATCGTATTCAAATTTTGGTTCTAACGATGGGATAACTCCCAATAAAGTTAGGGAAACCGTAAAGCTTCTTCATAAAAACTATCCCGAAATTGTAGTGGATGGAGAAATGCAGGGGAATTTTGCCATCAACAATGAATTGCTGCAGGATAATTTTCCATTTAGCACTTTGGCAGATGCCCCGGCCAATACTTTAGTGTTCCCAAATCTGGAATCCGGAAACATTGCATACAAATTGTTACAAGAGCTTGGCGGTGCCGAAGCAGTGGGTCCAATCCTGTTAGGACTGAATAAACCTGTTCATATTGTTCAATTAGGTAGTTCTGTACGCGAAATTGTTAATATGGTTACCATAGCTGTTGTAGATGTGCAGGGAAAAGAAGAAATTGCAACATCGAAACGAAAAGGTATATTTGGGAAAACAACTAAAAAGTAATATTACATGTACGCCTATATTGATGGTAGATTGACATTCAAGAACCCGGCTTATGTTGTGGTTGAGGCCGGAGGTATAGGCTATCATATCAATATCTCATTAAACACATACAGCGCTTTGGGCGATGCAGAAAGGTGCAAATTATATACCTGGCTGCATGTAAAAGAAGATGCACATACATTATACGGCTTCGCTGATGAGGGCGAACGCCGTTTATTTTTACATTTAATTTCGGTATCGGGCATTGGTCCAAACACCGGGAGGATGATTTTGTCCTCCATCACACCAATAGAGATTCAAACTGCAATTGTTAAAGCAGACCTGCCACTGATACAGCGGATAAAAGGCTTGGGTGCAAAAACCGCACAACGCCTGGTTTTAGAACTACAGGATAAATTAAAAAAAGAAGGGGCAGATTCATTAATTTCTATGCCTCAACACAATACTGTTAAAGATGAAGCGTTATCAGCATTGGTAATGCTCGGATTCGCCAAACAAACTGCCGAAAAAACTATAGACCAAATATTAAAAGTGACAGAAGGAAGCCTTTCGGTAGAGCAACTAATTAAACAAGCTTTGAAAACTTTATAGATTAACGCCTTTGAAGAGAATATCTACATTTCTTTTTCTCATTTCTCTCTTTTTAACTGCTTCTCAAACTACTTATTCTCAGGTTGTTGCAGGCAAAACGGATACGGTTAAGCCTAAAAATAACTTCAGCCTGCGTGAAAAAGAACAATTAGGGATTGGTTCGGCAGTTCATCCATTTTATCCATCTCCAAGTAATTTAAAACGAGTTGTAGAATACGACGCGAAGAATAAACGTTATGTGGTTAAGGAACTGATAGGAGAAAAATTTGTCCTTAATACCCAGTATTTAACCATTGATGAGTACCAGCGCCTGATAAACAGTGAAATCAAAAGGGGGAACTGGCGTAGTATTTCCAATGCTGAAGTAAGCGATTACAGAACTACGGGCATTATTCCGAAAATCCAGGTAAACAGTAAAGCTTTTGAAAAACTATTCGGAGGTACAACAATTGATATTCAGCCTCGTGGCGAGGCCGAACTTACTTTTTTAGGCAGGATAAATAAAAACGAAAACCCACTTTTTAACGAAAGGCAAAGGGTACAGACCAATTTCGATTTTAACCAGAGGATCCAGATGGACCTTGTTGGAAATATCGGTACCAAGCTGAAAATTAAAAGTAATTACAATACCGAAGCACAGTTTGATTTTGAAAATCAGATCAAACTGGATTATACAGGAGGCGTAGATGATATTATTCAGAAAATAGAAGCGGGTAACGTAAGTTTGCCTTTAAATACCTCATTGATTACCGGAACACAGGCGCTTTTTGGTATAAAAACGCAACTTAAATTTGGACGTTTAAACGTAACCAGTGTTTATACTCAACAAAAATCGCAATCGAGAGAGATTAAAATTACCAATGGCGCACAGCAAAATACCACAACATTAAGCATTGATAGCTACGAAGCCAATAAACACTATTTCCTATCGCAATATTTCAGAAATAATTATAACAGGAACCTGGCCAACGCACCCATTATCACTTCACCTATTCAGATTACTAAAATTGAAGTTTGGATTACCAATAAGGCAGGGAGTACAACCGACTCCAGGGATGTATTGGGCTTAATGGACCTTGGTGAAAATGTTCCTTTTAACAATGTATTGATTACAGGTGGAACCTCAGGCTTACCGGCAGGAACTACCGCTACTGGTTTTGCACAACAATCAAACAACCTGATCTCGCAGTTAAACGCTTATCAGGGCGGAGCAATCAGGCAGACAAATTCTAATGCAGTCCTTTCTTTCTTCCAAACAACCCCAGCTAACAGTAGCAATACCGATAACTTTGCCAAACTGGTTTATGCCAGAAAGTTAACAGAGCGCGAATTTACCTTTCAGCCACAGTTGGGGTATTTATCATTAAACAACCCGCTAAATGCCGATGAGGTTTTAGCTGTTGCCTACCGCTATACCTATAATGGTGTAGAATATCAGGTAGGTGAGTTTTCTACCGATGTTCCTTTTGATGCGGCTAATCCAAAAATGCTTTATGCTAAGTTGTTAAAGAACGAAACGACCAAGATACAGCTGCCAACCTGGGATCTGATGATGAAAAATATTTACTCCATTGGTGGGTACCAGATTAGCAGTCAAAATTTTAAACTTGATATTTACCGTATTGATAATGAAACAGGGGTGGATAATCCGGTCATGACCGAAGGTCAGAATACGGCTAACAAGCAGTGGATTAACCTAACTGAATTTGATCGTCTGAATCAGCAGAACGAACGGAAACCTGATGGAGTTTTCGATTTTGTGGCAGCAAACAATGCTTTTGGATCTTATTCTACAGCAAGTAATGCCAATCAGGCCAGTATGTTCGGTGTAGGCAGCAACGGACAAACCTCATTGGTTACCAATACCAATGCAGGTTATATTACCATCGATCCGGCAAATGGAAGAATTATTTTTCCGATAATTGAGCCCTTTGGTAAAGATCTGGCTGCAAAGTTTTTGCCGAGTGAACAGGCGTTGATTAATAAATATACATTTACGGCACTATACGATTCAACACAAACCATTGCGAGGCAACTATTCCAAAACCAGAACAGGTATACCATCAGGGTAAATTACCAGTCTGACATTTCTTCTGAATTCAGCTTGAATGCCATCAACGTTCCGGAAGGCTCGGTAAAGGTTTTTGCAGGAACGATGCCACTAACAGAGGGCGTAGATTTTACAGTCGATTATCAGGGTGGCCGGGTAAGCATCATCAATCAGGCACTTCTGGTATCCGGTCAACCCATCAGGATTACCACAGAAAACAGTGAAACCTTTGGTTTGCAGCAACGGTCGCTTTTCGGAACCCGTTTAGATTATCGTGTAAATAATAAATTAAATCTCGGCGGTACAATAATGAACCTGACCGAAAAACCTTTAACCCAGAAGGTAAACATTGGAGAAGAGCCTATTTCCAATACCATTTGGGGAGCAGATATTAATTATAGTTCACCGTCAAGATTTTTAACAAAACTGGTCGATAAACTGCCGTTCATTTCAACCAAAGCGCCATCAAGTGTAACATTTTATGGTGAATTTGCGCAACTGATTCCTGGTCATCCGCGAGCGCTGAATTTTGCAGGCAGTAAAAACGGGGTAAGTTATCTGGATGATTTCGAAGCTTCAAGATCGGTAATCGATTTAAAAAGTGCTATCGCCTGGCAACTATCCGGTACACCACAGCTTTTTCCGGAATTTAATAAATCCAACGATTTATCATACGGTTATAACCGGGCGAGGATCGCATTTTACAATATCGATCCAACTTTTTACAATTCAGCCGCTTCTACTACGCCTGCCAATATCAGGGGCAACCGCACCGAACTTTCCAATCACTACGTAAGAGAGGTAATTGAACAGGAGGTTTTTCCATTTAAGGAAACCGCAACAGGGCAGGCTTTAAACATTACCACTTTGGATGTGGCCTTTTATCCAACTGTTAGGGGGCCATATAATTTCCGTACTACTGATTTCAGGCCGGATGGAAGTTTGTTGCAGCCCAGGAACAGTTGGGGCGGTTTTCAGCGTAAAATCGAAACCAATGATTTTGAAGCCTTAAATGTTGGCTTTATCGAATTTTGGGTAATGGATCCATTTATTTATAAACCGAATTCGGCCGGAGGTGATATTTATTTCAACCTCGGAAACATATCAGAGGATATTCTGAAAGATGGTAGAAAATCTTTGGAAAATGGTTTGCCTGCTACAAACGATCCGAGCAAATATGATGAAACCGTTTGGGGGCGTGTGCCGAAACTACAACCCGTAGTGCAGGCTTTCGATAATGATCCAAATTCACGTAGGGCTCAGGATGTAGGTTTGGACGGATTATCAGATGCTGATGAGAAAGTAAAATTTGCTGCGGCAATTACGCAGATCAAATCGCAACTGAATGCAACAGCTTCGGCAGCAATTGATGCCGATCCATCATCAGATAACTACACCTATTTCAGGGGACCGGCATTAGATCAGATCAATGCAGGTATTCTTAAGCGTTATGAAAAATACAACGGAACAGAAGGAAATTCTAAAACATCACAGCAGTCGCAGGAAGAATTAGGCCTTGAAAACTCAGCATCCACTTCGTTACCGGACGGGGAAGACATCAACCGCGATAATAACATGACGCAAAGCGATGAGTATTTTCAATATAAGGTTTCCATGCGCCCAGGTGATTTAAATGTTGGACAGAACTTTATTACTGATAAAGTCACCTCGCAGGTGAGACTGGCCAATGGAAACACGCAGGCCGTTTCATGGTATCAATTCAGAATCCCGATCAGCCAGTATCAAGATCGTGTGGGCGGTATCCAGGATTTTAAATCTATCCGTTTCTTTAGGATGTTTATGACCAATTTTGCTGATACTGCCATAATGCGTTTTGCGAAGTTGCAATTGATCCGTGGGGAGTGGAGAGAGTTTAACGCTGCTAACCAGGCTTCGCAAGTAATTGTAGACCCATCTTTACCTGCACTTACTCCTGATAATTCTACCATTGAAGTTTCGACGGTAAATATTGAAGAGAACGGCAAACGTTCACCAATTCCATATGTAACGCCTCCTGGTATTCTTCGCGAGCGAGACTATAGCAATTACCGGGGCGATACACGTTTAAATGAGCAATCGTTATCGGTTACCGTAAAATCGTTAAGAGATGGTTACGGTAGAGCCGCATTTAAAACAGCTTACAGTGATTTTAGGTCTTATAAACATCTGGAAATGTTTATTCATGCTGAAGCGGTTAGTAACCAGGTTTTGAATGATAATGATGTTGCAGCGTTCTTGCGGATTGGTACCGACAATCAAGACAACTATTATGAATATGTAATTCCGTTAAAGGTTACTAACCCCGGTACAAGAGATGCCGATGCCATTTGGCCTGAAGCCAATAGAATGGATATTAACTTAACGCTTTTTCAGAATGCTAAGTTAGCCCGTAACGTTGCCAAACAAGCGAACGGGCAGCCATGGCCTACAAATGTTCCCTTTACCTATACCGACGGAACAAGGACAATCATTGTTAAAGGGCAGCCTGATATGAGCAAGGTTCGGGTGTATATGGTGGGTATTAAAAATCCGCTCCGCGCTGCCAATGATGAGCAGAATGATGATGGTCTTGATAAAAATGCACTGGTTTGGTTTAATGAATTAAGGTTAACTGAATTTGATGAAAGAGGCGGCTGGGCAGCCACAGGAAGACTGAACCTGAAACTGGCCGATTTTGCAGATGTAAATATTTCAGGAAGTAAATCGACCATTGGTTTTGGATCTATTGATTCGAAAGTGAGCGAGCGGAACCGCGCAGACAATGTATTGCTTGATGTTTCTTCAGCTATGGAATTGGGCAAGTTCCTGCCACAGAAATCGGGTGTGAAAATACCGATGTTCGTGAATTACTCTAAACAGGTTTCTACGCCGCAATTCAATCCAAGGACACCAGATATTGAGCTCAAAAATGCATTATCACAATCTACCAAAGAGCAAAAAGATTCGATTTTAAATTTCGCACAGGATTATACCATTAGGAGGGGCATCAACTTCACCAATGTTAGGAAGGAACGTACCAATACCAGTAAACCTGCCCAACTCTGGGATATTGAAAATTTTGCAGCAAGTTATGCTTATACCCAATATAATCATCGTGATTTTATTAATCAAAACAGCATTCAGAATACCTACAGGGCATCGTTACAGTACAGTTATTCAAAAGAAGCCAAAACAATAGCCCCTTTTGAAAAGATTATAAAATCGAACATGCTGGCTTTGTTAAGGGATTTTAACTTTAGTATTTTTCCTAGTGCCATTAATTTCAGAATTGATGTAGACCGTTTATATTCAGAAAATACCTTGCGGAATAACGATCCGAACAATACCATTGGGCTTTACCAGAGCGGATACGGCACTACCTTTAACAAAAACTTTACCATGAGCCGTGTTTATGGTATTGCGTGGAACCTTACACGTTCATTACAGCTGGATTTTAATGCCACAAATTATTCGATTATAGATGAACCGGATGGCAGAATTGATGGCATTAAACGTGATACCGTTTGGCAGAACCTAAAGCGCTTAGGACGTACAACCGATTATAACCACAACTTAAACGTTACCTATAATTTACCGATTGATAAAATACCGGGACTAAACTGGGTGACCGTAAAAACCCGTTATGGAACCAACTTTAACTGGCAAACGGAGCCGCTATCTACCTTACGCGATCCGAATATAAATTTGGGTAACACGGTACAAAACAGCAGAACCGTTCAGGTGAACCCAACGTTAAACCTGACTGCGCTATACAACAAATTTGGCTTTATCAGAAATGCCGGGAATGATCAGGATGGGAGCAAAGCGAAGAACTTTTTTATCAATATCTTAACCAGTTTAAAAAATGTTAATGCCAGTTTTGTGCAGACAAAAGGTATTTTTCTGCCAGGTTATATGCCAGCAACACAGTTTTTTGGTATTGACAGGGCTACAGGTGCGCCTGGTTTGGGGTTCGTTTTTGGTAGTCAGCGCGATATCCGCGAGATGGCGCTTGGCAAT
This sequence comes from Pedobacter sp. BG31, assembly GCF_042464845.1. Lineage (NCBI taxonomy): Bacteria > Pseudomonadati > Bacteroidota > Sphingobacteriia > Sphingobacteriales > Sphingobacteriaceae > Pedobacter > Pedobacter sp. BG31. The sequence goes on from NZ_JBHNZK010000016.1 coordinate 23,070, forward strand.
GGCTGGTTAACAACCGATACCTTACAGAACCAGTTATATGTTAATACACTGCGCGAAGATTTTCAGTTTACAGGCTTGGTTGAACCGTTTAAAGATTTACGGATTACTTTAAAAGCCAATAAAGCACAGACCAGAAATTTCAGTACCAATTTTAGGTATGTGGCCAGTGCATCATCATTTGAGAATCTGAGTGCAATTACTACAGGCGATTATAGTGTATCATACATCGCTTTGGGTACGGCGTTTAAAGAAAGCAACTCCACTATTGTCTCTGAATTATTCAATCAGTTTATGGCTAACCGGATAATTATTTCGAGAAGGCTGGGCGCGCAAAACCCAAATTCGGCCGGCATTAGTGGAGGGTACGCAGATGGATACGGCAAGGAAAGCCAGGATGTAATTATCTCTGCTTTTATGGCTGCTTATTCTGGCAAGGATGCCGGCAGAACAAAAATGAATGCTTTCCCTAAAATACCACTTCCAAACTGGACCCTAACGTATAGTGGTTTAACCCGTATTCCGTTTATTGCAGATCAGTTTTCATCTGTCGATATCCGTCATGGCTATCGCTCAGCTTATAATATTAATGGATTTAATACCTTGTTGCGTTATCAGGAAACGAACGGCGCCGTTAGCAGTAGAGATGTGAATAATAATTTTTTACCTGAATACCAGTTTGCTCAGGTAACCATTTCCGAGTACTTTTCTCCATTGGTTGGTGTGGATACCAGATTTAAAAATAACCTCACTGCTTCTTTCGAATTAAACCGGTCGCGTTTGCTGGGGCTTAGCCTGGCGAACAGTCAATTGGCGCAGTTGTCTGAAAATAATATGGTATTGGGCCTGGGCTATCGCACCAATAAATTCCGTTTTCCATTCGGATGGTTTAAAAGCCTCAAAATGGATAACAATATGGATTTTAAATTGGATGTGGCCATCCGTGATAACAAAACAGTTATCTATCGTGCCGATGTCACTGAAGCAGAAGTATCTTCGGGAGCCAAGAATATTACCTTAAGGCCGAGTGTAGATTATGTGTTAAATCAGAAATTCAATATCAAGTTATTTTACGATTCGAATATTACAAAACCTTATACTTCGCAGACCTTTAATACCTCTTTCAGTAATTTTGGTTTTAGCTTAAGGTTTACATTGAATTAGGGATAAGTAATCTCGCAATAGTGGAATCCTAAAAACTGAACTTGATTACGACCGAGCTATTGAAATTCTTGACGAAATTTTTGATGTTGAGCCTGAACACGGAATGTTTTCTGAGGTAGTATTGCTTGACTTTTTTGTTAGTAGAAATGAAGACATCTGAAGCAAATTACCGCTTCAGCATGGTAATACATGAATAGGCTTAGCTAAATCATCTGATATCATAAAATTAAACATTCCTGAATAAACTTAGTGTATAGAATCAGTTCCTATGTTTTATAATTTTAAACCTACTCATTTGTGAGTAATATGGTATTGTTTTCCGGTTAATTTATCTATAAACTATACATTTATAGTATCTGAAAATTAACGTTATGAAAAAATTATTGCTAAGGCGGATAAAATTATTCGCTTTATTACTATTCACCATTGTATTTCTGTGCCCTTCTTGCAAAAAAGATGAATTAACAGCACAAAAGTTGCCTCAACCTGAACATGTAGTTCAAAAAATTAACTTCGAAAAATTCAGCAGTCAGGTCAATTTTAACTCGTTAGGCTTCTTGAAGCCAAATTTCGTGAATTTTGATAGAAAGAAAAAATTAATGTCTATTGGAGAGGTTTCCCTGACTACAAAATTAGAGGTTTACACAGATACAATCGACAAAATAACTTCAGCAACCGGAACAAGCTATATTTTTAGAATGCCTTTATCCAGTCCGCATGCTGTATCGTTCAGAAATTTTACAATAGAGGTACAAGGTGGTAAAACCAAAGCTTTTATTGCTACCTATTTCCCTACCGAAAAATGGATAAGCGCCTATAAAACTAGGAAATCAATTCCATTTGATGGAACTATTTCATTTGCGCCTGTCAATTTGGAAGAGCTGAACATAATTGAAAGTTTAGGTACCATAAAAGGCAATCCACGTGAGAAATTAATGGGAATTGGCGGAAAGACAATGGATTATTCGATGTGTACAGATTATACAATTTATATGTATACGCCTTACGGATGCTCTCAAGGCGGGCACATGCCATGGGACCCTGATTGCCCCTGGAACGGAGGCACAACTCCCAGCGGAGAGTATCCGGGCGGTTACTCCTTCTCTTCTACTACCTATACAACTTGTGAAACCATTACAACGGGTGGCAGTAACGGTGGGTCGAGTAGTGGAGGTGGCACGGGCGGCGGTACCACTCCAAATCCACCTCCGGGATATAATCCATGTCCTGAAATCCCAGATCCCAATATTCTGGTCAGCTACGAAAGAGGTACACGTTTAATGAGTGCCCCTTCGGTACCTTGTGACCCTGTTCCGCCGGTTACACCGCCCAGTCAACTCACTCTTAATGCGGCCCAATCTACCTTGCTATCTAACTCTTTGATAAATCAAGATAATAGTATTAGAGATTTCATTACTAATAATACTGTGTTAAGTATTGAGCTTGATGCTTTGCTAAAGGAAGAGGATTACTCTTATGAATCTCAGATTGCAGCTGCGATGATGATTAAAGGCACGATAGCAAATCAAGTTAATTGGCCAAATTCTCAAACACTTTATGCTAATGTTTCATCTGTAATGCCAGGAGTGTACCCTGATTTTGGGTTATACTTTTCTACCTATTTTTCAACTGAATGTGCAATTATTAAATTTCAACATCCGGACTGGCCTAGATGGAAAGTTTTTTGGCATGCCAGTAAAGAAATGATTCATTTAACATTAGACGGAGCAGGCTTAATTCCAGTCTATGGCGAGGTAGCCGATGTCGCTAATGGAGTAATGTATTTAGTAGAGGGAAATGGAACTAATGCTACATTGAGTTTCGTCGCTGTAATTCCAATTGCAGGCTGGTGGGCTACTGGCGCTAAATATGCGAAAAAGACACTTAATTTGGCTAATGGTTCTAAAACTACATTAAAATGGGTAGTAGTTGCTGGGGAGACAATTCATTTTGGAAACAGAAGTCAACTCAGAAAGGTCTTGCAACTAGCCAAAGGGGATGCTAGACAAGCTCATCATATTATTCCTTGGGCTAAATCTACAAATTGGGCTATCCAAAAAGCTGCTAAATCAAAACATTTTTTTCATATGAACGACATTTTGAATGGAATTCCTCTTAACAACCTAGCGCACAGCGGGAGCCATAACCTATATGATAATCGGGTTGTTGAGCTACTCGAAGATATTCCAAAAAATCTTACCCCTGAACAAACTTATGATGAAGTTCTCGCAATAATTAGCCATATTAGAAATGCAATTAATAATTACCCAAATGTTCCACTTAATCAATTAATTTTTTAAATGTTCTATAAAATACAACACAGTTTAAACAATAAAATTGTTGGTAATTATTGTCAAATAGAAGAGGCTATTTTACCTCCTAATTGGGATTCAGACCCTAACTTTATTGACAATATTTCTTTGAAAAAAATAGATTTCGAACCAAAAATGCCTATTGGGATACTACACAAAAAAGCAAAATTGACAGCTTTGCTAAGCGCTGTTCCTGCAGGATTCTCCCAAAAGCTTTTAGTTAGCAAGGAGTTGAAAAATATATTGAATGAATTTGATGAAGATGTTTTTCAATTTTTTTCGTGTAAAATTGAAGCTAATAACCTAAGTTATGAATATTGGTTATCAGTTCCACTAAGTACTAGTTTTGAACTTGTTGATTTTAAGCAATCTGAAGTGACAACAAGAAAAAGAAACCCCGAAGGTGGATTTTACTTTGAGCGTGTAAATATTTCAACCTTGGCAGAGTTTAATGATTATTTAGCCAGTCAAAGCGATTTGGAAAGATGGAAAACGATTATTAATCGTGTAAACATCTCTGAAAGTGCATCAAAGGACATTTTTGTACTAACACATGTTGAAGGAGGGCTAGGATATTATGTCTCCGAAAGAGTTAAGCAAGCTTTGCTGGTAAATGGAATTACAGGTATCGAATTTAAACCAATTAATTTTACTTCAAATGAATGGCTCCATGAACATAGAAGTGCAATTTATGGAAAAGCTTAGTTGCCGTTATTTTTGAAATGGGTTAATATTCCACTTGATCAACTAATATTCTGATGTTTTATAAGATAGAAGTAAGTACAAACAATAAAATCATTGGCCAATATCCTCAGATACAGGATGCAGAGCTCCCTTTAGGTTGGGAAATAATTTAAGTTTGGCTGAAAACATAAGGTTTGAGAAGGTTGATTTTAAACCCATTGTTCCAAAAGGTATTTTGAGTAAAAGGGCAAAATTAACTGATCTGCTTAGTACGGTGCCACCAGGTTTTACGCCAAAACTATTGTTAGTGATTTATTCAAAACTATTTTAGAAGAATTCGGTAAAGTGCTTTTCCAGTATTTTCCAAGAAAACGGTAGAAGATCAAAAATTAACAGGTATCGAATTCCTGCCAAGCAACTTAAGGCCTGTAGAGTGGTTACAATGTGGTATAAGAGAAAAAATTTATGGCAAAGCATAATAAAGAAATTAACCCCATAAAAAGCTGGATTGATAGTGATCATATTTTGGCCTCTATCCTGGTTGAGATACAGGGCTTAAACAAATCAATTGAAGAACAGGCTGAAGTCGCATTTCATAGATTATGTGAGGCATACAGTTTACCAAAGATGCCAGTAGATGTTGATGAAACAGCAGATTCGGATATCGAACAAATATCTGTATATCAAGAACTTGGTTTAGTTAAATTTCTTGAACCTAACGATGACCTTAGAGGTTTAGTTTTAGTAGCGGTTTATCATGTGCTCAATCAGATCACTATAAATTTAGATGAGGTATATAAAAAGGCCGGTATTAATAAAGAAACTTTGATTTGTTACAAGGGTGAATATTCTAACGTAAAGATCTCTTTTCTAAATGATAATGAAAGCTGGTTTGCTAATGGTTGTGTTATGTGCTTGAAAGGAGCATAACAAATCTTATTTCATTCTTTAGAGACAGTATGTAGACTAATTTTGATTGATTTCTGTTGAATAATAGAATGATGTTTTATTTGACCTATATAGGGGATTTAAACTATTTCGGCATAGGAAACCCATATTCCTGAAAAGGTTTCCTATGGCTAAAGCTTTATTCTATGTTTTTTGCATATCTGGTATTCAGCCAAAATACAATGCTGGTTAATACGATAAAAACAGCCAGGATTATGGGCTTCACGATCAGCAGAACTGCCCAAAATAAGCTGAAAAAAATAATTGCAATAATAATTAGCTTACTCATAATTAGTTTTTGGTTAGGTATTGTGTATGGTTAGATTTACATAGATACGTAATTTTTCATTTAAAAGATTTGAATTCCAACAGAAAAGATATTCCTAATATGTTTGTATATATTGTGATATTTCTTAATCTGTTAGTAATCAAATAATTATTATTTTTACGATGCGATATCTTCTGTATGTATAAGTAGGCAGGATTGAAAAAAAAAACACTCATTTGCAGGATCAGATATTTTCTTATGGTTTGAATTGTTGCCACCTTATCCTCCAGTTATCAGCCAAATGCTTTTAACTGACCATATTTTTCCTGTATAGGGCTTAATATCAGCCCTAATCTGGCGATGCGGAGTTGCTGAACTGCATTTATTTTTTTTCATAAATTTGCATGTCTTTAAATAATCAGATGATGAAAAAGCAATTCACAATTGACTGGATGTTAATCTTATTATTACTTTGTGCCTTAGTGATAATTTTAGTCGATAAGGCAAGCCAGAGCAGGCAATTCCATAAAAATATTCATGCCTTTAACGGTTTCTATAACAGGTAATTTAATCGGGTTGCTTAAATAATATACCGCTTCATGCTAAATAGGATTAATACATTTTTATTATCTAAAGATGCGGTTGTTCGTTAATCATATCCATAAATATGCATTATTGCGTTACACTAAGTTTTTTACTATGTTTGCATTCTAACCAACTATTTTTTATGAGAGACCGTCCAACGGTGGACTGGCTATTGATCACTTTATTGATTTTGGCATTTATGCTAATGGTAGTCGATTTTCAGTGTCAGAAGAAACGCAATCAACTTAGGAAGAAGCAGATCATGATACTACATCGTAACTAATGGTGTAATTATTTAATGTGTTTGTTATGTCCATGAAATTTTAGTTAAGCGGGCAAACTTTCGATTGAAAGCAGTATAGTTATCCTTGAAAGATTAAAACTATACTATTGCTGCGGGTATAAGTTCTGAATGTTATCTTTTTACATGTTCTTAGCGCGAATGAAACAAGCTTACCCGAGCCCCATTCATAATTTTTTTCGTTTTGAGTTCCTAAAAACTTTTAATACAAAATAAGAGGATAATTATAGTTTAAAGAGGTCTGCTTATCTGATAATGAGGTGTTGGAACCAATTAATTGACCGCTTCGGAAATGTCTACAATTTAATAAACGTGTAGATTGTGATCGTAAAATGAAAAGATGAGGAAACCATTTGATAAAACATTTCGTATGTGAATATTATTAACCAAATGTTTATGAGCAAATTTGACATAATCGGATCCATATTTACGCTATTATTTATTATATCATTACTGGTGTGGATAATGACTTTGGATTAAGGTACTATATGAGGAGCATATGATTTTGAACTATTCATTATCAATTATTGATGGGTTGAATCGAATATCATAATTTAAGGTTGACTGGTTATAGTAGCAGCCACCATCATGCCATATACCTGAAGTTTAATTGTTTCTATTTATTCACTGCAATTGCTGCTGTAGTATAGAATCACAAGCCGGCGTTTTAATACCCGCGCATAACATCGTCGAAACAGCAGCCTAGCAAAATAGATGTTTGTTCAATTGATAAATGTTGCAATATATTAGCGTATCGCTGATAAATTAATATCTAAGTTAATGGATTAGGCATTGCGATATGTGAAAGTAAATTGTATTTTTGGGGTGTAAATGTCAGGAAGCTTTAAAATCTTTGCAGCTATGTTTGCAAGCCCTGACAGAGCAACAACTTAGATAACTTATTTTCAAAATATAAAAATAATGAATTTTCCATCAGAATTAAAGTACACCAAAGACCACGAGTGGGTTAGAGTTGAAGGTAATGAAGCTTATATCGGCGTAACCGATTTTGCACAACGTGAATTGGGTGATATCGTTTATGTTGATATTAACACTGTAGGTAGTGAGGTTGCTAAAGAAGAAGTTTTCGGTACCGTAGAAGCAGTTAAAACTGTATCTGATTTGTATATGCCTGTTACCGGAACGGTATTGGAAGTTAATGCTGAATTAAATGATAACCCGGAATTGGTTAATTCTGATCCTTATGGACAAGGCTGGATGGTTAAAGTATCATTGGCGGATGCAGCTGAATTAGATAGTTTATTAACAGCAGAAGCTTACCAGGAACTGGTAGGAGCTTAATTCCTGATATTTTGTACAAAGCACTAAAACAGCAAAAATGGGCCCTTCTCTGGACGCTTGTTGTTTTGGTGTTTTGTAATATGCACATTTCTGATTCAGTTGGGAAAAGCGGCTTTTTCTTTGAAGGTTTTGACAAAATGACCCATATGGGCTTCTTTTTTGTCTTATCTGTCCTGCTCTTTTTTGGTAAAATTAAATATCAGCATACCTACGCTTTCAGAACATTCACCATCTTTAAAATTTTGCTCATCAATGCCATTATCGGTGGCGGAATAGAATTGCTGCAATGGAAGGTTTTTACCTACCGCTCTGCAGAATGGTGGGATTTTGGCTGTGATATGTTAGGCGCATCAATGGCCGTTTTTAGTTATGTATTGCTCCATAAATTAAATTTCAATGAGAAGGAAAGTTAGCATTCTATGTGTAATCGTATTGGTATGTTTAAGCGGCTGTAGTATCTTTAAAAAAGACTGTAACTGCCCAAAAGTATATTACCAGAGTTATCCTTCATCTCAAAAATAACCTTCCTTCAGACCGCTTTTTCTTCTGGCCTGAATATCTCCCCTAGGCTGTATTTAAAATGTTACCAAGCTTTTAACAGACCTTAACAAACCTTTGGACTTTTCTTTAGTCTGATAGCTTAGTTTTATAATATAATACCTAACTTTTTAATGAAAAGAAACGTTCAGCGGGCAATATTCATTATGCTCCTATTTTGTGGATATCTGGCCCAGGCTCAAAATACTGGCTCAATAAGCGGTAAAGTGGTTAACGCGAAAGATAAAAAACCGGTTGACTTTGCTACCATAGCAGTTAAAAACCTGAAAGATTCGAGTGTGGTGGCTTCCGGTCAATCCAGTCCTGACGGAAGTTTTACCTTTAAAGCTATAGCGCCAGGTAAGTATAGGATTTATGCTGCATTTTTGGGTTTAAAAACAGCAACCAAGGATATAGAAGTAGCCAAAGCAGCGGTAAACGCCGGCGAAATAGCGATGAGCGATGATGGTGTTGATTTGAAAACCGTTAATGTTACCGCTACCATTCCTATTGTGGTGAAAAAGGACACCCTGGAGTTTGATGCCAAATCAATTAAAGTACGTGAAAACGCCGTGGTAGAAGATCTCCTGAAAAAGGTTCCAGGGGTGGAGGTAGCAAAAGACGGGAGTGTAAAAGCCCAGGGCGAAACCATTACCAAAGTAAAGGTTGATGGTAAAGAATTTTTTGGCAATGATCCATTACTGGCAACCAAAAACCTTCCTGCCGACATGGTAGATAAGATTCAGGTAATTGACGAACTATCTGAACAGGCCCAGTTTACCGGCATTGATGACGGAACAAGAAACAAGATTTTGAACATCACTACAAAAAATGGTATGAAACACGGTTACTTCGGTAACAGTACTGTTGGTTATGGTTCAAACGACCGTTATGATGCAAGCCTTAACGTAAACAAATTTGACGATGACAGGCAGATTAGTTTTATCGGTCAATTTAACAATGTAAACAAGCAGAATTTTGGACAGGGCGGAGGTGTAGGCAATGGTTTTGGGGGCTTCGGTGGCGGACGTGGTGGTTTTGGTGGCGGAAGTAATGGCGGCGGAAGTGGCGGAATTACCACTACAAACGCAGCTGGTTTAAACTTTGCCGATACCTATAAAGATGGTACCCAGTTTCAGGCCAGTTATTTCTTTAATAAGGCAAATTCAGAACTTATCCAGAACTCCAATACCCAGAACCTCGCCGGCGGTACCAACAACATTGATGAAGCGATAAATAATACCTCTGACAGGATTAACCACCGTTTCAATTTTATGGTCGATACCAAAATTAACCCATCTTTATCTGTTAAAATACAGCCCAACCTCGCCTATACCGAAACCGATGGTAACAATTTAAACCGCTATACCAGAATACTTGATGATGGTTCAACAATCGGTTCGCAGCGGAACACTACAACTACAGCAACACCTAGCATTGGTAACAATCTATTGATCCGCAAGAGCTTTAAACGGAGAGGCCGTACGTTATCCTTAAATGTAAATACCAGCATTAACGATAATGACGGGACGAACCTTAACTATAGAAATGACAAAATTACAAAAGGAATAGTAGCAAGAGATACCATTACCAATCAGTTAAACAATACCAGCAGTCATTCCATAAACAATACCACAAGAGTGGTTTATACTGAACCGTTAAACAAGACGTTAAGTGTGGAGGTTAATTATCAGAACGGTTATTCAAATAGCGATTCGCAAAGAGATGTATTTAATTACAATCCATTAACGCTACAATTTGACCTTGTAGATAATACATTTTCCAATATCTACAATAACCGTACTTTAACCAATGCGGCAGGTTTAAGCTTAACTACAACAGAGAAAAAATACAACTGGAATATCGGCGTAGCTGCGCAACAGACGAATAGGGTAAATACCAATTTAACAACTGGTTTAAGGCGGACCCAGAATTTTATCAATATTACACCGTCAGCACAGTTCAGGTATAATTTTAGTAACCGCAAGCGCTTATTCATCAATTACCGTGGCTCAACCAATCAGCCAACTATTGATCAGATCCAACCGATACCTGACAATACAAACGCTCAAACCATTTATTTGGGTAATCCTGAGTTAAAACCTGCGTTTAATAACCAGTTGAGAATTAACTTTAACAATTTTAATATCGAAACTGGTCGTTTTTTCTTTGCCGGTTTAAATCTTACGCAAACGTTTAACGCCATCGGAAACACGGTTGTACCTTTATCAGGAGGTGTTCAGCAGGTAAGTTATATCAATGTTGACGGCGTTTATGCAGGTAATGCCAATGCCACCTGGTCTCTGCCCTTGATGGCAGAGCGTAAGCTAACGCTGAATATTTCCGGTAACGGCTCTTATAACAGAAATGTGAATTTTATTGCAGATCAGGTGAGCAACGCGCTGGTAAAGAATGTAACCAATAGTTACACCATTTCAAACGGTTATAAATTGGTTACCAATGTAGATAAATTTGATTTAACAGGAGGTATAACCGGAAGTTATACGAACTCTACATTTTCTGCCAGGCCATCATCTAATACACAGTATTATACCATCAATCCTAGTTTTGATGTCAGTTATGTATTGCCAGCCAATATCAGGTTAGCCATTGATATCGATTACTATAGGAATTTTGGTGGCGGTGATTTGTTTAACCAGGAATACACCATTCTTAATCCTTACATCAGCCGTCAGTTTTTTAAAAATAGGGGAACATTCAAGTTTTCTATAAATGATGCACTTAACCAGAACACCGGTGTGAGCAGAACCGCTACGGGTACTTCAATTGTTGATTTAACTTCTAATGTGTTAAGACGTTATTATATGTTCTCCTTCACCTACTCGTTAACGCGCATTGGGGGTAGAAACATGAGCGGCGATATGCAGATGCCAGGTCAGCGTGGCGGTGGCGGTAGTGGAGGCCGCATGAGGATGTAACTCAACCTTAGCAACCATTGCCCGAAAATGCAATCCTGTTGATATTAGTTGGTTTTTAAATACAAATAAAAGTTCCGGTCTGATTCGGGACTTTTATATTTTAAGAGATCTGACCATATTAAATGTACAATTGACATTTTATGTATTTCAATTGTTACTCAAAACAAAATAAACCTTTATAACAGCCTGCTGTCTTTATGCTATAAGCCAAAGTAACCGAATGAAACAAATTTTTACCCTTCTACTTATTTTATCATCTTTTTATGTATACGCCCAGAAAACGGGTTCTGTTAGCGGAAGGATTATCCAATCGACAGATAAAAAACCAATTGATTATGCTTCTTTAGCGCTTAAAAATCTGGCAGACTCAAGTACGGTAGGTGCTGCAAATACCACAGAAGATGGGAAGTTTGTTTTTAAAAATTTAAAGCCGGGTAAATACAGATTATATGCAGCGTATTTGGGTTTAAAAAATGCCACTAAAGATTTTACAATTACTGCAGATCAAGCAGATATAACCCTCGCTGATATTGTTTTGGAAGGAGGGGCGATTGATCTTCAAACGGTTGATATTAAAGCCGAAATCCCACCAATTGTAGTAAAAAAGGATACGCTTGAGTTTAATGCAAGCTCGTTTAAAGTGGTGGAGAATGCTGTAGTAGAAGATCTGTTAAAGAAATTGCCAGGATTAGAGGTAGATAAAGCCGGGACAGTGAAGGCCCAGGGCGAAACCATTACCAAGGTAAGGGTTGATGGTAAAGAATTTTTTGGCAATGATCCATTGCTGGCTACTAAAAACCTTCCCGCCGATATGATTGATAAAATTCAGATTATTGATGAACTTTCAGATCAGGCACAGTTTACCGGAATTGATGATGGTTCAAGAACCAAAATCATTAATATTACCACAAAGAAGGAGAAAAAAAATGGCTATTTCGGTAATAGCACCGGTGGTTATGGTTCTGATGACCGTTACGATGTGAATGCGAATATCAACCATTTCGATCAGGATAAGCGATTGAGTGTAGTGGCTCAGTTTAACAATGTGAACAGGCAAAATTTTGGAGGTGGCCTGGGTGGCGGGGGTGGCAATGGCGGACGTAGCGGTATTACCGATACCAAAGCCGGTGGGGTCAACTTTTCGGACGTTTATGCCGATCAAACTGAAATTAATTTTAGCTATTTCATTAATAAATCTGATAACCTGATTTTAAGGAACAGTGTTACCCAAAATCTTTTGGGTAATGTAACCACAGTTTTCAACAATAGCCAAAATAATACTGCAGACCGTTTGAACCACCGTTTAAATTTTATGGTCGATACCAAACTGGATTCGCTCACTTCCTTGCGCATACAGCCGAATTTAAGCTATACCAATAATGAAAGCGTGAACAGCAGTACTTATACCCGTGATTTTGGCACCTATACTACCGATGGCGCTCAGCGGTTAACTAACCATAATACATCGCCAGCTGTCAGCAACAATATTTTATTACGCAAAAAGTTTATGCGCCGCGGCAGGACTTTATCCCTGAATCTTAATACCAATATCAACAATAACGACGCCGACAATTATAATTACAATCCTGAAACGCGCGAAAAAGATAATGTTAAAACAAAGAAGATTATTAACCAGCTTAATGATCAGGAAAGCGAATCTATTAACCAAAATACCCGGTTGGTATACACAGAGCCATTAAATAAAACATTAAGCATTGAGTTTAACTACCAGAACGGCTATAATCACAATACCTCTGAGCGCTTTACCTACGATTTTAATCCGGCTACACTAAATTATGATTTGCTGAATGATTCGTTAAGTAACGTTTATGAAAACACGATTTTAACCAATACGGCTGGTTTCAGTTTTAATAAAATGGCTAAAAAATACAACTGGAATGTGGGGATGGCCGTTCAGAATACCGATCGGAAAAACGATAACATTACCAGAGGATTTATACTAAAACAGAACGTATTTAACTATACCCCTTCTGCCATGTTTCGGTATAATTTCAGCAACAGCAAGCGATTGGTTTTTAATTACAGGGGCAGCACCAGTCAGCCCTCCATACAGCAATTGCAGCCTATTCCAAACAATACCAATACGCAAAGTATACCATTGGGAAATCCTGATTTGAAACCTGAGTTCAACAATACCTTGCGCATTGCCTATAACACATTTACGCCAGGTAAAAACAGGTCGTTATTTATAAATGTAAACCTTACCCAAACCTCGAACAAAATTGCCAATAGCAGCAGTCTGATCGAGAGTGGGGCTAACCAGGGTAAATTTGCTGTTTTGCCTGTAAACGTAAATGGCGTTTATTCAGGTTCATTATCTTCCTCATTAAGTTTACCCATCATGGCAGAAAATAAACTTAATTTCCATATCAACATTAGTGGCAACTACGGCAGGGATGTAAACTTTACCAATACGTTAAAGAACATCACCAATAGCTGGTCGATTAATAATGGTTACCGTTTAGTTTCCAACCTGGATAAACTTGATCTCACCGCAGGCGTTAACGGTTCAATAAACAGGGCTACCTATTCCGTTCAATCCGGTTCCAATACACGATATTATACTTTTAGCCCCAATATTAGTGTAAGCTATTTGTTTCCAGGTGATATCCGATGGTCAGTTGATGCAGACTATAACCAAAATACAGGCAGGGGAGAGGGTTTTGATACCCGCTTTACTTTAGTAAATTCTTACATAAGCAAGCAGTTTTTCAAAAACAGGGGTACTTTTAAAGCAGCAGTAAATGATTTGCTAAATGAAAATCAAGGCGTAAGCCGCACAGCCAATAATAATACCATACGTGATGAGAGCTACAATGTATTGCAGCGTTATTTCATGTTTTCATTTACCTATTCCTTAAATCGCATGGGAGGAAAAAACATGATTAGGGCAGGCGGAGATGGTGGTAGAGGCCGTGGTGGCAATGGTGGAGGTGGCTTTGGAGGAGGAAGGCAGCGGGATTAAATCATTTTACGGTAAAGCTGTATAATTTATCGTCCCCACCGCATTATCTTATTTGGAATAAATCTAAAGAAAGGCTAACTTGCGACAAATTTAGCACATGAAACTGTCGCACCTAAAAGTTGGAGAAAAGGGAACAATTGTAGCCTTTACAGATTTGGATATGTCTGTAAAGTTAATGGAGATGGGCTGCTTACCGGGTGAGGTAGTAGAGGTGGAACGTTTTGCTCCTCTGGGCGATCCTATGGCGATCCGTGTGGCTGGTTATCAGCTTTGTTTGCGTAAAAGTGAAGCTGATGTTATTATTATTCAATAAAAAAGCTGGGTTTGGATATTAAAGTCGCATTAGTTGGTAATCCCAATACAGGTAAATCTACTTTATTTAATCGTTTAACAGGGTTAAATCAAAAAATTGGAAACTTTCCGGGCATCACCGTTGATAAGAAAACGGGTTTTACAAAACTCGATAACGGCAAAGAAGCTGAGGTTATTGATTTACCGGGAACATATAGCTTATATCCGAAGAGTACTGATGAAAGTATCGTTTTTCAGGTACTTGCCGATAAAAAAAACAATAGTCATCCTGATGTGATTGTGCTTATTGCCGATGCTTCGAATTTAAAGCGTAATATGCTTTTATATTCCCAAGTGGCAGATTTGGGTATCCCAATCATTTTGGCGCTTAACATGATCGATCTTTCCGCCAGGCAGGGAATTGAAATCAATCTGGATAAACTATCCGAAAAATTGGGTATCCAGGTAGTTTCCATTTCGGCAAGAAATAATATCGGGATTGACAGGCTAAAACAGGCTATTGCCAATACCAATAAAATTGCCACGCAGTATCAGGATATCGATGTGAACTTCCTTGCTCCGGAGGCAATTAATGCCATAAAGACGAAGCTGAATTCAGACAATGATTATTATGCACTGCAGGTGTTACATCAGCATGAACATTTAACCTTCTTCACCGAAAAAGAGCAGGAAGAAATTGAACATATTGAACAGTCTCACCATTTTGAATCTTCTAAAATTCAGGCTGCAGAAACCATTGCCAGATATAAATATCTCGGCACTATTTTATCTGATGTGGTTATTGATAAAGGCACCGAAAAGAAATTTTCTTTTAGTGATAAACTAGACGCTGTTTTAACCCATAAAGTCTGGGGATTTGCCATTTTTATGCTTATCCTTTTTGTAATTTTCAATGCAATATTTGCCTGGTCATCTTATCCGATGGAGTGGATCGAAACTGGTTTTGGTTTTATAACCAGCATAGGGCATGAATATTTGCCGGCAGGCATGCTTACCGATTTGTTGCTGGATGGTGTAATTGCAGGTTTGGGTGGCATTTTTGTTTTCATTCCACAAATTGCCATTCTTTTCGCATTCATATCTGTTTTGGAAGATACGGGTTATATGGCTCGTGTTACCTTTATGATGGATAAAGTTATGAGCAAGGTCGGACTCAACGGTAAATCGGTTGTACCGATGATTGGCGGTTTAGCCTGTGCTGTACCCTCTATTATGGCTGCCCGAAATATTGAAAATTGGAAAGATAGAATGATTACCATCATGGTTACGCCACTGGTAAGTTGTTCGGCAAGACTCCCGGTTTATATTTTAATCATTTCATTAATTATCCCATCTCAAACCGTTCTTGGCATTTTTAACCTGCAAGGTTTGGCGCTGATGGTTATGTATCTGGTGGGTATTATTGCTGCGGTATTGGTAGCATGGGTAATGAAATTTATCATTAAAACGAAAGAAAGGTCTTATTTTATTATGGAGCTGCCGGTTTACCGTATGCCAAGATGGAAAAACGTGTTTTACACCATGTATGAAAAATCAAAAACTTTTGTGTTCGAGGCCGGTAAGGTAATTATCGCCATTTCCATCATCCTTTGGGTAATGGCTTCTTTCGGACCGGGCAACCGCTTTGAAAACATTGATAAAAAATACGAATTGGCCCTGGCTGATACGACAAAAAATACCGATCACATTAAAACCCTGGTGGCAACCGAAAAATTAGAAAACTCCTATGTAGGCATTCTTGGGCATTGGATAGAGCCTGTTATCCGTCCGTTAGGTTATGACTGGAAAATTGGCATAGGTTTAATTACTTCGTTTGCCGCCCGTGAAGCGTTTGTTGGTACAATGGCTACCATTTATAGCGTTGATGGTGGTGATGAAGATACCTCAACGATAAGGGAGCGTATGTCTGCCTCGGTTAACAGCCGTACGGGCTTGCCAATTTATACTTTTGCCACTGGTATCTCGCTGATGCTTTTTTATGCTTTTGCCATGCAGTGCATGAGCACAGTTGCTATTGTTTACCGCGAAACCAAGGGTTGGAAGTGGCCGGTAATCCAGCTGGCTTATATGACGGCGATGGCATATATTGCTGCCCTGGTTGCTTACCAGTTGCTGAAATAAATAAGTCCGTGCTTTCGAGCGATGATTTGTTGTGTATAAAACTTAATGTAGATAATAGGAGAATTGATCGTTACAGATCTCCTGAATAAATTGTCAATATAAGAAGGCTTTTCAGTCGACGTAGCAAGCTTTATAGTAAGGTTCGTTTGCTGGGGAAAGATTGCTTCGTCGTTCCTTCTCTCAATGACGATATTTTTTAGTGATCTGTTTTTGATAGAGCGCAGTCAAAGGGCATTATCAAAAAAATATGACCATTATTCGGATTTGGAGAGCAGGCGCTGTGCAATTATTAAATTTTTTTCCCGCTTTTCGTTTTTTCCCGATGAAAAAATCGGGATGTTCACTCCAATCGGGTCCAGGCAGTCCGTTAAGTAGTGCTATTTTGGGTTTGGGGCCTATTTGCAATAATCTTTGTTCCTAAACCCGGTAGTAGCGGCAGCTCCCGATTTTTTCATCGGGACTATAGCGGATAACGGGACTGCCGTTTCCGAAGCCATACTGAGCGTTAATTTCCAATAAGCATCAGGAAAACCCAAAGCATTACTACCATTTAAGATAGATAAGGTCTAAAGTATGTTGTCCTTAATGAAACCTTTTTACTTTAGTCTATCCGCTTACCCCAATTCGATCTGCCGCTTAATACTTTCTTCCAATGATATTAAAGTTTCTGTACGTTGTATGCCGTTTACCGCCTGTATTTCTTCATTTAAAACGTGGCGCAAGTGATTGGTGTCTCTGCAGATAATTTTGGCGAACATACTGTATGCTCCGGTAGTGTAATGTAGTTCTACCACCTCCTTAATTTTGCTCAGCTGTGCAACTGCATCTTTATACTGGATTCCTTTTTCGAGATAAATACCCAGAAATGCACAAATATCATATCCTGCCTTTTGCGGATCAATAATGAGATGGGAACCTTTTATAATGCCCATTTCTTGCAGTTTCTTCATCCTAACATGGATCGTTCCGCCGGAAACGATAAGATCTTTGGCAATTTCTGTATACGGTTTAGTGGCATCCTGCATCAATTGCTTCAATATATCGATATCGAGGTTGTCAATTTCTAAATTGGAATTATCTTTTTTGAGCATATTTTTGAATTATGATAAACGAAATTACAAATATTTATTAATATTATAAAAATAAAATTAAAAGTTTAAAATATTTGCAAGGTATTGGTTGTTCCTTTACATTTGTATCAAGCAATTAACAAAAAGGAAACGTTCTTTCAAAATTGTTAAACATAATGTAGGGTGGTGAAACAGGCAGACACACCTCCTTGTCTCGGTGGCGGAGAATAATGGGAATATACCAGTTTTGGTACTAACCACTCCTTGAAGGTTCGATTCCTTCCCCTACAGCTGTTTCAGTTTGCAGTAGCCAGTATACAGTTAACAATCACTGAGAATTGAAAACTGCTTACTGATAACTTTTGAAATGTTGGGTGGTGAAATTGGCAGACACGCCTCCTTGTCTCGGTGGTGGGGAATAATGGGACAAACGCAGTTTATTGGGTTGACCACAAATTAATTTTTTGAACTGTAGCTAACTACCCCTTGAAGGTTCGACTCCTTCCCCAACAGCATTTTTTATGAATAATAAGTTAGTTAATCGAGCAATCCTGGATAGGTTGCTCTTTTTTATTTTTAGGCCATTTCATCATATCATTCTATATTTATATGATATATTGTTATATTAACAATTAAATTTATTCGCTTAATGCCTGTGATAAAGAAACGCATTTCAATTAAAGACATTGCTAAACAGTTAAATATCTCCATCACCACTGTTTCTTTTGTGATTAATGGGAAAGCACGGGAAAAAAACATCAGTGAATCACTTACTAAAAAGGTTTTAGACCTGGTGGCCGAACTAAATTATCATCCCAATGCCCTCGCAACAAGTTTAAGAACAGGCAAAACGAAAATTATAGGTTTCCTGGTTGATGATATTTCTGAGCCTTTTTTTGCCGGGATAGCACGCAGGATTGATGAAATTGCTTCGAGCCTGGGATATAAAATCTTATTTAGCAGTACGAGAAACGATACTGAAAAAGCAATTGAACTGCTCCATATTTTTAAAGACAGGCATGTTGACGGCTACATTATGGCTTTACCTGAAGGGTTGGAAGAAGAGGTGAAAAAACTGATCCAGACAGATGCTCCGGTAGTGCTGTTTGATCGGTATGTACAGGATGTTAAAACCGATTACGTCATTATTGATAACCAGAACAGCACCTACAATGCCATTGAACACCTTATTAAAAACGACTATAAAAATATCGGTTTTGTAACCATTGATACCGTTCAGCAACAGATGGTTGATCGTTTGGCTGGTTACGAAAAGGCTGTCGAGAAATACAACCTGCCTGCAATTGTTAAGAAGATCAATTATGTAAACTCTGCTGAATCGATTAAGGAAATGATCGATTTTTTTAAGGCCGAGAAGCAACTTGATGCCGTGTTATTTGCCGCTAACTATATTTGCCTGGATGGTTTGAGAACGTTTAGGAAACTAGGTATTCAGATTCATCAGGACATTGCTGTTGTTTCCTTTGATGATTTTGAAATTTTGGAATTTTGTGAACCCCCGGTTACAGCGATCGCTCAACCTCTTGAAGCCATTGCAGAAAACGTAATGAAGATTCTATTGAAAAAACTTAAAAAGGGCAGTAAGTCTTCCGAAAAGATAGCGCAGGTTTCATTGCCCACCATATTAAATGTTAGGGGTTCCAGCGCTAAAAAATAGGGGCACAAAAAAGGGAATAGTTTAAGTCTATTCCCAATTCTTTATTTTTGTAAAGATTAAACGGTCATTACATCTTTTTCTTTAGCTTCGGCATGTTTATCAACTTTGATGATGTAGGCATCAGTTAATTTTTGTACCTCTCCCTCTCCTGTTTTAATTTCGTCATCAGATACGCCTTCACCCTTTAATTTCTGAATTTTGGTATTGGCATCTTTGCGGATATTGCGAACGGTAATACGACCTCTTTCGGCTTCTTCTTTCACCTTTTTTACCAATTCTTTTCTGCGCTCTTCAGTTAACGGTGGAACAACCAGGCGGATCACGATACCATCATTTTGCGGGTTGATGCCAATGTTGGCTACCTGGATAGCTTTTTCAATTGCTGTTAAAAGCGATTTTTCCCAGGGTTGGATGACGATGGTCCTGGCATCAGGCGTATTGATACTCGCTACCTGTGACAATGCTGTAGCTGCACCATAATAATCTACGAAAATACCATCCAACATTCCAGCTGATGCTTTACCAGCCCTGATTTTAGTTAATTCAGATTCACAATGATCGATAGCCCTTTCCATTGCAGATTGAGCATCCATTAATTGTAATTGTATGAGGTCGTTCATAATTGTGTCTATTTCTACGAAAATAATATTTTTATATCTTATTTAACCAGAGTTCCGATCGGTTCGCCACTAGCGATTTTCATAAAATTGCCATGTTTGTTCATATCAAACACAATAATTGGCAATTGGTTTTCTTCGCAAAGGGTGAAAGCTGTCATATCCATAACATTAAGGCCTTTATTGTAAACTTCTCTAAAAGAAATTTCTTCGTATTTAGTAGCCAATGGATCTTTTTCAGGATCTGCAGTATAAATACCGTCTACACGTGTTCCTTTTAGCACAACATCGGCTTTGATTTCTATAGCACGTAAAGCCGCAGCAGAATCTGTTGTAAAGTATGGGTTGCCGGTTCCTGCACCAAAAATAACCACACGGCCTTTCTCTAAATGCCGAACAGCTCTTCTGCGGATAAATGGTTCGCAAATCTGCTCCATTTTAATGGCAGTAAGTAAACGTGTCTTGATACCAACTTTCTCTAAAGCATCTTGCAAGGCCATAGAGTTGATTACTGTAGCCAACATACCCATATAATCTGCCTGTGCCCTGTCCATCCCACTTTTTTCGGCGCTCAGGCCTCGAAAAATATTTCCTCCTCCAATAACGATTGCGATTTCTAAGCCTTTATCGTGTACAGCCTTGATATCTTCAGCATATTGTTTAACGCGTTCATTATCAATTCCATATTGTTTTGTGCCCATTAGTGATTCTCCACTAAGCTTAAGTAGGATGCGTTTATATTTCATGGCCCCAAAAATATTAACATTTTTTTAATACCTGGCTATGGTTTTTAATAATTGATGTAAATATTTAAATAGAAATATTGATTTTAAAAGAAAAGGGCAATACCTTGAAATAGTGCCCCTGTTTTAATTGATTTTTAAGCGCCTCCCTTGTTCGGGGAAGATTAATTTTAAATTCTTTTTGTTGCCGGAAATCAATTGTTGCTTTACTTTTTCTGCTGTTTGCAGAGGGGGTTTGATATGCGTGATAACAAAAGAAACTTTTCTAAATACTTTTTCATTGGTTAAAGCTTCAAGTCTGGATAGTTCAGCAAAGAAAAGTTCAGGCGTAAGGTGTCCGAATAATTGTTTGTCGGGCTGTTCATTCGGGAAAGAAACCTCGAGGAATATAGCTTTTAACTGTCCGGAATTGACCAGTGGTGCTACTGCCTGCCACAATTTAAAGAGTTTATCCGATTGCTAAATTTTGTCGGCACCGGTGTCTCCCAGATAAAGTACATAACTATCATCGTGGCTGATGAGAAAAGCAGTACTTTTATAAGGATTACCATGGCTCAGTTCAAAAGCTTTTACTTTCATTTCTGTACCTTCCAGCAGATAGCTATTGCCTTCCATCAGGGGGAAATAAGTATACTTTTTTAACTGTGGTTTTTCGCCTTCGTTGGCAAAGTTGGCCCAGGCATCCCATGTAAAATATTTATCACTTAAAATGCCAAGCACGGAAGGAATTCCATAAATCTTTTTTGCAGTATCAGCAGGTGAGTTGATTATTAAACCTGCCACATGGTCTAAATGCGCATGCGAAATCAAATACCCTTTAATCAGTTTACGCTGAATTTCTTCGCTGGTGCCGTTAAGCGCCCTACGATTAATTGCCTTTTGAATACCTGAATTGATGGTGCCTGCATCAAGGCAGACATAGTTGTTGCTGCCTTCTGGCGCAATCATATAGCAGGATAAATTGCTCTCATCATCGCCACCCTTTACGCCAAGCGGTATTATGGAAAAAGCGGTATTTGCTTGTTGCCCCCAGGAATTAACGGCGCAAATTGACAAGAATAACAATGTCGCGGCTATTTTTTTGACCATATTGAATGCTTTATACCGTTTTACCCTGAAATATTACCTCTTTTAAATTAAAATGATCATCAATGAGTAACAGGTTTGCCTGTTGCCCAATACTTATACATGAGGTGAGTTTGTCAAGGCCAATTAATTTCGCAGGATACCGGGTTCCCATTTTTACTGCCTCATTTAAACTGATATCGCAATGGGATACACAATTTTTAACGGCTTCTAACATGGTTAGCGACGAACCCGATAGTGTGCCATCGGGCATCACAAATTTGTTCCCTTTTTCGACGTGTTGATATGGTCCGGTAGAACAGGCTGTAACGGCGTCGGTGATAAGAAACAAACGTTCTTTTAATATTTTCTGCGCAAATTTAATCACTTCGAAATCTACGTGTTGTCCATCAGCTATAATACTGGCCATAGCCTTATCATGACTGAACACTGCTGTTGGTATGCCGGGTTCGCGATGATGGATGGGACTCATGGCATTAAACAGGTGGGTTGTGCTTTGGATGCCTTTATTATAAGCGGCTGTAGCTTCTTCAAAAGTCGCATTACTATGACCAAGCGAAACCACCACTTCATGATCAAGCAGGCATTGAATTACCTCATCCTCCTGCAGTTCTGGTGCAATGGTCATCATTTTAATCACACCATCCCCAAAATCGATTAATTTTTTAATCTCATCAAGCGAGGCCTTCCTGACAAACGCAGGTACATGTGCACCTAAACGTTTTGGATTCAAAAATGGTCCTTCCAGATGTAACCCTAAGCAATTTTTTGCTGTTGATCGATGTGCTTTGGCTGCTTTGATGCACTCATTAAAAACTTCCTGAGAATTTGTTGCCATACAGGCTAAGAAACCGGTTGTGCCTTTCTTTAGCAGGTCATCTTCCATTATGGTTAATGATTCGACAGTTGGATCGGCAGAGAATAACCTATCTCCTGCACCATAAATCTGTAAGTCAATAAACCCAGGCACAGCCAGCGAAGATCCTTTTTTTTCATTGCTGCTTTCGCTAAGGCCTGAAATGATCGTGCCATCAATTACGATGTCCTGGTTTTCTATTAAAATGTCGTCCTGAAAATAAGAGGTATTGGATATTACTTTAAGCATATTGAAATGTTTAAGTAGGTTAAGCTTATAGATTCAAAGTTAAATATTGTAGCTATATTGAGGTACTTTAATTCAAGGTTTGGAATTGCAATGCATAAAAAAAGCCTCAATTTCTTGAGGCTTCTAAATATATTTTTATAAATGCTTATGCACCTAATTGTACGCGTTTGAAAGCAGATACGGTTAAACCTTTAGCAGTGTTATCTAAAAATTTACGCACATCCATAGAGCTATCTTTAACAAACTCCTGGTTTAATAAAGTGCTGTCTTTGTAGAATTTGTTCAATTTACCGGCAGCAATTTTTTCTACCATTTCTTCTGGTTTGCCTTCCTGACGGATAACATCTTTCGCAATCTCGATTTCGCGTTCGATAGTAGCCGGATCAACACCGTCCTTGTCAACAGCAACTGGATTCATTGCAGCAATTTGCATCGCAACATCTTTACCAGCTTCAGTAATATCTGCGCCATTAGCACCTTCAAATACTACTAAAACACCCATTTTACCGTTCGAGTGGATATAAGAAACGATTTTTTCGCCAGAGATATTTGCATATTCCTGAATAACAATTTTCTCTCCGATTTTACCGGTTAATTCAGTAATGGTTTCAGCAACTGTACGTCCATCTTCCAAAGTAATTGCTGATAATTCTTCAGTAGTAGCAGGATTGTTTGCAACTGCGGCAGCTAAAACAGCCTGAGCTAAATTACGGAAATCTTCAACTTTAGAAACTGGTTCAGTTTCACAAGCCAAAGCAACTAATTTACCATTAGTACCATCTGCTGAAACAGCAATTGACACCAAGCCTTCAGAAGTAGCATTACCAGAACGGGCAGCAGATACTTTTTGACCTTTTTTACGTAATAAATCAACAGCAGCTTCGAAATCGCCATTAGCTTCTAATAAAGCTTTTTTGCAATCCATCATACCAGCACCAGTTTGTTGGCGTAGTTTATTTACATCTGCGGCAGTAATTTGTACTGTAGACATTTTATTTCCTCTTTTAAATTTTACAATCTTGTTATAACAATTACAGGTTACAAGTTACAAGCGCCAAGTTAAACTCATTTTAAGCCAACTTAAAACCTGAAACCAGTAACCTGCAATTAAAAAATATTACTATTCTTCTGTTTTAGTTTCTTCTGATGCTGACGCTTCAACTTCTGCCTCAGCAGCTTTTTTACGTCTAGGCTCTTTTGATTCAGGAGCATCAGCTGCTGCTTTAGCGGCTACTGCTTCTTTTTCTGCCTCATCATCTTTTTCGCGTTTACGCTCTTCCAAACCTTCTTCAATCGCTTTAATGATTACATCAGTAATTAAAGAGATAGATTTTGTAGCATCATCATTCGCAGGGATTGGGAAATCGATGTTAGAAGGGTCAGAGTTAGTATCAACCATCGCAAAAGTAGGGATGTTTAATTTTAACGCTTCAGTTACCGCGATGTGTTCTTTCTTAACGTCGATTAAGAATAAAGCCGCAGGTAAACGGTTTAAATCAGCAATACCACCTAAAAGTGATTCTAATTTAATACGCTCACGTTGAATCATTAAACGCTCTTTCTTAGATAAGATCGAATAAGTACCGTCTTTAGTCATTTTATCGATGTTAGACATCTTTTTGATTGACTTGCGAACAGTAGCAAAGTTAGTTAACATACCACCTAACCAACGCTCGGTTACGAAAGGCATGTTTACTTTTTTAGCTTGTTCAGCTACGATTCCTTTTGCTTGTTTTTTTGTTGAAACAAATAATACTTTACGACCTGATTTTACGATTTGTTTGATCGCAGCCGCAGCCTCTTCAGTTTTAGTTAAAGTTTTATTTAAATCTATAATGTGAATGCCATTACGCTCCATGAAAATGTAAGGAGCCATTTTTGGATTCCATTTACGGGTAAGGTGACCAAAGTGTACACCTGCATCCAATAAGTCTTGATAAGTTGTTCTTGCCATTGTTGTTGCCTCCTGTGATTAACGTTTACTGAATTGGAATTTCTTACGGGCTTTAGCACGTCCTGGTTTTTTACGCTCAACCATACGCATATCACGCGTCATCAGGCCTTTAGCACGTAATGCAGGTTTTTTCTCCGCATCTAGTTCAACAATCGCTTTAGCAATAGCTAAACGAACAGCTTCTGCTTGTCCTTTTACTCCACCACCTTGTACGTTTACAGTAATATCGTAACGGCCAGCAAGTTCAGCAACTTCTAAACTTTGGTTTACGATATATTGTAAAGGTAAAGTAGGGAAATATTCTTTGTGATCTTTACCGTTAACGGTAATTGCGCCAGCACCATCTTTTAAGTAGATACGTGCAACAGCTGTTTTTCTTCTTCCTGAAGTGTTAGTAACTGACATTTCTTAAAGTTTAATGGTTTTTGGAGATTGAGCTGCATGAGGGTGGTTTGCACCAGCATACACAAAAAGATTGGTGTATAATTTTTTACCCAATTTAGTTTTCGGTAACATACCACGTACCGCTTTCTCGATTACACGTTGAGGGTGTTTCGCCATTAATTCCTTAGGAGAAATAAAACGTTGACCACCTGGATAACCAGTGTAAGAAACATATTGCTTTTCGCTGAATTTGTTTCCTGTCAATTTAACCTTGTCTGCATTAATAACAATAACGTTATCACCGCAGTCTACGTGTGGGGTGTACTCAGGCTTGTTTTTACCACGGATGATCATAGCGATCTTCGATGACAAGCGCCCCAAAATCTCGCCTTCCGCATCAACAACAATCCACTGTTTGTTTACAGTTTTAGCATTGGCCGAGACAGTTTTGTAACTTAACGTATTCACTTGCTTGTATTTAATTTATTAAACAATTTATTATTCCCATTAAATTTGGGACTGCAAAGATAGATAGAATACTTTTATTATCAAATAGTTGGAAGGAAAATTTTTGATATAAAATATCTTTACTGTGAACAACGCAGCGATATAAAAATGCAATAGTTGTTCTGCTAAAGTAAAACCACAGCCCTTCTGGTTGCTTCCATCTGGTTTATGCTAATCTTAATTTGCTGTCTGCTGAGGTTTAAAACAACTGTTCATCATTTACTGATGCTTCGTGTCTCCGAATGACATCGTGAATAAGCTAATGCAAATTACCAGGATATCGTTGCAATCCTGGTAAGCAAATATTACCGGATTATATGCGGCTATTACAGATCATCAGGCATATATCCAATTCTTTTCCTTGGCTCGATTTTCTTATCAATGAGTTTATCCAGATAGGTAAAAACCAGTTCGATGTTTTTATCCTGATTGCTTACTTTATGCTTAATTTCTTCGATTTCAAGTTTAAGTTCACCGCTGTCAATAATAAATTGCCGTATTCGGGAAAAAATCCTGACAATCTGGATATTTACCTGGATAGCCTGCTTGCTATTTAATACGCTTGACAGCATCAGTATGCCATGTTCGGTAAAAACAAAAGGAAGTTTTCTTCTACCGCCCCAACTTGAAGTCGCAATTTGCGACTTCAAGTTTAACCACTCTTCATCAGTGAGTTGAAACATGAAATCTTCTGGGAACCGATCAGGATTTCTACCAACCTGCTCATTGACACGTTTAGTCTCTACGCCATACAACTCCGCCAGATCACTATCCAGCATCACTTTTAGGCCTCTTAACCCGTAAATTTTATTAACTACATTATCAGGGATGATAGGAAGCATCTGTTTTGCTGTCATATCATTTAGGATTTAAGTTAAAGATAAAAAAATGTTTTGTAAGTCGAAGTCAGATCTATAAATCTTCAGTATTCGATATTGTTTTACTGTAACCCTTGTATTCCTTAATCCAGTTCCATAAGGCAAAGCCTGCAATAATGGTAAAGATGAAATATTCAATTCCCATAAATTTAATCCCTTTTAGGAAATAGAGATAGGTGGCAACAATATCAATTATCAGCCAGATGATCCAACATTCTACTCTTTTTTGGATCATTAGGAAAGTGGTGATTACACTCATTACAAAAATAAATGAATCAACAAAAGGGTAAGCACTGGGCAAATTAAATAATAGAGGCAGCCAATTGTGGAGCTGACCAGCCAAAGTGCCTATTAATAATGTGCCAAAAATTCCAATGGCCAATAAATACATAAATTGCCTTAGGGGCATAAAGCTGATTTTAAGCTCCTTGTTTCTGTCTTCTTCTTCGGGTTTTGGATTTGTCCATCGCCACCAGCCCATTATGTTGGTTACAAAAAAGAAAACCATTAGAAACATATCAGGATAAAGCTGACTTTGATAATATAAAAAGGCGGATAAAAATACATTTATAATACCTGCGGGCCAGCTCCAGACACTGGCTTTTGCTGACAGGACAACAGAAACGATTCCCGTAATTACAGCGAAAAATTCCAGATAGCTCAATTTATAGCCAAAAACTGTGAAAAATATACTGTGGGCATCGAAGAAATTCATGTTTATCTTTTGAGGATGTATAAAATGCTAATGTAGATAATTTATTTGCGGCTAATGGTTTTGCATTGACAAACAATCCAAAAATCTGGCTGTTATAAACAATGTCAAATGGCTTACCGCCACATTTATTAACCAGCAAATTTCGTTTATGCAGTATCTCGACCAGCTTTTCGGTTTCCCTATTCCTTTGTTTTTCAAGAACCTCATTATTGGTTTTATAGCGGTATTTCTTGGTATTTTAATCAGGTTTATTATTCATAAAACTTTTATCCTGCTTTCCCGCTGGTGGGATTTTATTATTATTAAATCAACAGTAAAGCATTTGAAGAGGCCTATTGCTTTGTTTATTCCTTTACTGTTCCTCAATTTTTCCTTAACGCTGATGGAGATGTCGCCAGCCTACCGCCTTCCAATAAGCAAGGCATTGGAAATCGCACTCACGATTATTTTTGCGCTGATTTTGGTGCGGGCCATTAACGTTTTAGAAGACTATTTTTACCTGAAATATGATCTAAACAAAGAAAATAATTTAAAAGAGCGTAAAATAAGAACACAGTTGCAGTTTGTTCGAAAGTTTATTGTTTCACTTATTATTTTGGTTACTATTGCTATTATTCTGTTGAGTTTTGAAAGCATGCGAAAAATCGGGGCGGGGCTGCTTACAGGCGTTGGTATAGGAGGGATTATCATCGGTTTTGCAGCACAGAAATCGCTTGGTAATTTGTTGGCCGGTTTTCAGATTGCCTTTACCCAGCCGATAAGAATTGATGATGTGTTGATTGTGGAAGGGGAGTGGGGTAAGGTAGAAGAAATTACATTAACCTATGTAGTCGTTAATATCTGGGACCAAAGACGTTTAATCCTGCCAATTACCTATTTTATCGAAAAGCCATTCCAAAACTGGACACGTGTTTCGGCTGATCTGCTCGGAACAGTTTTTTTATACCTTGATTATACAATTCCGATTGAACCAATGCGACAGGAGTTGACAAGATTGCTGAATGAAAATCCTTTGTGGGATAAAAGGGTAAATGTTGTACAGGTTACCGACAGTATTAAAGACGGAACCATCGAGGTTCGTTTTTTGATGAGTGCTTCGAATTCGTCGAGGGCTTTTGATTTAAGGTGCTATGTAAGGGAAGCAATGATTGCTTTTATTCAGCAAAACTATCCTGATAGTTTACCTAAAAAAAGATTAGAGCTTCGGGATAAGTTTGCGGGGTTGTAGTTTCAAAATCAAACAGAACGGGTAATTATTCAATTCCATGGCAGATTTAAACCTCTTAGCAGCTGCTGAGCCTGGGTTAATAATTGTAAATTCTTTTTCGCAACTGTAATTTTAGGACATTGTATATCATAATAAACATTAAATAATAAGATGTTATCGAAAAACTACCTAAAAACAGGTAGTTCCGTTTACCGGGAACATAGTATTTTAATTATAGTTATTAGTCTTGGCACTTAATTGGCATAAATGCTAAGAAAAAGACTAAAAACCTATGAAAAAAATTTCAACATTATTATCTCTTGCTCTTGTTTTTTCGCTACTGTTTTCTTGTAAAAAGGATTCAGAAACAACTCCTTCAAAAAGTGGTAAAACTGCAAAATTTACCATTACTGCAAACGGTGTGAATGCAACAGACGATTACGTTTCTTTCGTAATTGTAGGCGGTGATACTAAAGGCACTAAAACCATCTGGAAGGTAAATGGCGTGACCAGAAACAATGAGGCTGCTATTTCTTTAGGTAAAGACGATTTTACGGGGAGTACCAAAACCTATGTAATAGAGACCATATTGCCAGTTGATGTGATTAGTGCAAGTGCGCAGTGTATTAACTTTAATACCAGTTATCAGATCAGTTATAAAGCGGAGATTGATGGCAAAGTGGTTACCAATGATGATGGGGTTACCGTTGATGTTAATAAAGATTATACCCACCAGTTCGATTATTAATTGCGCTCCAGTAATTCTCTAACTGAAGCGGCACAAGCTTGCCTGTGCCGCTCAGTAACTAAATTATTTGAACATCCCTTTCAGTTTTGCCAATTTTTCCTGTAAATCGCCATCAGCATCTTTTGGTTCATTACGCGGCTTGAAGTTTGGTTTGTTATTATTATTAGATTTGAAATTCTGCTTAGGTTTCTGCTCCTTCGGCTCCCGATTCCGGGCTTCTGACTTCGGATTAGCTTCAGTCTTCATTGACAACGAAATCCTTTTACGGGCTACGTCAACTTCCATCACTGTAACTTCGACTTTTTGGTGCACTTTTACTACGTCATTTGGATTAGCGACAAAACGGTTTGCCAGCTGACTGGTGTGTACTAAGCCATCCTGGTGTACGCCAATATCAACAAAAGCTCCAAAATTGGTAATGTTGGTTACAATGCCTGGAAGTTTCATCCCTACTCTCAAATCAGAAATCTCATTCACCCCATCGGTAAAATTAAAAGCCTCAAACTGTTCGCGTGGATCACGGCCGGGCTTTGCCAGTTCTTTTAAAATATCTGTTAATGTTGGTAAACCGATTTCGTTTGTAACATATTGCTGTAGTTTAATCTGTTTTTGCAATTGCGTATCTTTCATTAAAGCAGATACCGTAGTGCCAAGGTCTTTAGCCATTTGATCTACTACTGCATAACGTTCAGGGTGCACACCGCTGGTATCCAAAACATTTTCGGCATTGCGGATACGTAAGAAACCCGCTGCCTGCTCATAAGCTTTATCACCTAACCGCGGTACCTTTTTTAAACTTTCGCGGTTTTTAAAAGCACCATGGGTATTCCTATAATCAACAATGTTTTTTGCTAAAGTTGGGCCTAAGCCGGAAACGTATGCTAAGATCTGTTTTGAAGCGGTATTTAATTCTACTCCCACCGCATTTACCGCACTGATTACGGTATCATCTAAACTTGCCTGCAATTTATTCTGATCAACATCGTGCTGATATTGGCCAACGCCGATGGATTTTGGATCAATTTTAACCAGTTCGGCCAGCGGATCCATTAAACGGCGACCAATTGAAACGGCTCCACGCACGGTAATGTCATGCGTAGGGAACTCTTCTCTGGCCACTTCTGATGCCGAATAAATTGAAGCACCACTTTCGTTAACCATCACGATGGTAATATTAGTTAGATTTAATGTTCTGACAAAAGCTTCAGTTTCCCTTCCGGCAGTGCCGTTACCAATCGCGATAGCTTCAATATTATGCTTTTCGCAAAGTTGCCGGATAGTAAATTCGGCGTTTTTCACATTTCCCTGTCCGGTATGCGGATAAATTGCTGTATTCTCTAACAACTGACCTTGTTTATCTAAGCAAACAACCTTGCAACCGGTACGGAATCCTGGATCGATAGCCATTACATTTTTTTGTCCCATCGGAGCTGCCAATAACAATTGGCGTGCATTTTCGGCAAAAACCCGGATGGCTTCTTCATCTGCTTTTTGTTTGGTAAAAACGCGCAACTCTGTTTCCATGGCAGGCTCAAGTAAGCGCTTGTAGCCATCTTCTAAAGCTTGCTGTACCTGTTTGGAAGCCGCATTATTGCCTGCAATAAACTGGTTTTCGAGGATCGAGATGGCCTCTTCAACCGGTGGAAGTGCATCTAGTCTTAAAATCAGCTCTTTTTCGCCCCGGCGCATGGCCAGAACACGGTGGGATGCAGCTGTTTTAACGGGCTCACTCCATTCAAAATAATCCTTATATTTAATACCCTCCTCTTCTTTGCCTTTGATTACTTCTGATTTAAAAACAGCCTTTTCCTGAAAATAAGCCCGCATTTTGTTGCGAGCCTCTGCATTCTCGGCGATCATCTCGGCAAGAATATCTCTTGCGCCAGCTAAAGCTTCATCAAGCGAATTCACCGCTTTTTCGGGATCGACAAATTTATTGGCTTCAGCAGCAAGGTCAAAGTCGCGCTGTTCGAGAATTTGTAAAGCCAAAGGTTCTAATCCTTTTTCTTTTGCAACCGATGCACGTGTCTTACGTTTCGGCTTATAAGGCAGGTAAATATCTTCAAGAAGCGAAATGGTTTCCGCCAGGTTAATCTGTTCCTCAAGTTCGGGTGTTAACTTGCCTAGCTCGGTCATCGATTTTAAAATCGCTTCGCGGCGTTTGTCCAAATCACGTAATTGCAAAACCCGATCGCGGATTGCGGCCACCTCGACCTCATCTAAGCTGCCGGTCGCCTCTTTACGGTAACGGGAAATAAACGGAACAGTTGCGCCTTCATCTAATAGATTTATGGTTGCAGTTATTTGTTTTTCTGCAACTTTTAATTCGGCTGCAATTATTTTATGGTGAGTTAACATATCCTAAATTAAGGTAGCAAAGCTAATCAGGATTTGCGGGATTTTTGAGACCAATTTTTCCACGAATAGTAGTGGAAAAGTTCAGTTATGTAAAAAACAGTTGAGATAGATATGATAAAGATCTTTTAAAGTGATTCTACTATTGGCACAGTATTTGTTTTTCTAAATCGGGCTAACCGAATATATAACTTTAAAAATTGATGTCTAATTTATATCCCCGATGTTGGAAATGCAACACACCATATCACTATCAAATACCCAGGCCTTGGTTGATAAAAAATCTATTTTTTTTCCTCCCTATTAAAAAATACTTTTGCCCTCATTGCGTGACTGCCAGATATGCCTGGATAAAGTCGGAAACAGGAAAAGATTATTTAGATACTGAAAATGCTGTGAAGACTAACGAGAAGAAAAATAGGCGAAAAAAATAAAAGATATTTTTCGAGTAATCAATATTGCAATATCATGTTATGGTTGCAAGGGAACATGTTAAGAATAATAATCTTAATGTGATTAATATTCTATCATGAGATCGTCATCCTGTATATATTTCAGCGCCGTAACATTGTACCATCGTGCTAACAGGCCGCTATCCAATTTGCTAATAAGGTAGCCTATCATTTGATGATTTTATTTTTTTACTTTTTCCAAATCCTTTTCCGCTTTAAATTTTGTGATTCTGGTAATTAAGTCTAAAGGTAAAGGCTCATTCAAAGGAAACTGAACAGCACCTTTACTCCATTTAAAGTCGGAAAATTCAGCTTTAAAGGCCTCGATTCCATCGCCGGTGGGATAAAAGCCAATATGTTTTTCATAAGCAGCGAAATATACCAAAACCTTGTTTTGCTTAAAGGCAGGCATTTTGTAGCTGATTACTTCCACGGCATCCGGTGCTGCATTTTGTATGCTTTTTCGAATCTGTTGTAACATTTCCTGCGTTTTTATTGGAAATAGTGCAATATATTCGTCGATGGTTTTTGGTTCTGTTTTCTCCATCATCCTGTAGGTGATTTTATTTAAACCCTGTTCAATTTAAAGATATGGTATCCATTTTTTATATAAATCTTCACAAACTTTAATAGTGTTCGGAGTGGGGGTTGGAGAAAAAGATTGCGTGCTGT
Organism: Pedobacter sp. BG31; assembly: GCF_042464845.1. Classification (NCBI taxonomy): domain Bacteria; kingdom Pseudomonadati; phylum Bacteroidota; class Sphingobacteriia; order Sphingobacteriales; family Sphingobacteriaceae; genus Pedobacter; species Pedobacter sp. BG31. The sequence goes on from NZ_JBHNZK010000016.1 coordinate 55,697, forward strand.
GATTTTTATCGGTCCACTCCCAATCAAATTTTGCGCGCTTTTTGTCGAAACTAGCCATGTCGGGTTCATTTCCTGATTTAATAGTCTTTCTTAATTCATCGAAAAATAGTTCCCACCTTGGTTTATAGTAAGTGGCTATTAAACCTGACCAATCTTTTGCAGCATAATCTGTAATTCCATTTCCTTCGCCACCCCAGGTTGTAATGAGTACCCTTGCACTTTTTTCGTAGTAATTTTTCTCTTCATCAGTTTTTCCGAAGCTCCTGGCATCGTCTATCCATTTTCCAAGCATTAATTCGCTTTGCGTTGCCGTTAAGCTATTCACATCATCACATAGTGATAAAAAATGTTGTGTGTATTGGTTAAATAATTTTTCGTCTTTTGCATAGTACGCCTTTGCAATGGTATCTCTAAATGATAATGCTAAATTTACCAGTACCTGTTTTTCTAGCATAACTAAATCACGTTCAAAGCGAGCGTTCCTATTCGACTCTTCATTCGCTTGTAGGAAAACTGGTAAAATTGAGGCTAGTGCTGAATAATCATAACTGCTTAAAGAAGAGTATGAACCATTTCTTTTTAACATCGGTTTCGATTGGATGATATTGCCCAGACCAACTCCAGATACCTGGCTGTTGTAAATCAATGGAAGTAATTTAGCCCAACCTGCTTCAATAATTTCATCTTTATTTCCAGTGCGGCTGTTTGCGTAATCTTTAATCCACTTTGTAGTATTTTCTGCATCAGCATTCCATGCATAGTCAAATAACCATTCAAACATAAAATCGTTCACTCCGAAACCTTCAAGTGTTGTTCCAATACCTGTCATCTGTCTTTTGTTTGGATCTTTTTCGGCAGCTGGAAGAAGCTTTGATACTTTCAATAATGGAGCTGCTAACTGAGTATTTCCGCCGAAATTTCCCAGATAACACCAAATATAAGGAGCATCAAAAAAGGCATCTGTTGTTCTCCATAACTCTGCTTTCTCTCCAAAATATTCTAAAATTATCATTTTGTTCTTCGGTACCGCCTTTATCATGGCTTCTAAAGTAGGATTGTTCCAATGCTTTCGGTCATAATAAAAAGTCCAACCCATTTGGATCCAAACCGCATCTTTATCAACCGCTTTCATTCCACTATAAATGGTTCTTGCAACATTTGCTAAATAGCCTGGTTTCCAGCTTGGTGGATCCATCTCATTAAACGGATCAGCACCGTAAAAGTGGTCAGTTCCAAATAATTTCTGTTGTTCTGTCAGGTATGCTTTCTGTATCTTGATAAACAACGGATCCATCGGATCTAGAAAATAAGCATCATTTTGTTTCCCTGTATCGTACGAACCCAGGTTTGTTAACTTGATATTAGGGAACTTTTGTTTTAAATCAAATGGAACATGGCCCGCGAAAGCAGGAAGAACTGGTTTCATTCCGAAGCTACGCTCTCTTTTCAAGATCTGTTTCTGAAGCTCAAATTGATTATCGATAAAACTTTGTGGCAATGGGCCTAACCACCTGTCCAGGTTACCCATTCTTTGCCATGCCAAGTGAGACGGACCAGTAAAAAATGCCCTGCTTTGGGCCTCCGTCATGCCAAATTTCTTCCATACCTTCTGCCAGACATATTCTTGGCCGGTTATCGCAAGGGGCATGTTTATACCATTCAGTGCCATCCAGTCAATTAGTCTCTCCCAATCTCTCCATTTCCACCATAAAGTAGTATAGCCGAATGTGCAATAATTTAAGAAAAACCGATTTTCGAATCTACAAACTTCGGCAACCGGACTTGAAACTTTTGGGAATTGTTTTGGAATTTCGATTTTATCATTCGCATACCATGTTATTGATGTATGACAATATGTTTTAAGATAATGGTTTAAGCCCTTAGCTATCGATAAAGCATTAGTTCCTTTAATTAAAATTTTATCATCCTGACTAGCTAAATAGAAACTATCAACCCCTTTCTTATCAGCAATAGTTTCGATTAGGAAGGAGTTCGAATTACCAGGCAAAATACGTTCTATAAGGGCATAGACTTCAGAAGTTTGCGTATTGGAAAAACGATTTACTAATTTGTTAACAGCAAATAGATTTTCATTGATAGTTAGGATGAATAAGCAAAGTGCAACACAAATTTTAATAGTTTTCATTAGCGCTTTTTTGGTTACACAAATAAATCAATTTTTTTTAAACGGAAAGAATTATTCCTTAAACTGGTTAATAAATTGGGATGATTTGATATTTTAATGTTACTGTAAAAAAAAATCCCCCAAGTTGCTTGGAGGATTTATATCTAAATAGGTTCTTCGTTATGCTCAGAACCAATAAACTATCGGATGATATTCTACTTTTTAACGTACATTACTTCTTTTACCGCTTTAACAACACGTTCTGCATTTGGTAGACTCGCTGCAATTAAAGTTGGTGAATATGGAAGTGGAACATCTGCACAGGTAATACGTAGAACTGGTGCATCTAAATAATCGAATGCATGTTTTTGTACCATGAAGGCAATCTCGCCGGAAAGCGACGCTAACGGCCAAGCCTCTTCTACCACTACCAAACGGTTTGTTTTTTTAACCGATTCGATAATGGTTGCATAATCAATAGGACGTACCGTACGTAAATCAATCACTTCAACGTTAATTCCTTCTTTGGCTAACTCTTCTACAGCAGGATTTACCACACGTGTTAACATTTTACCAAAAGTTACAATGGTTACATCTGTGCCTTCTTTGGTTACTTTAGCTTTACCAAGTTCGATATAGTATTCTTCTGCAGGAACATCGCCTTTATCGCCATACATCACTTCCGATTCCATAAAAATAACCGGATCCGGATCAAGGATTGATTGTTTTAATAAACCTTTTGCATCGTAAGGAGTAGCCGGAACCACCACTTTTAAACCTGGTGTGTTAGCATACCAGTTCTCGAAATTTTGAGAGTGTTGTGCACCTAACTGACCTGCGTTACCGGTTGGACCACGGAAAACCATCGGGCATGAAAACTGACCACCGCTCATTGATAAGATTTTAGCCGCTCCGTTGATGATCTGATCGATCGCAACTAAAGAGAAGTTAAATGTCATGAACTCTACAATTGGAATAAGGCCAGCTGTAGCTGCACCAGTTGCAATACCTGCGAAACCTAATTCGGCAATCGGGGTATCGATAATTCGTTTTGCGCCAAATTCATCAAGCATACCCTGACTTACTTTGTATGCACCGTTATATTCTGCTACTTCTTCACCTAATAAAAAAACGCGGTCATCTTTACGCATTTCTTCGCTCATGGCTTCGCGAAGTGCTTCTCTAAATTGGATTTCTCTCATTGTAAATTTTAATAACGGTGGCAAATATAATTATTAATCGCTTTGAAACCAAAGGCTAAAATGCCTATGTTTTGTAATAATTATAAGTGTTTTGTCTAATTAGTTAATGTTTTTTTAACCGATTTTTTTAATAATTCCGGTAATGAGGAAATATTATTGGGCAATTCCGTTTTTGTTGGGCTTTTTTGTATTAATATTGGTGCTTTTTACGAAATAACTACCTCTTGCACTGCAGTTATTTGGGGCGGATTGCAATGAGGTAGCGAACCATGAAGTGGGAAGCAAAGCTAAAGTTATTTAGCGTCTTTCATTTCAGCCATGATGACGACTACATTATTTAGCATTAGTGGTTTGGATTCAATAATCCATAAATTTCACTATCAATAAACCGGCCTCTGAAATAATAATCTTGTTTAAAATGTGCTTCCTTTTTAAAGCCATGTTTGATCAGCATCTGTCTGGAAGCATCGTTTTCTACATTAATATTTGCACTGATGGTGTGCAGGTTAACTTCATTAAATCCAAAATCGATGGTTCGTTTCAAGGCTTCAGAGATAATTCCCTGCCGCCAATAATCAGGATGTAGCATATAACCAATCTCTGCCCTATGGTTGGCGAAGTCGGTACGCCAATATCCGATAGAACCAATCATTTGCCCCGGCTCATCTTTTAAGGCTATTACCCAGGCCAGGTTATCCCCATTTTCGTAGCCATTTCTAAAACGGGAAATAAAATCTTTAATTTCAAAAATATCATTTGGTCTTTCCCTGTCGATATATTTCATTACCGTTTCGTTGGTACGCATGGCAAAAAGTGCTTCGGCGTCAGCAAGATCATGTTCGCGGAGGATTAGTCGTTCGGTTTCGAGTATGGGAAAATTGGTGAAATTTAAGGTTAGCATTTTCAAATTTAAGAGATTTAACCGCAAAGCACGCAAAAGTTTTAGCAAAGCATGCAAAGTTTGTTTTACCACAGAGAACACAGAGATCATTAAGCTAATGTTTCAATGCAACACGGTGTACGCTGTGCTTTTTCCTCAGTGTGCTCGGTGGTTATTTTACTTTGGATTTAGCGCTCTTTGCGGTTTACTTCATTTCTTTGCGGTTGCAACTATTTCCCAAATAAAGTTTTATAAATAGAATATTTGTAGTTTTCCTCAACTTTGCTGGCCACAAAATAGGGAGCTTCGAAGAGTTCGGTCAGCTTTTTTCTTAATTCATCAAGAAATTCCGGTTTAATCTCTTCCAAATAAGCTCCTGATAGCGTTTGTCTGCCCGATTTAAACCATACGCCGTCTACACTCATGGTTTTTACCACATACAGATTTGGTTCTACAAAACTTTTGCCCGAAAACTGTTCGTAAGCATAGGTGTATAATAAGGTCTGGATCAGTGCTTTATTGATATGTTTGCCATCAGAATTGAACAACTCGGGAATATCTTTAAACGTCAGCTTGTCGCTGCCAGTTTTATAGTCTATAATTTTCGTCACGCCATTTTTAACATCCACACGATCAATAATGCCAAAGATTTTGATACTGGCTTCTTTTCCTCGTAAGGGGAAACTGATCTCGGCCTCTACCTTTTGTTCAAGACTAATGATCGTAAATGGGGTTTGTGCTTCGTCCTGATTTAAAATGATATTTACATAAGCCTCTACAATAGATAAAATAACCTTTTGCATGCCTTTGTATTCCATGATCATGTCAGGGTTTTTGAACATGACAGCATTGAATGCTTTTTGGATCAATGCTGGTACCTGTTTACGTTTCTCTTTGATATGCCCTGCAGTAATTTCAGCAGACCTTAGATCCTCGTAAAAATACTCCATCACTTTGTGCAGAATGGAACCGATTTCGTTGGCTTCTACCACTGCACTGATCTCTTTGGGTTCTTTAATACCCGCAATGTAATTGAAAAAGAAATCTATGGGATTAGAAATGTATTGGGTAAGTGCAGAAGGGGAGAGCACCTTCTTTTTATCCAGGTATTTTTGAAGTGTTTCCTGAATAAAGGCGTTATTGGTTTTCTCGATTTTTACTTCCTTAAAAGGCTCGGTTTTTACTTCCAGATTAAGTTCATTATAGGTAAAATCAAAATCACTTTCGTACTCCAGTTGCTTTAAAATTCTGCTGGCTTCACCTGAAGTAGATTCGTCAGTTAAACTGTTATAGACAAAATTGATATTCTTTGCCCGTTGTAATAGACGGTAGACCATATAGGCTGAAATGGCATCAAGATTTTCAAGAACCGGTAGGCCATAAACACGACGTATAGAATCTGGAATAAAGCTATTGCCAATGGATGATTTAGGGATGATTCCTTCATTAAAACCCAAAATCACCACCTTATCGAAATTCAGGTTCCGGGTTTCAAGCAGTCCCATTACTTGTATGCCATTTAAAGGATCGCCTGAAAGCGGTACTGCAATAGCCTGTAGTGATTTTTGTACTAGGTAAATTACAAAAGGAATTTCTTCTTTACCGATGTGGTTGCTAAAAGTATCATGCAGCCTGTTTAATTCTTGTATAGTTTTTACAAATAATTCCGCATCGATTTTTTTGAGTGTGTTTGCATTTGATAACCGGGTTAACACATAATCCAGTACATCTAACAAATTGGTGACCACGTGCTGTGGATCATCGATTTTCTTATAAAAAGCTTCGAACAGCCCACTTTGACGTAAAAGGCGTTTATGATCGATCTCTACCTGATTTTCTTCCAATAATGCGGTTAAAATTTTATCGCGCATTTTTTGGCTAAGGCCCGTTAGTGGATGTGTTAAAAAAGCTTCAACATTTTTGTAACTTACTTTATCCCGCTGTAAAATCTCCAGCTGACTTATCAACCACAAATCAACCAAACCAAAAATACCTGAAGTTGATAACGCAAAACCCATAGTTACGTTGAGGTCAATCGCTTTTCCATTCAGGTTAGTGGGGATCGTTTGCAGTGTGGGGATCAACAGGCCTTCATCTGCTAAAACCACTACTGTTTTTCCAACCGTTTCCGCGCTGGTATAATCTTCTTCTAAAATATTATTTAGTATTTTGGCCTGCGCAGATTGCCCCTGGACCTTAAAAACATTTACCTGGTGCGGAGCAGATTTCATTAAACTTTCCTGATTGGCAAACTCATTCTTCAAGCCAAGTTGATTGATGTTTTTACGAAGAAACAAGCCTGCTTCCTGCGAAATATCATCTAAATAATACGCATCAGCATCGAAATAAAATAGCGCTTTACCTGCTTCCTGTAACTGGGTAAATATTTTGGCTTCGGCACTGCTCAAAGCATTAAATCCAATAAAAATGATCTTGCCCTTATCAAAATTCGAGATGAATTCCTGATGACGGGTAATATCATCAGCCAGATACCTGTAAACAGAACCATTGGTTAAATAACCTTGCTCTTTAAGTGTTGCGTGGTATTTATGGTAAAGTTTCGGCATCCTGCGCCACATCTTAATAAACAGTTCCTGCTGCTTTTTATGTTTTCCTTCGGAATAAGAAGTCCAGAATTGGGCAAGAAACTCATATTGCTCCGGGCTTAAATAATCGAAATCTTTATTGATAACTGATATATCTTCCAGATCGCGGTATAATTTTTCTGCATCAACCAAATCGGCATCAATCTGATTAAAATCGCTTAAGATAATTTTTGCCAACGGAAAAAACTTATGACTGGAAATAGTTTCCAGTTTTTCTTCTGCAAGTAGTTGGTTATAGATGCGGTGTAGCGTAAAAAACTGCAGGTAAAAATCGGCAATTTTATAACTCGTAGAACTGGCAAAGAACTCCTGTATGGTAAAAAAAGACGGACTAAAAAATGGTTTGCCGATAATATCTGCAAAGTGCTTCTGTAAATAGGCCGATGGCCTTTTATTGTTGAAAACGATTGCGCAGTTCTCCAGCTGATTTCCAAACCGGGCAACTAAATCTTCGGCAACTTCCTGTAAAAATGGTTTCATGTAGCTATTTTAATCGATCCCTTGGTTTTTTAATTGCAACTCGATAATTGCTTTATCGTTTTCAATCCAATCTGCTAACTGTTTATCGGTAGGTAAATACATTTGATCTGCCTCCCTTAAATAATATGTCCTTGCCAGAACATCATCAACCCTCTTGATTAGTTGGTGGTGTGTCCAACTCAAATTGCTACGCAGTGCATATGATATTTCATTTGCTTGACTATCAGTTTTTTGAGAAATGCTACGCACTGCGTAGCAAATTTGCTCTTCGGGATAAGTTAAATAAAATTGTCTAAAATTTCTAAGGTTAGCATATGAAAATCCTTTGCCAAAAGCTGTTGTAAGTTTTTTAGATAATGATTGTAAAATTTCGTCCCCATAGGAAGCTTTTACATTTCCTCCCTGTTCGTTTTCAACTATTTCTTTGCCGATTTGCCAATAAGAAATTACCATAGCTGTATTAACTGCTTTGTAAGCATCGGACCGATATCTTTTCAGTATATTTAGTATGTTGCCATATAAATCGTTTGCTTTTTCCATATTATACTAATTTCAATTTGCCTTTAACTGCATAGAAAAGATAGGTTTTGATATTCTGGTAACCCATTTCAGTAAGTAAAACCTTATAATTACTGACTTGTTCAATATGTTTATCGCTTTCTTCCAGGGTAAATTTATAATCAAGGATAATCACCTCGTCGTTGTTGATCAAAACCCGGTCAGGGCGGTGCAGTTTCCCATTGGTATCGATAATGTTTTTTTCTACAATGCTTTCGCTTGCATTACCCAAGATCTCTTTGAGCTCAGGGTGTTCCAATACTTCAAGTGCGGATGAGATTAATTTCTGTTTTTCCTCTTCTTTGATAATTCCCTGCAAAACAAGGTTGGCGGTATAATCATCGACTTCTTTCTGTGTGTTGGCACTGGCCAGGATATCGTGCAGCAACGAACCTTTTCTTCCTGATCTTTCAATATTCACCAAATGTTTTAAGTGTTTGTCTTCAGATGGGATGTAAAGTTCTGAAAGGCGCGTTGTAGTTGGATAACTATTTAGGTTGATGAAATTAGCGTCTTCAAACTTATTTTCAACAGCTACAGGCTCTACAATTTCGTACACGCCGTTTTCATCAAACTGCTCATCAAAAGTGAAATTGATGGCATCGCCCATATTGGATAATTTCAATTCCTTTTTAGCCATCGTAGCAATGTAAAGATAATCTTTGGATCGTGTAGTGGCTACATAAAGCATATTCAACGCATCCATGTTGTTGTAAAGCAGCTCTTCGTAATAGGCTTTCGCAATAGCCGAATCAGCCAGCGCTTCATTGTATTTTAGTGGAATGCCTTTTAGGTCCTTGTAAACCGTCTCTTCTGAAGATACCCAGAAATTGCCATTGGCTTTGCCCTTGATTTCCCAATTACAAAAAGGTACAAAAACTGCCCTAAAAGCCAGGCCTTTCGATTTGTGGATGGTAATGATCTGTATGGCATCAGCCCCATCCGGAGAAGGCAATGATTTTTTAATGCCATCTTCTTCCCACCAGGTTAAAAATGAAAGAATACCTTTTTCACCAAGTTTTGCGGCTGAGGCGGTTAAATCTCTAAACGCAAGTAGGTAAGGTAGGTTGGTGGTGAGATTTTTTAAGCCATAACTTTCAATTAAAATCTCTACCAGTTCAGGCAGGGGTAGCTGTAACCAGCTTTGCCAGTTTTCGCATAAAGCAACCGGTAAAACCGTGGTAAGCGTGCTTAAAGGTTTATTAGTAAGGTTGAGGTAGTAACTGGCATCAATCTCTTTGTCATGTAGGGCATGGTAAAGTGCTATACAATTGGCTTTGTATAATGCTGTTTGTGCTTCTAAGCCAATTAATACTTTTAGCGTATTGATAATGAGCTGTATGGCCGAATTGTTGGAAATCAATAATGCATCTCCTGACAAAACAGGTAAGTTATGCTCCATTAATTTTTTAACAGTAAGTAGGGCTTCGCTGTTCGACCGAACTAAAATGGCAACATCTTTTAATGCATATTGCTGTTGGTTTTTGAGATCATTTATTTCTTCAACAATATCGTTTAACGCAATATCCCTAAAAATGGTTTCTGTAAAACGCGATTCATTCGGTGCATGGTCTTTGCCAAACTTTTTAATCTTAATTGTTCCACCTTTTAAGGTATTCGTAGCAAAGTTCTGGGTAGAGCCACTGTAGATGTCGGTTATAATCTGCTGGTAATTTTGTTCTTGCCACCAGTTGGCAATGCTTTCAGGTTTGGTGGCCAGATTTTCATTCAGTTCATTCTGCAGGGTTATGGGAATGGCCTTATAAAGGAAATTATTAAATGTAATGATATTTTCGGCACTCCGGTAATTTTCAGCTAAACTTTCTTCCAATACATTTTCTGCACCAACATCTAATTTCGCATGTTTGTGCAAGATGTTCCAATCGCCATTGCGCCAGCGGTAAATAGATTGTTTGGTGTCGCCAACTATCAGGTGATCGATCAGATCCTGGCTCGGTGTAGCCATAGCATTGGTCAGCAGGGATTTAAAGCTTCCCCACTGACTGGTAGAAGTATCCTGAAATTCATCGAACAGAAAATTACGGTAACGGTTACCTACTTTTTCCCAGATAAAGGATGGGTTATCTCCGGCATCTTCAGTAATTCCAGAAATCAGTTTTTGTGCATCGCTGATCAGCAGGTTATCATTTTCGGCCCTATATTCTTTTAAAAGCATGGCGATTTCCTGCATTAACCTTAAATAATAAAGATTCTTATTAAAGGCAATAGCCAGACTGTAGTTTGGTAAATGGGTTAAATAATGCGTTTTTAACTTTTTTAGTATCGGATTTACCGTATCATAGGCTTCAGGGAAGTTTGCATTTTTCTGAAACCATTCATTAGGCTCATCAATGAGGTTAAAAAGTGGCTCAATCTTCGAAAAATCGCCCCTGACAACAAGAATAATTTTAGCCAGCGGACTTCTCGATTTCCCCTTCAGGTGCTCGGTTTCCACACCGATTACGTTCAGCGCTTCGTTTGCCTCTGTTGCCAGCGAAACCAATTCTTCTTCAAAGTTCTTGATCTCTGCCTTGGTAATGCTGATGTATTTTTTAAATAATTCATCAATGTTTTCTAAGCCAAGCGTGTTAACCGCATCTTCAAAAATCTGGAAACGTTCGGAGAAAATTTCACCAATCAGATTGTAAAGTTCGAATTTATAGTTCCAGCTCTTGTTATCGCTAATGCGCTCAATGGCGAGGTCGATAATCCATTGTAACAGCTGTTTGTTATGATCTAAAGCTTCATCCAGTTTGTTTACCAGGTCATCTTTTACCTTGTCATAATTCATTTCTAAATTATAATCGGCATTTAAGCCCAGTTCAAAAGCAAAACCCCTGATTACTTTTTGAACAAAACCATCAATGGTACTTACCGAGAAACGGCTATAGTCATGCAGGATTTTACGGTATATTTTATCTGCCTTGATCTGTAACTCTTGCGGATTTAATATCGGATAGGCTTGTAAAATAAGTTTCCGATAGTCATCAGTTTTTTTTGATGAGTCGCCTTTTGCCAGTCCAAGTAGCACTTCCAGTATCCTGGTTTTCATTTCTTCTGTAGCCTTATTGGTGAAGGTTACGGCCAAAATTTCCCGATATTTATTCTCGCTGCTAAAAAGCAGGGTAAGATAATGTGCGGTTAAACTGAACGTTTTACCGGAACCTGCAGAGGCTTGAAGAATTTTGAGGGGCTGGGGCATATTGTTGTATTTATTCCCCTCCTTTGGAGGGGTGCCCCTATGGGCGGGGTGGTTAAATTGTTATTTGGATGTATCTAAATATTAATTAAGGATGTGTAATCCCATATTCCTGGATAATATATTCCTCCAAACCCATCATTACAAAATCCATTTGTTTCCTTACATCATCAACCGTAATCCGGTAAATCTTTAATCCTAATGAAGTTAAATATGTTTCTCTTCGTTTATCATAAACCTGTTTATAATCATGACTGCTGCCATCAATTTCAATTACTAAACCAAGATGCTTGATGTAAAAGTCAACGATGTAATTTCCAATTATACGCTGCCTGTCAAAATCTATTTTATGAAATTGCTTTTTGGTTACCTGCATCCAAAATAATACCTCAGGTAAATTCCCAGCTTGCCTAAGTGCTTTTGCCCTTTCTTTTAGTCGAGGTTGATAAGGTAACTTGATTATTGGTGCTGCCTTTAGTGTTGTCCCATTAATTATAATAACCTTTTGTAATACACTTTTCAACACCCCGTCCTCCGGACACCCCTCTGGGAGAGGGGAATGCTGGGCGCCTAAATCGGAAGGAGTATTGCTGATATCATTCATGTTTTTGCTTCGGGTTGTTACACTATTCTAAATTACAACAATTTAAAATTTTTCCGAAATCATGATATCAACAATGCGCCCATTTACGGTTTTTTCTTCTTTTTTGCTAATGTTTTATGGCTGATCCTTGCAGGCCTTTCGGCCATTTCAATTGGGAGGCCAAGCAAATCGCGGATTACTACCGATGCACATGCACCACCAAATGCTGCCGGCAGATAAGAAACTGTACCATAAGCAGAGCGTTTAAAATTGCTCCCATCAGTCATGATCATAGAATTTTTATCCATTTCTTCGGTAGAGAAAACAGCTTTTATTTTTGCCGCGTTGGCAAGTTTATTCAGCCGCTTACGCACATAACTGGCAAAAACACATTGATAAGTATCCGGAAGCAGTGTAATTCTTAAACGGGTAGGATCCATTTTACCACCAGCGCCCATTGAACTTACAATGGGAATATTTTTTTCCAAAGCGGTTCCTAACAATGTAATTTTAGGCATCACACTATCAATACAATCCATAATGTAATCGAAATCGGCTTCTAAAATTTCCCTGCATTTCTCTGGCGTAAGAAAGGTATTAACCACATGCAGTTTTAATTCGGGATTTATGGACAATAAACGTTCCTGCATAATGGCAGCCTTGCTTACTCCATGATTGGTAGCCAAAGCAGGTAATTGCCTGTTTCGGTTGGTGGGGTCAACCACATCACCATCAACAATCGTCATTTCTCCAATTCCGGAACGGCAGATAAATTCGGCGGCAAAAGAACCCACCCCACCTAAGCCGATTACCAGAACATGTTTTGATTGAAGTTTATCTATCCCATCATTACCTACAAGCAGGGCAGAGCGTGAAAGCCAGCTAACATCAGACATATTTGTGTATTTAGCTGTATTCTTCGACAGGCTCAGAATGACAGCGCTATATTAAATTTAGTTTATTCCAGTCTGTAAAAATACGAGCTTTGAGTTCATCTACAGTACATTTTTTTAAAATGGCTGCTGCCCGGTAAATTTCCTCAATCGAAATATCAGCATCATCCGTTTCCAGGAAAAAATTACTGGTGGTTTGAATCAGTTTCGCTGCACCGGAGTTTTCTTTTAAGATAGTCAAACCAAAAGAAAGTATAAATCCTTTATCCAGCAGTTGCTTGCCAAGTTCCTCGTTTTTATTAAAGCCATGGATAATCATAGGTACTTTTACCCTTAAGCGGTCTTTAATCTCGATTAATTCAGCGAAACATTTAACACAATGCAAAATCAAAGGTTTTCTGATCTTTTCTGCCAATTCGATCTGTTTTTCCAGAATTATGATCTGATTCTCCAGGTTTTCGCCCCTTAATCGATCCAAACCACACTCACCAATCTGTTTTACATTGATTTGATTGGCTACGACACTTAGGTATTTCATCTGCTGGTCAAGATGTTCAATTTTAGCAAACCATGGATGTAAACCAACTGAAATAGGTTTCGTTTTCGGCATGGCTAAAAAGATATCCTGGGTTAGTGACAGGCTTTGAATGCTGGTTATCCCGGTTTGAGTGGCAACTTTATGTGTATGTATATCTAGGAAATCCATTTCTAATGCAAAGATAGTTAAATGTAAAATGGACGATGTAAAAGGATTAATAGAAAAATGCGAATGGTTTTAAACCTTTCCGCAACACCAGGTTCTGTTAATGACCAATGACCAATGACCAATGACCAATGACCAATGACCAATGACCAATGACCAATGACCAATGACCAATGACCAATGACCAATAATGTTGCTTCTCTGTAAAGAATTTGCGAATAATCTATTAAAATTATAGACTTTATTATCTTTGCTTATTATTCTAAAAACCATGAAAAAATTAGTTATTTTATTAACGACAATATTGATTTCGACCGCGGCTTTTAGCCAGGCAAAAAAGGAAAGTGTTCACATCTATAACCCGCAGGCAAATGCTAAAGCGGATATTGCTGCTGCGGTTGCAAAAGCAGCCAAAGAAAATAAACATGTTTTGTTACAGGTTGGCGGTAACTGGTGCAGCTGGTGTATCGCATTTCATAACCTGATTGATAGCACAGCCACGCTAAAAAAATACATCAACGATAATTTCGAGACGGTGCCGGTTAACTATAGCCCTGAAAATAAAAATGAAAGTGTTCTGGCTGGTTTAGGCTATCCTCAACGTTTTGGTTTTCCGGTATTCGTAATTCTTGATGGAAAAGGCAAAGTATTGCACATCGAAAATTCATCTTATTTAGAAACGGAAGAAGTTGGCGCTAACGGTAAAAAGAAAGTAGGACATGATGTAAAGAAAATTACTTTATTTTTGAAAGGGTGGACAAGAGCAGCAGTCGATCCTGAAACTTATAAAGCTAAGTAGTGGTTTCAGGTAAAGGCTGAACCATAACGTCGGGCCTGAATATTTAAAAAGCCTTTCGGATTTTCGCATCTGAAAGGCTTTTTGTTAATCTTCTAGTTCATCTTCATCCACCTCATCATCTAGGTTCAACTCATAAGAGGCTCTTGAAGCTTCATCGGCTTGTTCCAGCAAATCTTTATCGTGTTCAATGCTGGTATCATCACCGCTAATTTCATTGATGTTTTCTACATCATCCTCTCTGCGTAAAGCGTCGTTAGGATCGTTCGAATAATTATCGTTTTCTGGGTCTATCATAACTTTAAGGTTTTATATAAGATAATCGTTTTGATAGTGAAATTGTTTTGGAGAAAGTCTTAAAGAACAACAAAAACGTATTCCGTAAATTTGCCTTTCCCTGATTAGCCTGGCGATCCTTTTTAGATTCTTCGCTGTGGAAATCTTAAAGCGCCTGCATTAAGATTATTGATAATTGGTTTTTTATTCAGGGCATTCATGAGCTCTTCGTAGTTCCCAATCAAGCTGGGAATGACGATCGATCGAAGGATACTACAAAATAAAATTTATCTGTCGCTTATTTGATTTTTATAAAATATATTCTTTTTAAGAATAACAAAGTTTTAATCCTTTTTCTTAGGCTCCTCCAGATATCCATTAAAATAGATGGGCTGTTTATTTATACTGCTGGCCGTTAATGAAGCATATCCGTTGGTAGAAATATTGATCGTAAACCGATAATTCTCTCTTATTACATCTTTTGTTTCAATTTGAATGGTGTACATGCCTTTTTTATTTTTGGATTCTTTATAGGTGAAATTTTTCGAAGTAAATTTGATTCCGCCTTGTGTCGGATCCATCGGAGCAGAAAAAGACCTGCCAAAATAAGGTAGATAAGCCACAATACTGTCTTTGGTAACCTTAACATCGTATTGAGACCCCGTTAGGTTTATTGAAGAACCTGCCTGACTGCCTGGCATTGCTGCCAATATTCTGTTAATGTCATTGTTAGACATTGGCGTGGCTGTGTTAGCTATAAAGTTGTAATTTTTATCTGCTACAATTTTAATTGTGGTTTCCTTATCGGTTTGGGCGAAAGATTGAAATCCGATCGAAAGAAATGCAAAGCTCAATATTAAATTTAAACGTTTCATCGTGTGTGTTTTAAATGTGTCACAATTTAAAGATGCACAGATTTGAAAGATTCCATAATAGTGCCAAAAATAGAACGAAACTTAAATCAAATGGTTTTAGTTTTTAACTAAGGATTTATCTTTTCCGAATGATTTGATTTATATAAGGGATTATTTTTTTCGGCTTCGGAAGCCCCCATGGCCGTGAATTTATAGGTGCCCGCAGGCAGGTTATTCAGTTCTATTTCGCCATTTTCGTCTGTAATAAGGGTGATTAAATTTCCTCCAGGATTTTTACCGCCTTTAACAATAATACCGCCAATTGGTGATCCGGCTACCCGCGATCTGGGATTATTTGAAGGAACCATAATAATAAATTTATAATTCCCCGTGATGGCGTTGTTAAATTCTATTTCTCCATTTTGCTTAGTTACAAGGTTAGTTGCCTCACCTGCCGGGATGTTAACTGCTTTTACCACTATGCCACCAATAGGTTGCCCGGCTACAAAACTGATTTCTCCACTTGTTACATCCAGTTTGCCTTTAATGGATTTCATGATGCATGGGAAATGCGATTCAGGATAACTCAGTTTGCAATAATCACAATAATGCCCCTCAGGTGCCTGCGCCTTTAATTGTTGTGTATTTGTTGCTTTGATTGCAGGTGATGTGGCAGTTTTTTTAATTTGAGCCAGAGCAATTAATGAGATAAATAGCAGAAATACCGCTAGAGCAGCTCCTTTTTTCATAAAATTTGATTAGAAGGGTAAAATTAATCAAAAAATACGGCTTAATATAAATTAGTTGTTTTGGTCAATCTTTAGGCTTTACACTCATTATTTCTTTTTTGACGCTTTTGCAAAGGGGTTAAAATCGAGGGCAAGTTTAACCCAGAAATCAAGTTCATCATTTCTGACTAAAACATTTTCTGACACCGAAATATAACCCTTCATCGGTCTGCCACCCATTACCATTTGTTCCCAGCCATCTTTATGTGATAAGTTTTCTAAAGCATTTGGATCGATCCGGACCATCATACCGGCTTTGGAAACACCGATGCACATTTTGCCATTTACCATAAACACCAATCCTGAAAACATTAGTTTTTCTTCTATATCAGGTATATGCATCAGTCTTTCAGCCACACGGATGGCAAGGGTTTCGTTGTATCTCACGGTTTAATTTATTCAGTCAGTTTAGTTGTGCCATATTTAATGCCATTATTTCGGAAATATTTCCTGATCAGATCATATTTCTCTGTGCAAAATTTTCCAATATTCATTTTTTCAGAGCTATCTCTTCTGCGATGGCATTCAAAACAGATTTCTATGTATTCTGCAATCAATCCATTTTCATCTAAAAATACGATTCCATTTCGTGGCTCGTAACAGCGGTATCCATCTGACTCTGCTATCAGTAATCCTTTATAGCTTTTGGTAGAGGTATAACTAAAGTTATAGAGGATATCAGTAAGTTTATTTAATTCCAAAGCTGACAACACCTTTTTTTCTTTCAATCTTGCTAGATCTAGTTTTTGTTTTTTTTGTAGCAATGTATCATGAACTTCGTTCTTAACCTGGGTATTGATTGTATCTTTAAAGGTATCTTTATAAATAATCTCGGCGCTGATATCGGGCGGTTCAAAAGAGATTAGCATAACCGTTTTATTTTGGTTAAAAGGAAAGAACTTTAATCGCTCGATGGAAGAATATTTATTACGGTACAAACAAGCCATGCGTTTTTCTAAAACATTATAATCTGCTTCTGATGGAGGTTCAATCGGTGGTGGAGCGGGAGTTGCATGTTTTTTCTTTTGCGCAAAACACGTAAAACATAACAGGCAAAAAATAAGAGTTAATTTAATGATATGCATTGTAAATCCTTTATCCTTAAAATTAATGTTTAAAAGATGTTGGACAAAATAATTTTCTTACTATCGCTATTTCAGTAAATTTGCAACATGTTGTTAAACTGCTATCAGGAAGAATTATTAGAGGCCGGGTGTGATGAAGCGGGAAGAGGTTGCCTTGCAGGCCCTGTTTTTGCAGCTGCGGTGATATTGCCTAAGGGTTTTGTGCTGGAGGGTTTAAACGACTCCAAACAGCTGTCTCATGAACAAAGGGCGCTGTTAAGGCCAATTATCGAACAGGAAGCGCTGGCATGGGCAGTAGCTTCTTGCGATCATGAAGAAATCGACCGCATCAATATTTTAAATGCATCATTTCTGGCCATGCACAGGGCCATTGAAAAATTGCAAACGCCACCGCAATACCTGGTTATTGATGGAAACCGTTTTAAGACCTATCCTCAGATTCCTCATAGCTGCATCGTTAAAGGCGATGGTAAATACCTCAATATTGCAGCTGCCTCCATATTGGCCAAAACACATCGGGATGAATATATGACCAACCTGCATGTAGGTTATCCTCATTATAATTGGCAGCAAAATAAAGGTTATCCAACCATTGCACACCGTAAAGCTGTACTCGAAATGGGCTTATCGCCTTTTCACCGCAAAACTTTTAATGTGAGCGCCCCTCAGTTGGAACTGTTTTCAAAAAACGCCTGAAATTTCGTATTTTCACCACATTGTGAAAATTTTGTTGATTACTAAGCGGATTCCCTTTCCGCCAAACAGTGGTTATCCGATTGTGGTATACAATACCATAAAAGGTTTGCTGCAACTTGGCGCAGATATTACATTGTTTAGCCTTAACCCAACAAAAGGGCGTATTGATATTGAAGATATTTATGACCCTGTTTTTGAAGAGATTAAATACCATACCTGCGATTTAGATACAGATGTAAATGTATGGTCTGCTTTTTTTAATATTTTCACTAACGAATCTTATAATGTTTCCCGGTACTACAGTGAAGATGCTGCCCTGCAGCTGGAAAATCTTTTAAGGGAAAATGCATTCGATATCATTCAGTTCGAAGGTCTCTTTGTGGTACCCTATCTGGATGTGGTTAAGGCAAATAGTAATGCTAAGCTGATTTACCGGGCGCATAATATCGAGTTTACGTTATGGGAACGCCTTTCGCATTCAGAAAAGTTTCTTATTCGGCGCAAATACCTGGCTTTCTTGGCACAACGGCTTAAAGCTTATGAAACTGATCAGATTAATCGCTTTCACCACATTTTTGCTATTTCCGAACCCGATCGCCAAAGCATATTGAGGTTTGGTTGCGAAGTTCCGATGTCAGTTTTTCCGGTAGCCATCGATTTGGAAAAATATAAGGTAGACAAGACCAAAACCAGTTTTCCTACGCTGTTTCATTTAGGGGCAATGGATTGGCGGCCCAATCAGGAAGGATTAGAGTGGTTTTTAGACGATATCTGGCCAGATATTGAGAAGTTGAATAAGGATCTCCGGTTTTACATCGCCGGGAAAAATATGCAGAAACATTTTTTTGAATACGATTCTGAGAACCTGATTGTAGAGGGAGAGGTGTTTGATGCCGTAGAGTTTATGAACTCCAAAGCCATTATGATTGTGCCACTAATTTCTGGTACCGGCATGCGGGTTAAGATTATTGAAGGTATGGCAATGAAAAAATGCATCATTGCCACAACCACCGCAGCTGAAGGAATTAACTGCAGGCACGGGCATGATATCTTGATTGCTGATTCTGCGGATGAGTTTTACCGTTCCATCTTACAATGTGTCATCAATCCTAAACGCTGGGTGGAAATAGGAGAGAATGCACGGAAAACAGTTGAAAATGATCATGGCGTTCAATTAATTTCCGGTAAAATGTTAAAGATTTATGAGGGATTGGTTAGTGCATAAAGATTTGTATTCCTTAGGTTGTTGTTTAGGCTGAGCAATCGAAATCATTCTATCGAATAGCTTTGATCGGATTAAGTGGTGTCTGCTTCTAAATCCTGCAAACTTAAAAATGAAACGCTGTATTGGGTTTCCAGCCCCGGTTGAAGCGTTACCCTGCAGCAACGAGGCACGAGGAAGCGAAGCGTAAAAGCGGAAAACGGGATGAAATTTATGGCTTTATACGGACTTTGCGCTCCAAATCAAATTTTGTATTTCTCCGCCCTTAAGCATAGCTGCACTTCGTTTGCTTGTACTACATTTTCTTTGTTATTATTGTCAATTGCTCTTCAGTGAAGTAATATAATTTTGTAAGCCTGAAGTTCCTCATCAAATCAGTTTTCAGTCTAAAAAACGCCTATAAAATTTACCTCAAAATTTTGTCTTTTTCTTAGTAGTTTTGCCCCGCGAAGAATAAGCATAAAATCGCCATAATTGGGGTTAAAATTGTAATCGCTTCATTATTCATAAAAAATAAAATTTACGGATGAAAAATACCGCATTAACAGAAAAACACATCGCTTTAGGCGCTAAAATGGTTCCATTTGCAGGTTATAATATGCCTGTTACTTATGAAGGTATTAATGCCGAACATGCAACAGTTCGTAATGGAGTAGGTGTTTTTGATGTGAGCCACATGGGTGAGTTTATTCTTAAAGGTGAAAATGCATTAGACCTTATTCAAAGAGTAACCAGTAACGATGCCGCTAAGTTATATGACGGAAAAGTGCAGTACTCTTGCTTGCCCAATAAAGATGGTGGTATTGTTGATGACCTTTTGGTTTACAAGATAGATAATAAAACCTATATGTTGGTGGTAAATGCATCGAACATTGAAAAAGATTGGAACTGGATACAACAGTTTAATACAGAAGGCGTAGAAATGCATAATATTTCTGATCAAACTTCTCTGTTAGCTATTCAAGGACCAAAGGCAGCTGATGCGTTACAAAGTTTAACCGAAGTTGATTTAGCATCAATGGAATATTATACTTTCGTAAAAGGCACTTTTGCCGGAGTTGAAAATGTGGTAATTTCTGCAACAGGTTATACCGGTGCAGGTGGCTTCGAAATTTATTTCGAAAATCAATACGCGGATCAGATCTGGGATGCCATTTTTGAAGCGGGTGCGGCATACAATATTAAGCCAATTGGTTTAGGTGCCCGTGATACTTTACGTTTAGAAATGGGTTTTTGTTTATACGGAAATGATATTGATGATACGACTTCGCCAATTGAAGCCGGTTTAGGTTGGATTACTAAATTTTCTAAATCTTTCACCAATTCAGAAGCATTATTGGCGCAAAAAGAAGCTGGCGTTCAAAAGAAATTAGTTGGTTTTGAAATGATCGACCGTGGTATTCCGCGGCATGATTATCAAATTGCTGATGCTGAAGGAAATGTCATTGGTAAAGTAACTTCTGGTACCCAGGCACCTTCTTTGCAAAAGGCAATCGGTATGGGTTACGTTGCAAAAGATTTCGCTAAAGAAGGAACTGAAGTTTTTATTTTGATCCGCAATACACCGATTAAAGCTAAAGTAGTTAAGTTTCCTTTTTATAAATAAGGTTTAAAGTTAAAGCAGTAATATTTTTGAACTTATGAAAACGGAAGAAAATAAATATTATGAGCTGCTTTATCAAATAGAATCTACCTTAAAAACGGCCAGGCAAAATGCGGTAAAAGCAATTAATACTGAATTGATTACTGCTAATTGGAAAATTGGACGCTATATTGTTGATTTTGAACAGCAAGGCAAGCCTAGGGCTGATTATGGGAAGGAGTTGTTAGTGACCCTCTCTGCAGATCTGAAGTTGAAATTTGGGAAAGGCTTTAGCCGTTCGAGTTTGCAACTGATGCGCTTATTCTATATTAAATATCCTAAATTTCAGTCATTAACAGATCAGAATTTAATTCGCCAGACAGTGTCTGGCGAATTGCCACATAGCCAAACATCGTCTGTCGTTTTACTAAGCTGGAGTCATTATGCTGAGCTTCTAACCGTTTCTGATGACCTAGCCCGAAATTTCTATGAAACCCAGGCCATAAAAGAAAATTGGAGTTTTAGGGAGATGAAGCGGCAGATTGATTCAGCTTTATTTCAAAGGCTTGCGCTCAGTAAAGATAAAAACGGTGTACTGACTTTGGCCGAGAAAGGTCAGATGTTCCATAGTACTGACGATTTGGTACGGGATCCTTATGTATTTGAGTTTTTAAATATCCCTATGGGAAGTGTAATTAAGGAATCAGGACTCGAGAAAAAACTTATTGATAATCTACAGAAATTTTTATTGGAGCTTGGTAAAGGCTTTTCATTTGTAGCCAGGCAGTTTAAAATAACTGTAGATAATGAACATATGTTTGTTGACATCGTTTTTTATCACCGAATATTAAGATGCTTCGTACTTATTGATCTGAAAACAAAAAAGGTAAAGCACCAAGATATCGGTCAAATGAACTTTTACCTTAACTATTTTAAAGAAGAAGAAAATGTTAAGGGAGATAATGACCCAATTGGGATTATTATTGCTGCAGATAAAAATGAGTTTTTGGTTAAATATGCCACAGGGGACTTTCTAATAAAATATTCGTCTCCAAATATCAACTCTATCTACCTGATCAAAAACTTCTTGAAGAAAAGGTAAAGGAAATAATTAATAAATAAATCTCTTAAAATGTCGAAAAAAATAGAAGTTTGTTTAACGCCAGCCTTGATCGATTTATACGATATTGAGCAGAGTATTGTGGTGGTGATCGATATTTTGAGGGCTACCTCTTCCATTACCTATGGAATAGATAACGGAGCTGAAGCAATTATTCCCGTAGCTCAGGTAGATGATTGTTTAAATTATCGTGACAGTGGATTTTTATTGGCAGCCGAACGAAATGGAGAGGTTGTAGCAGGTTATGATTTCGGCAACTCGCCATTCTCTTATACGCAAGAAAAAGTGAATGGAAAAACGGTTGTGCTAACCACTACAAATGGTACCAAGGCTTTACATTTGGCACAGAAAAGAGCCTACCAGGTTTTAATAGGATCTTTCTTAAACTTAGATTCAATTTGTGATTATCTGAAAAGTCAGGATAAAAATGTGCTTTTGCTTTGCGCAGGTTGGAAAGATCAGTTCAACTTAGAGGATACGCTTTTTGCAGGTGCTGTAGTAAGCAATCTGCGTCAGAATTTTGAACATTTTGATGATTCCAGTGTGGCAGCCGAAGATCTGTATGCCTTAGCTAAAGGAGATTTAAGGAAATATCTCCACAAATCATCACATAGCCATCGCTTGGCCCAGTTGAATATAGAAGAAGATGTTGTTTTTTGTTTGCAGTTGAATCTGTGCAAAACAATCCCGGTACTAGTGGGCGAACGTTTAGTAGCCTTAAAAACTAATTAATATAATCCTCTCGTTTTCAATGAGGATTGTTGGAGACCATATTGGTAATGTGATTGCATCAGTCACACAGAAATGTTTCCTCCCCGGCGATACAATCGCCATTCTCTTCTATCCTCGTTGCAAACGAGGACAATGAGGGGATTGATCGGGTATTATAATAAATAGGCTTTGTCTACCCGGGTGTAAGTCTTGATATTGTTTATTCCACAGCCAATTTTTAAACCGGAAAGTTTATATAATGAAACTGCCAGATTAATATCTTCAGCTAATAATAAGGAATTTTCCTGAATAATAAATTATAGTCAGACATGAGTTATATTATTTTTTCTTAAAAATATTTATAAGATTAGTTTCTTATTTTGTAATTAATTCGGAAATCGTCGGACTGTTTTTAATGGTAATTAAGGCCTCTTCATGCGCCAGCCAGTAAATATCTTCTGCACGTTTCATGTCGAATGTACTAATGGCTCCCAGACCTTTAGGTTCGATCAGTACATTGCAAAATTTAGCTTTTCTTTCCATATCATGATTGATTGACATGATTCCTGCGCGGCCCATCAAATTGGTAATACCGGTAATTTTATCGACTGGTTTAAGGTGGTTACAGGATGAGCCTATAATAAAATCGCAGTCATCCATTAAAGGTTCAACCGGAAAATTGTTTAAAATGCCACCATCTACATACATTTGGCCATCAATCATGATGGGTTTAAAAATGCCGGGTATACAACTTGAGGCATGGACAGCCCTGATGAGTGGTCCTTTCGTAAAGTAAACCAACCGGCCTTCACTAAAATTTACGGCAGCAATGGTTAAAGGTATCTTTAGCTTTTCTATAGAATCTTCAGGAAAATATTCCTTCAGAATCAAAGCAGTATTTTCAATATTAATCAATCCTAGCGAACCTACCGCCGGACGTACAAAGCGCCAAAGCTTTGTTTTAAGGAAAATATTTAACCCTTCTTCTGGGTCTATGCCGGCAGCAAAAAAAGATCCCGCTATGGCGCCTGCACTTGTTCCGCTAATGTGGCTAAAGGTAATCCCTAAATTACTGAAGGCCTTCAAAACACCTAAATGCGCGATTCCTCTAATACCTCCGCCCGATAATACAATGCCGACTTTCATTTTTTCCTTAGGTTAATATTTGAACTGATTTTGATATAACAGGTTTCTGCTAACGGTAAACTACCTCTGTTGCTTTGGTTTATACTTCGATTGATTTAAGATTTTCTGTACATCGTTATCAACCATTAACTGTTGCAAAGTAACATCTGGATGCGTACTCATATATTTCCTCACAATTTGCCAGCCTATCCATACGCCCAATTTTGGTGCCGATTCTCTATTTTCGCCTAAACCTGGCGTAAAAGGTCCTTCTGATAAAAATACCTGGATTTTTTGATAGTCGGTTTCGAAAAGATAATTATTCTCCAGAAAATATGCCCAAATGTCCCCTTCAAAGTTTTGTACCCAGTCTAATTGCTGTTGGGTATATCCGATTTTGGTAGAATCACCTACATTCTCGGGTAAAACCTGATCAAGAAAGTATAAAATCTTTCCCTGAAAAATCATTTTAGATAATAAAGTCCTGTTATCATCAGGCTCCGCAAAAAGTTCTTCATGGGCATAAGTTTCGGCTACACGGGGCACAATATATGCAGGCGTGAACCTCCTCGAAAGGTAAAGGGGTACACTTTGCACAATGGCCCTGTAAAATTTGCTGTCTTTACCCAGAAACATGTCTAAACCGATGCCCAGATAATTATCTCCAACAGGCATCTGGTAAGCAAAGCCTGAGGCAAAAGAAATGAATTTGGGAATCTTCGCTTTTGGATAATAATATTTAATGTATTTAAAAGTCTGGTTTAATCCCTCTTCCTGTGCTTTTAAATCTGGAAAAACACTATCCACTTCCTTGCTTAAATCCGTATAGGCCTGATCATGGTATAAGTTAGTCAACGATTCGGTGTTGGAAAATTTACTGTCTAAAATCCGATGGATAAAATCGTCATAAAACATCCCGTACTTTGAAGCAAGTTGGTTATTTACTTCAAGTACATTTTTATTTTTTCCATTAAAAAGTTCCTGATCAAATCTTTCAATTTTGATGTTTACCTCTATATTACTAACATCAGGCCGGTTGCTATGTTTGCAGGAAATAAATATGATGGCAAAAAGAAAAATTAGATAAATTTGCCAGTGTTTTACGTTATACATCATGTAACACAAATATATAAACACCTATAGCATGAAAAAAATATCAACCATTTTAATTTTATCTGTTTTAAGTTTCGGCGTCTGGGCACAAAATTCGCCCTTAACCAGTTACGGTTTTAGGTTAGGATTAACCGCGAGTCCAACTTTTGGCTGGATTAAACCTGAGCAGGGAAAAACTGAGGGAGTAGCCCTGGGCTTTTCATATGGATTGATTGGTGACTTTAATTTTGCTCCAAATTATAGTTTTTCTTCGGCCTTAACTATTACTTCTGTTAATGGTAAAAGCACAGAGGCCAATGTTTCACCTTATTATGCAGCAAGTGGCAGTACAGCACCAAAAGCTTACGATTTAAAATATAAGCTACAATACGTAGAGCTGCCTTTAACTGTTAAGCTTAAGACCGTGAAAACTGATGGAAAACGCTGGTATGGTCAGTTTGGATTGTCTAATTCAATTAACATCAGTGCAAAACAAAATGCGGTTACCGATGGTATGGTTGTTGGTGATAAT
This sequence comes from Pedobacter sp. BG31, assembly GCF_042464845.1. Lineage (NCBI taxonomy): Bacteria > Pseudomonadati > Bacteroidota > Sphingobacteriia > Sphingobacteriales > Sphingobacteriaceae > Pedobacter > Pedobacter sp. BG31. The sequence goes on from NZ_JBHNZK010000016.1 coordinate 80,805, forward strand.
TTAAATGTGTCTGATCACATCAAATTTTATCGCGCCGGATTAATTATTGGTGGCGGTGGGGAATTTGATATTTCGGGCAATACCAGTATAGTGGCCGGGTTAACTTTTAATAACGGTTTCACTAATATCGTAACCGATAAAACCAGAGATGTTAGAAATCACTATTTAGCACTTAATTTCGGCGTATTCTTTTAATCCGAATAGCTGTCTTGATACTCAATATGCACTACTTGATACCAGATACTCACTACTTGATACCAGATACTTACTACTTGATACTCACTACCTGACACATTTAACATGAAAATAGCACTAGCACAACTTAATTACCACATCGGGAACTTTGAGGCCAACACCAGAAAAATAACTGAATATATTCAATTGGCAAAAGACAAAGGGGCAGATCTGGTTGTTTTTGCCGAATTGGCTATTTGTGGTTACCCGCCGAGAGATTTTCTGGAGTTTGATGAATTTATTGGGTTGTGTGAAACCGCGGCCCATGAAATAGCAAAGTCCTGTATCGATATTGCGTGTATTGTTGGGCTCCCTGTTAAAAATGACCTATTGCAGGGGAAAGACCTTTATAACGCAGCTTATTTCATTGAGGATGGAAAAGTTAAGGCAGTGGTGAAAAAAGCATTGTTGCCAACTTATGATGTGTTTGATGAATATCGCTATTTTGAACCGGCCACACAATTTAACTGTATCGATTTTAAAGGTAAAAAAATTGCCTTGACCATTTGTGAAGACCTTTGGAATATTAACGATAATCCATTGTATATATCAAATCCAATGGATGAGTTGATTAAAGGGCAGCCAGATGTAATGATTAATATCGCAGCGTCACCTTTCTCTTATACCCATGATGATGAACGCATTAAAGTACTGGCCGATAATGCAAAAAAGTACAGCCTGCCAGTTTTCTATGTAAACCAGGTTGGGGCGCAGACGGAGATTATTTTTGATGGCGGTTCTTTGGTTTTTGATGCTGATGGAGCCATGAAAGCAGAGATGAAATATTTTGAAGAGGATCTTCAGGTATTTGATCTTGAAGAGGTTGAAAATGTACGCAATAAGTATCCGCAATCGGAAAGATTAACAGATATTGAACAGATTCATGATGCACTGGTTTTAGGCATAAAAGATTATTTTGGGAAGTCTGGATTTAGTAAAGCCGTTTTAGGTTTGTCTGGCGGAATTGATTCAGCGGTGGTTTGTGCCCTGGCTTGTCGCGCATTAGGCCCCGGGAATGTAATGGCCGTTTTAATGCCTTCTAAATATTCATCCGACCATTCTGTTCAGGACGCTTTGGATTTGGTGAACAATATTGGTTGTATGCACGAAATTGTGCCTATTAAAGAGGTTACAGAAGCTTTTGACAATATATTGGCGCCAGCGTTTAAAGGTTTGCCTTTTAACCTTACTGAAGAGAATATCCAGGCGCGGATCCGCGGCATTATCAACATGGCGATGAGCAATAAATTTGGCTATATTTTATTAAATACCTCAAACAAAAGCGAATGTGCAGTAGGATATGGCACGCTGTATGGCGATATGTGCGGTGCAATTGGTGTGATTGGTGATGTATATAAAATGCAGGTTTTTGAACTCGCGAAGTACATCAATAAGGAAAGGGAAATTATACCGGTTAACATCATTGTTAAACCACCATCAGCAGAATTGAGGCCTGATCAGAAAGATTCTGATTCTTTACCTGAATATGAAATCCTCGATAAAATATTATACCAGCATATTGAAAGGAAACAAGGCTCAAAAGCCATTATTGCTCAGGGATTTGATGAGGCATTGGTTTTACGTATCCTAAAGATGGTTAATGTTGCCGAATTTAAACGTTACCAAACACCACCTATTTTAAGGGTATCGCCCAAAGCCTTCGGCATGGGCAGAAGAATGCCAATTGTAGGGAAATATATGGTTTAGTTGTTTAACTGATCAATTACTGAGATTGTTAAACTGTGGATTACAAACTGAAAACTGTTAACAGGTAGTTGTTGAAACTGTGAATTGCAGAAAGGTCGTCATCTCGACTGAAGCGTAGCGGAATGGAGAAATCTTTTGAATTGATTTCTCTACTACGTTTTACTCCGCTCGAAATGACGATTAGGGGTTTACCGTTACGTTTTAAGCTAAAGTAGCATCAACTGTAATGGTTGTATTCAATAATTTAGAGATCGGGCAGTTTTTCTCTGCATCTGCTACCAGCTCATCGAATTTTTCCTGTGTTAAATCTGGTACAGAAGCTGTTAAAGTTAAATGCGATTCTACAATTTCACCTTTTGACGGATCAAGGTTGATTTCACATTTTGTTTCCAGTTTATCGGCTGTAAACCCTGCTTCAGTTAAGTTAGCAGATAGTTTCATGGTAAAACAGCCTGCATGTGCAGCAGCAATCAATTCCTCTGGATTTGTACCCACACCATCTGCAAAACGGGTATTGAAAGAATATTGAGTGTTATTTAAAGTAGTGCTTTGTGTAGTGATGTTACCACTGCCTTCTTTGATAGAACCTTGCCATACGGCTGTTGCATTTCTTTTCATAATCGGATTTTATTTTTAGATTGTTTAACACCTAAAGATAAAAATATGTTTGTGTAAAGCCGGCAATTCTTTGTTAAGAAATCATGTGATTATCCGGCCTTATCCATTGGTTCTTCCTGAACCATTTTACCTCTTAACGATTGAAAAAGCAATATAGTTATACCTATCATAATCGAAATATCGGCAAAATTAAAAACACCTGTTTGGAAGAGGTAAAAATCCATGTGCATAAAATCGGTAACCGATCCATGCAAAATCCGATCATATAAATTGCCTACACCACCGCCGATCAGAAAACACAAAGCAATTTGCATGGTCATCGGCAAGTTACGTTTGGTAAATAGAAAATATAAACCGTAGAGCAAAAATAATAGGGGTAAACCTGTTAAAATAATGAGCCTGAAAATGTAGGGCATGTTATCGCCCAGGCTCAAAAATGCCCCGGTGTTTTCTACTCTGGTTAAGGTGAAATGGTCTTTTATAATGCTGATGTTTTCGTAATCGCTGATCTCGTTACGAACAATTCTTTTAGAAAACTGGTCGCAGCTAAAATTTAGGGTTAATAATAAGAGTAATATCGACCAGCGGAGGTTTTCTATTTTTTGCATAATTTTATCTGATAATATCGGCATCTACCGGTGTATAGCCCAAATGCCTGCTTAGCGACATGATTTGCCCCTTGTGATGAAACTCGTGAGTGATGACATGGGTGAACAACTGTAAAGGATTTACAGTTAAAATCGCTCCGTTTTTGTCCAATTCCATTTTATGCAACTCATTTCCTTTAAATTTTTCTGTAAATAAAGCAATATATTCATCTGCCTGTTCAAAATAAGTTTGGCAGTCGTGTAAAGTCTGGTACCTTTCGAAAAGTAAAAACTCCTGTTCAATGCCCAAGGCCCTTTCGCCAATCCATGCGCAATAGGTCTGACAAATATGAACCAACAAATTTCTGATGGAGCCTCTGCCGAACGAACTGTTATTGGTTAAAAAATCATGTTCTGAAATTTGCCCTACATAAGTTAAAAGGGTATTCCTGGAGGATAAAACGAAATCGTATTGTTGTTTAAGCATGGCCCGTTTTCCTGATCCATTTTCTATATGGAATAATCAAAGCTAAAAGAACGGCGGTAATGCTCAGCAATTTTGCAATAATATCTCCGCTTTTTACATAAAAGGTAATCTCGTCATTCAGGTTGATATTGGCCTTTAATGCAGTTCTGGTCCACCATTTGGTCTTTTGGATTACATCGCCGCGTTGGTTGATAAAGCAGGATATTCCGGTATTGGCCGAGCGTGCTACATCACGATGGGTTTCAATTGCCCTGAGTTTGGCATACATCATGTGCTGGTCTTTCCCTGAAGTATTTCCCCACCACCCATCATTGGTGATAATCGCGATAAATTGTGCACCATCTTTAACCTGTTCACCAATCCAATCGCCCCACAAACTTTCATAACAAACCACAGGCGCAACACCAATGCCGCTTTGCGCATATAGCACACTCGGCTTATCTTGCCAGCCCCATCCGCCAACAGTTCCGCCCAACTGAGCAAAAACGCCGTCTAAAAACGAAAATACTTTTGGGAAGGGCATTTTTTCTACCCCGGGAACCAGTTTGGACTTATGGTAAAACTGAACATTGGCAGAGTTCTCTACCTGCATGGCGGTGTTAAAATTATCAAAATAAATACCCCGTTGGTTATCAAATTTTGAGGTTATTGTTCTTTTATCCTGATAAATTTTAATGCTTTCTATGCCTGTAATCAATGTTCCGTTTTTATACTTTGATAAAAAGTTTTGCAGCGTGATGAAATCGTTATTGCTCCTGATCCGATCTTCATCAGCGTAATTTGGAATAGCCGTTTCCGGCCAGATAAAATACTCGGTATTGGTTTGTCCGATGGAATCTGACAAGTGTGTCAATATATTGATTTGTTCGGCTGGTGGTATATTTTCCAGTTTTTGGTAAGGATCGATATTTGGCTGAACCACTACTACATTACTTGGTGTTCCTTTTTGTGTGGAAGTAGAGTATTTGGTTAACGAAATGCTGATGGGAATAATCACTGCCAAAGCCCAGATACCCGCTGTTCTAAACCTTAAATAGCCGGTTTGTGATCTGAATTTCTGGTAAGCTTCAAAAGCCAGGATATTGCTCAATAAAATCCACAGCGAACCACCATAAACACCGGTATAATCATACCATTGGGCCAATTGGTGCATACCTGCCAAGCCATTACCCAAGGTCATCCAGGGGAAAGCTAAATCCCAGGTTTGCTGCAGATATTCTAAGGCGATGTAAAAGGAAATCAAGCCCAGATAAGCCATCTTGTTATTTACATATTTACCTAGCCTGTAGTATAACCAAAAAGCAAAAGTCATTAACAATGCACTTAATCCAAATGGAATTAATGAGACCGGTAGGGCTACAAGCGGTCCATTATAAGCACTGATCGCATTATAAACCCAATAAATTGATGCTGTATTCCAGACTAAAAAAGTTAAACCTGCCGTTAGGAAAATTCTTTTACCCTGTTTCTTTCCGGAATCGTTTGAAATGGCATTCAGTGCAATGAACAAAGGCACCAGGCCAATTAATAACAGCGGTGTGGTAAAAGGCATTGGTGGCCAGGCCAGCCAAAGTAAGCATGCACTTAAGAGAGCGAGGAGATAGGTTTGTTTAGATTTCATATGAAAATACTTGTCATTCTGACGCAGGAAGAATCTCTATGCGATAGAAAACTGACTTTGTTTTTGCTAACGTAGTACATTAGGGGTATGTTAAATATGCTTCGTGCCTCATCATGACAGCAGTTTTTAATCTACAAACTATCTAAAATATTTGCTTTTTTAGCCTCATATTCTTCCTGGGTAATCAGGTGTTTATCGTATAAAGTTTTTAGCTTCCGCAATTTTAACGTGGTTTCGTCTTCCGGCTCTTCTACCACCTCAGCAATTTGGATTACAGGTTGTGCAGGTTCTGGCGCGGGTTCATAAGCAGGTATTTCGGCAATAGGCTGGGCAGTTAAATTAATGGGGGAGGCTGTTGCACGGTTTTCTTCCAGTTTTTGCTGGCGCAGCATTTCTTTATACTCCTCTAGTTGCTGATTGGCAGCCTGATGTAATTTACGTGCCTGCACTTTCGGGATAAATTCGGTTACGATATTTTCGCCATGTTGCGGAACACATATAAATTTAGAACCAAAAAATTCTTCTTTAAACGAAACTTCTTTAATGCTTTTCCACGAAATATCTTTGAAATTCATCGTTAAGCCCAAATTACCAGGCTCGCAATAGAAAATCCGCTTATTGGAGATTGCAATGCTATCTGGTAACAAGTTTACCGCTGGTTTTTTCTGTACGGCTAAATATAAAAGTTCTTCGCCTGTGGTTAGCAGGTCGTTTAATTTTCCAATAACTTTTTCAACCGCTTTTGGGTCTTGTTCGTCACTCAGAAATCTATCTATACTCATCATGATATTTTTAAAATTGTATTGTGGTTTAGATTTTTGATGCTAATCTTCAGCATCTTCATATTTGTTTTTGCTTTTAATATTGGGTTTCCCCGCTATGCAAATTACAAATTCTCCCTTTAAAGTATTGTTTTCAAAATGTGATTTTATTTCCAGCAAGGTTCCGCGAACCGTTTCTTCGAACATCTTAGTCAGCTCTCTACTTACGGATGCCTGCCTGTCGGCACCCAAATACTGCGCAAACTCCTCTAAAGTTTTTAATAAACGGTGCGGACTTTCGTAAAGTATAATGGTACGTTCCTCTTCAGCCAATTTTTTAAATTTGGTTTGCCTGCCTTTTTTAACCGGCAAAAAACCTTCGAAACAAAATGCATCAGCAGGTAAACCCGAGTTAACCAGGGCAGGAACAAAAGCTGTTGCACCTGGTAAACATTCTACCGCGATATCATTTTTCAGGGCTTCGCGTACCAGAAAAAAACCAGGATCTGAAATGGCGGGCGTACCGGCATCAGAGATGAGGGCAATTTTTTGACCTTCGTTTAAAAACCTGATGATTTCTGAAGTGGCCTTGTGTTCATTGTGCTGGTGGTGTGAGAAAACTCTTTTGTCGATCCCAAAATGTTTGAGCATAGGGGCACTGGTACGGGTATCTTCAGCGAGGATCAGGTCGCATTCTTTTAATATACGGATTGCCCTAAAGGTCATATCCTCCAGATTGCCTATGGGCGTTGGTACGAGAAAGAGTTTGCCATCCATATTTTTCTGTGTTCGTCATTGCGAGAAGGAACGACGAAGCAATCTTTTTGTGTAGAGATTGCCGCACTGCGTTCGCAATGACGACTTAATTATTATCTTTGCTTAAAAAATTAAATAATGCTGCAAGTTAACTATATCCGCGAAAATAGAGAGAAAGTTTTAGAACGTTTAAGTATCCGTAATTTTAAACAACCAGAACTGGTAGACGAAATCATTAGAATTGATGAAGAACGTCGTTCCACTCAAACTTCGTTGGATAGCATTTCTGCTGAAGCTAACGCAGCTGCCAAGCAGATTGGCGATTTAATGCGTACGGGTAAAAAAGAAGAAGCGGAGGCCATTAAGGCACAAACGGCTTCTCACAAGGAAAATATTAAAAACCTGAGTGATCAATTGAATGAGTTGGAAACTGCTCAGCACAATTTGATTGTTCAATTGCCTAATTTACCCTATCACCTGGTAAAAAAGGGATCTACTGCAGAAGAAAACGAGGTTGTTTTAACACATGGCGAGCCTGCTCAGTTACCAAGCAAAGCGTTACCACATTGGGAGCTTGCGGCGAAATATGATATCATCGATTTCGAATTAGGCGTAAAAATCACTGGTGCTGGTTTTCCTGTTTATAAAGGAAAAGGAGCGAGGTTACAGCGGGCGCTGATCAATTTCTTTCTAGATCATGCAACTGCTGCAGGTTATAAAGAAATGCAGGTACCGCATTTGGTTAATGCAGCTTCAGGCTTTGGTACTGGCCAGTTACCAGATAAAGAAGGGCAAATGTACCATTCAACTGTTGATGATTTATATTTAATCCCGACAGCAGAAGTTCCGGTAACCAATTTGTACCGTGATGTCATTCTTAAAGAAGAAGATTTACCGATAAAAAATACAGCTTATACACCTTGCTTCCGTAGGGAAGCAGGCTCATACGGTGCTCATGTACGTGGTTTAAACCGTTTACACCAGTTTGATAAGGTTGAGGTGGTTCAGGTTACCCATCCGGATAAATCTTATGAAACTTTAGAGGAGATGAGCCAATATGTGCAATCTTTATTGAAAGAACTGGGATTACACTACCGCGTTTTGCGTTTATGTGGTGGTGATATGGGCTTTACTTCCGCCATGACCTACGATATGGAGGTATGGAGTGCTGCCCAGGAACGCTGGCTGGAAGTTTCTTCTGTATCAAACTTTGAAACCTACCAGAGCAACCGTTTGAAACTACGTTTTAAAGGCAAAGAGGGAAAAGCGCAGTTGGCACACTCATTAAACGGAAGCGCACTGGCCTTGCCCCGCATCGTGGCGTCTATTTTAGAAAATTATCAAACTGAAAATGGAATTAAAATTCCGGAAGCTTTAGTGAAGTATACCGGCTTTGATAGGATTGATTAGTTTTCGATGAATCGTCACAGCAATGACGATATTTCTAATAAAAAAAGCTTTGCAGCGTTGCAAAGCTTTTTGTTTTTATAGATAGATGTGTTTCTTGCGATTATAAAATCAGGATCAATAACAAAATAATGATGATGATTGCGCCAACTGAAAGGTAAACACCACCAGAAATGGCCCGGGCCTGACCTTTTAATTCTTTTAACTCGCTACGTAAAGCCTTACGCTCTGCTCTGGTTAAGTTCGATTTGTCCATGTCTCTGATTTCTTCAACACGGGTTTTAATTTTTTCCAGTTTCACTGCTTGTTCTGCAGATAATTCTGTTGGGTTTTTCGCAGGTTTGTCAGCTGCCTGAGCTGAATTAAAGCTAATGCCTAAAGCAAATACCAGCGCAAGTGTGTAGATGAATTTTTTCATAATATCTAATTTTTTAGTGTTCAATCTCTAGGTAACAAAAAACCTACCAAAATGTTCTGGTAGGTTTTAAAAGCATTAATTTATTATTGAAATTCTTATTTGATCTCGAAAACCGCATTTACTGTAAAATTCAGTTTAATTTTCTTGAAATCAATTTCAGGTGCACTGGAAGCGTCGGCCATTTCAGCTTTCATTGCATAATTTCTGTAAACAGGTTGCATTACATTGTCCCCGCCATCTTGTATCTCGATCACACTACCTAATTTATCGCCTAGTGCCTCTACCATATATGTTGCTTTCTCTTTTGCGGCCAATAAGGCCTTAACTTTAAGCTCTTTTTTTAAGGTTTCGATTTTAGAATAATCGTAACTTTCAATATTCGTATTGGCAATTCCTTTAGCATCTAAAGATTCTAATATAAGGTTGAATTTGTTTAGATCGCTGACTTTTAAACGGTACTGTTTACTGGCCAGGAAATCAGGATTTTTTTTCTTTTCCGTAGCATAATTCCAGCTGCTTAAGTTGCTAATGGTTAGATTTTCTTTTGCAATACCTGCTTTTTGTACTGCGGCATACAATTGTTTTTCCAACTCTGTAATATCAACTTTTTTCTTTCCGTTTAAATATTCTTTAAGTGAAATACCGATGTAGATGATATCGGGGGTAACTTCTGTTTCTGAGGTACCGCTTACGCTTATTTTTCTACGTAAATCTACTTGTTGGGCCATTGCTGAGGATAAACCTAAAAATGCAACCAGGGCTAGTGCTATTAACTTTTTCATAATTTGTAGTGTTTTTTAACTGTTATGAAGCTTGCATAAGCTTTTTTATATTTAGCTTTTCTGCTTATGCAGGTTTCATATCTATTTTTCTTTGTGTGTACTGTAATGATGTAAATGATATGCAAATTCCACACCGAGATTATGTTTTTTTTATTTTTATAAACGATAGTCGCTTTATAAAAGCTACAATTCGCTAAATAATAACCCTATGTAGTTTACATACAGTAAGATAAATTAAGTATTAATAGCCCGGATAAAAATAGAATTACATAATACAAGTTGCCCACTTAAATATTCAGGCTAATGCACAAGCTAAAATGGTTTGATAGAAATATATCGAGATGATCTTCTAAAAAGGATTTCAGAAAATAAGTTGATGAAAAAAATTATGCGCAAGGTTTTATGCTTAAATAGACGGAATTATAAAGTGGTTATAAAACCTGGCGCAGCAGAGTTTTCTGCAAAATTTTAATCATGTTTTTGCAATTAGGAGTTGCAAAGCGAATAGCGTGTTAGCGGTTAAACTTTTGATACTTTAACTGCCGTTGGTCCTTTTTGGCCCATTTCTACTTCAAACGTAACTTTATCACCTTCTTTAATCTGGGTGATTAAACCGTTTGCATGAACGAAAATACTGTCTTGTGTTTCAGTGTTTTTAATAAAACCGTAGCCTTTGCTGTCGTTAAAGAAAGTGACTGTTCCTTTTTTTACCGGGTTTTCATCAACGATGTCTTCTTGTCTTGAAATGCCGATCTGAATATCTTCTGTATTAATAACTTTCTTTTTCTTCGGGTCTGGCGGAGTAGAAGAGATGTTCCCGTTTTCATCAACGTACGCCATCATATCTTCAAGCGTTAAGCCTTTTTTAGCATTAGCCTGACGTTCTTCTTTTTTTTCTTGTTTGTCTTTTTGTTTTTTTAATCGTTTTTTTTCGTTCTCTTTTTTACTGTATGTTGCCTGAGATTTAGCCATATTTTATTTAATTGTTTTGTTTTTGAAGGGTGAGTGGAAAGGAGAATTATACAAAGATAACAATACTAAAGTACAAACACGATTTTATTCGGTGTTGCACTCTATTTAGAGTAACAACACATGATTAGAGCAAGATGTTTTGCCGAGCTGGCGTGAGGTTAAGTATCGTTAACTGCAGTTTCTTTTATATATTAAACGCTATGGCTAAAATATTATTGCAACGTCTCCCAGTATATCTTGTCGATCTGGTATACGTAATTCCATTTTATTGGCTCGCCATAATAGGCTACCTCTATTTCATCGATTTTTACACCTCCTAATTTTTCAATTGATTTTTGCGAACGAAAGTTAGTCGCACCGATATGTAATACTACTTTATCTATAAATTGAAAAGCATGATTGAACATTAACGTTTTTAAAGCCTTATTATATCCCTTGCCCCAAAACTCACGCGCAATAAAAGTGTAGCCAATGGCAACTGAATGGTCAATTTCATCTAAATCGTAGTACCTGGAACTGCCCACAATTTTATCCGTTCCGTTTTCGTAAATGATAAAGGCACCTTTTGATACTATGGCCCCTTTAAAGAAATTTTCGAATACCGCTCTTTTGTACCGGTCTTTATTGGGGTGCTGCTCCCAAATTAAAGGATCCGAAGCTACAGCAAATAACGCTTCAAAATCAGATTCTTTTAACGGAACTACCTTGATTAAATCGTGTTCTAGCGTGGGCTGTAAATCGAAAATCATTTTATTTGTAATGAAAACGGCCGGCTTTTCGGCCAGCCGTTTGTGATTGTGTTTTAAAATTCGTCATTTCCATGCACCTGGAAATTTTAAAGCCCCTAGCATTACGATTCCCAATTAAGTTGGGAATGACACATCTCTTATGAATTAGTGATTTAATTTACCAAACCTTCAATTTCTACTACTTCCTGGGCATCTTTTTGATAATCAACCTGATCAATTTCGAAACCAAATAAACTTAAGAAATCAGATCTGTAACCAGGTAAATCGCCTATTGCAGGCAAGGTTTCAGTAGTAGCTTCTTCCCAAAGTTTAGCCACTTTAGACTGAATATCCTCACGCATTTCCCAATCGTCTATTCTGATTCTTCCTTTTTCATCAACAGGAACGGCGTTGCCTGTGTATAACCGGTCAGCATATAAACGTTGGATCTGCTCAATTGTACCTTCATGAACGCCTTCTGCTTTCATCACTTTGTACAACAATGAAATATATAACGGAATAACCGGAATTGCAGAACTTGCCTGCGTTACCAACGCTTTATTAACCGATACATAGGCTTTGCCCTCAATATCTTTTAATTTATCAGCTATTTTAAATGCAGTTGCTTCTAAATCATCTTTGGCTCTTCCAATTGTCCCTTTGCGGTATACCGGTTCAGTTAAAGCAGGACCTATATATGAATAAGCTACGGTGGTTGCACCTTCGGCAAGCAAATTTTCAGCTTTTAAGGCATCAATCCACATGGCCCAATCCTCGCCGCCCATTACGGCAACGGTATTGGCAATATCTTCTTCCGTAGCTGGCTCAATGGATATCTCGCTCACCTTACCGGTATGGAAATCGACAGTCTTATTGGTATAGGTACCACCGATAGGTTTTAAGGTAGAGCGGTGTAATACTTCGGTATCAGGGTGTTTTCTTACAGGCGAAGCCAGGCTATAAATAACAAGATCCACCTGACCAAGGTCAGCTTTGATGAGCTCGATGGTTTTGTCTTTAATTTCTTTAGAGAAGGCATCGCCATTGATACTTTTGGCATACAAACCTGCAGCATGAGCTTCTTTTTCGAAGGCTGCAGTATTATACCAGCCTGGTGATGCTGTTTTACCTTCTGAAGGTGCTTTTTCAAAAAATACGCCAATGGTAGAAGCGCCAGAGCCATAAGCAGCAGTAATACGCGATGCTAAACCGAAACCAGTTGATGCGCCAATAACCAATACTTTTTTCGGGCCGTTGATCGCGCCTTTAGATTTTACATATTCAATTTGATTCTTTACGTTTTGCGCGCAGCCATCAGGATGTGCGGTTAAACAGATAAAGCCCCTCATTCTAGGTTCAATAATCATTTTTGTTCTTTTTTACGTTTTGTAATGTTAAAATAAGCGTAGTTTTAAGGTGATGTAAAATGCCTTAATGCCCAAATCTTTAACGAAGATATATTTTTAATTGTTTAACATTAAATGAATTTTAAATTTAGGCGATCAGACTTCTGACCCCGGACCCCTGACTCCCGACTCTTTTAACCGCAAAGTGAGCGGAGTTTTTCGCAAAGAACGCCAAGCTGGAGGTATAATTCAGGCAATTGGACTTCTGACCCCGGACCTCCGACTCCCCACTTTTTTTAACCGCAAAGTGAGCGGAGGTCTTCGCAAAGAACGCCAAGCTGGAGATGTAATTTAGGCGATTGGACTTCTGACCCCGGACCCCTGACTTCCGACTCTTTTAACCGCAAAGTGAGCGGAGTTTTTCGCAAAGAACGCCAAGCTGGAGGTATAATTCAGGCAATTGGACTTCTGACCCCCGACTTTCGACTTTTTTTAATCGCAAAGTGAGCAGAGGTCTTCGCGAAGAACGCCAAGCTTGAGTTATAATTTAGGCGATTGGACTTCCGACCCCGGACCCTTGACTTCCGACTTTTTTAACCGCAAAGTGAGCAGAGGTTTCACGGAGAGCGCAGAGCTGGAGGTGTAATTCAGGCGATTGTACTTCTGACCCCCGACTTTCGACTTTTTTTAACCGCAAAGTGAGCAGAGGTCTTCGCGAAGAACGCCAAGCTTGAGTTATAATTTAGGCGATTGGACTTCCGACCCCGGACCTCCGACTCCCGACTTTTTTTAACCGCAAAGTGAGCAGAGGTCTTCGCGAAGAACGCAAAGCTGGAGGTGTAATTTAGGCGTTCAGACATCTGACCCCGGACCCCTGACTTCGGACTCTCATATATTTCTACTAATTTAGCGGCACACAGGTAAAACCGGTTTATCTATTATGAAAAAAATGCTATTATCTGCCGTGATGGTACTCATCATGGCTTCAGGAAAGCTATATGCGCAAACCCAACATCAAAATTCTGGTTGGTTTATGTTTTTAAATAACACCAGGTTTAATGATAAATGGGGATTGCAATTTGATTTTCAGGCCCGTTCAGCCGATGATTGGGGCTATGTGCGGAATACTTTGGTAAGGCCTGCGTTGCAGTATTTTATCAATAACAAAAGTAATGTTGCATTAGGGTATCTGTGGCAGACCACCACAACAGAAATGACGGGAAGTGCCGATCTTACACTTCACGAACACCGTATTTTTGAACAATACATTTACAATCATAAACTCAGTTCGGTATTTGCAAGTCATAGGTTTAGGGTTGAGCAACGTTTTATCGGCAGAACCGGAGAGGATGTATTTTCGCAGCGGTTCCGTTATTTTGTGAGGTTGATTCAGCCCTTACAGAAAACGCAGCCTGCTTTTACCAAGGGGGCTTTTGTGGCTTTACAAAACGAAGTTTTTTTAAATCTTCAGAACAAAAGCAAAATCAATAACAGTGTGTTTGATCAGAACAGGTTATACCTTGCCGCAGGTTATCGTTTTTCGAAGCAACTCGATCTGGAAGCTGGTTATATGAACCAGGCTACACATGGCCTTTCAAACAATACGGTCAATAACATTATTCAGTTGGCCATATACACCAGGTTTTAATGTTTTAAAGTCATTTTTTACCTGACAAGCCCCGGCGAAGTGTTAAACCTATTGTAAATGATTCGTCTTTTTGCTCAATTTGCCACGTGAAAAAAATAACCATTCTTTTTTTGGCATTCTTGTTTGGCAAGCGGATGCAGGCACAAGAAATTCAAAGCGTTACGACAGACCGTATATCAACTTCTAAAAGCTTATTTAACCCTATACATAGAAGAAATTTTTCGCGTAAAGGCGATTTCTTTTTCAACTGGGGTTATAATAGCTCCTGGTACGGCAAGAGCGATATCAGGTTTCAGGGGCCTAATTATGATTTTACCTTAAAAGATGTTGTTGCACACGATCGACAATCGAAATTGAGCTGGAGTTATTTAAATCCGGGTTTAATTACTGTGCCACAGTATGATATACGCGTTGGATACTTTTTAAAAGATAATTACAGCATTTCAATAGGTTGGGATCACATGAAGTATGTGATGGATATTCCGCAAACCGTTACGATTGATGGTCATATTGGTTCCAATATTTCGCCTACAAACACACCCACCGGAAGCTTGGCTGGCGATTATAACGGGCAAAGTATTAACGTGAAAGAGAATATGCTCACTTATGAGCATACTGATGGCTTTAACTATGCCAATATTGAAATTGAGCGTTATGATGATATCTGGGTTGCACCCGGAGGCAATACTTCCTTGACTTTGGAGACAGGTTTGGGTGGTGGATTAATGGTGCCACGATCAGATGTGCGGCTTTTTGGCCAGGGTAGAAATAACCATTTCAGCATTTCAGGTTATGGCGTTTCGGCAAAAGTTGGACTTAAATTTTATATCTGGAGAAATGTTTATCTGCAGAATACCACAAAATTTGGTGCCACTAATTTAACGAACGTACACACCACAGGTTGGGATGAATATGACCATGCGAGTCAGAAGATTAATTACATTGAAAATATCTGGCTGTTCGGGGTCCAGTTTTAATACGAATTGAAAGAGGTTGAGGCCTCTTTTTTTGTTTAAGATACCTGATTTATAATAACCATGGAAACACAGAAAAAGCACGGAAGTTTCATCGTGCTAATGCATTAGGCTCATTAGCGAAGGGAAGATTTTTCATAGCCAAAGATTTCTTCCTGAATCTTAGGGATCGCTGTGATTCAGGTTAGGCTGCTCATCGCTCACAACTGCTTCAATTACCTATCCAACAGCCTCCGATGGTAATTAATTTGCCCCAGGTGATAAGTTAAATGTGTGCTGAGGTGAACGAGAAAAAATTCGGTAGAGGTTTTTTCCTCTAATACCTTTGTCGGATACTCGTTATCCATTTGCTCCTGGCTTACCCGATCTAAAGTTTTGCTCACCACGGTGATGGTTGCTTCGATCATGCTGATTAATTCCTGCTTTGGCAAATCTTTTAGGGAAAATTCCAGTTCGCGGTTCCTGACATAATCGCTGCCACCTAAAGTAGCGCCGATGTAAGTATTCAGGTTGCCCACGAGGTGGAGGCAGAGGTTCCCCGCGGAATTAGCAATTCCATGGCCTGTTCGCCAAAGATTTTCCTCGTTTTGGTAAGCTTCAATTTCAGATTTCAGCTTGCTAAGATCCCGGTTAAAAAGTTTTTTTAGTGTTTCGGTAAGCATTTATTGCAATAAAGGGTTGATTTTTTTTGCTGGTTGAGATAATATTTCTTTTCCCGCCTTCGTAATAACTAATTGTGCGGGAGGAGCTTTTTTTTCGCCCATTATAATGATAAAGCAGGTGTATATATAGTCGCCGCTTTTAAATTGATAATTGTGGTTGCCGCCACTGCCGTCAGGCTTAAATTTGCCATTGGTTAAAATTAATTTAGGCTTATCGCTCATTTTGTTTTTTATTGGCCATGAGGCATATCGGTAGTTGTCGTTGCCCAGATCATCAATCCTGATCCGGTACTGAGCAGTTTCGAAAACAAGTACCGGTTGTTCAAAATTGCCAATTGACGGATGAACGCTGTTTTTTTCTACATTGATTAATCTGGCTTGTTCTTCTGCTTCCAGCTTCGATTGATGGTTAACAGCAATTAATTTTCCATCGGTATCAAGCCATAATTCGCCGCGTAGCAACATGATACCACGCCAACCCACGTCACTCCAATCGGTTTCCGGTTTACTATTAACGATCTTTTTAGCCAGATTATCATCAAATATTTCTTTGTAACGTTTTACAAATTCCTGTTTGTTTTTAATCGGCGGAATAGGGTAAGCTCTGTTTAAGGGATACTTAATTTTGCCGCTCATTTTCTCTACATCCCCACTTTTAACAGCATTGATGAAAGAAATAACTACGGGACGGTATTTTTTATTGAGGGTTTCTTCCTGCGAATAGGCAAGGTAGGTTATACTGACAAATAAAAGTGCTAATGATATTTTTTTCATAGTAAGGAAGTGATAAGCGAATATAATTTTTTTGAATTGAATACCACTTTGTATCATGTGTTTTTGCATCGTGATAAATGTTTTTGGTATGCCGTACCGACATTTGAATCTGTTGAAATACAATTTTTTGGAAAGCAGGTTCCTGTGTACATCGGTGGCGAAAGTCCTGCCATCCGCTTTACTTCTCTGCGTTCGTGCCCGCTTCTGTCCCTTAGGTTTAAGTTACTTGGGCAGACCTTTCTATCCTAAACCCGACAGCAGCGGCAGCCCCTGATTCTTTACCGATGAATCGGCACTAAAGTAGCATCAAGGCTAAAGCAAATGGCGGGACTGCTATAACCCAAGGGCTTCTGTATTTGCTTTCCAGAAGAAAAAAATATTTTTCTGTAAAGAATAAAAAACGCCCCAGATTTCTCCGGGGCGTTCCTTCTATAATGAATCTGATCTTATATTTTTCTTACGCTACCTGAGCCAATAACTGTTTTATCGACAGTAGGATTACCCGTATAGTTAACGCTTCCTGACCCGCTAATGACAGCCCTGATGCTTTCGCCAACTGCAATGTTCACTGTACCTGAACCGCTAATGGTACTGGTTAATGTTTTTGTAGAAAAAGATTTACCAGCAAAAGTGCCAGAACTGCTGATGACTACTTTTGAGTGGTCTGCACCACCTGTAATATTGATTGATCCTGAACCGCTGACTACACCACTATAGTTATCTACATCTGCTGTTGCCTTAATATTTCCAGAACCACTAACGGTTGTTGTTAGGCTTCCTGTGCTGATTTTCCCATTTACGACTAAACTTCCATCACCGCTAACCGTTAAACTTGCTAATTCTTTTGCTGATACATAAGCCGTTATTTTTTTGCCTTCGTATTTTCTAGACCAACTGGTGATGCTGGTTTGCGGACGGATAACTAAAATATTGCTTTTAACTTCGGTAACAATTGTGGCCAGTGCTTCCGCATCACCTTCTAAACGGCAGCTTTCGTTGTTCCCGAAAGTTACAATCACATTGATAGGGCCCGCTACAGCAACACCATTAAAATTTTTCACGACTCTCTCGTCGCTGTTATTTTTGGAAGCGTTGATGCTGATCTGATCTTTTGCAATGGCATTAAGGCTAAAGCTTAATGTTAAAGAGGCTAATAATATGGCGAATACTTTTTTCATGGTTATAGATTTTGTTTTTTTAGATAAATAATGAGCTTTTTCTATAAGACGTTGGTTTTTTCAAAAAGTTGCGTAACACGAAATTTAATTCTCTCTATCAGTAATTTCTATTGTGCCTTAAGGAAGAAGTCAAGTTTCAAAAACTTGACTTCTTTGAGATCTAACCCGATTTTTTTGTATTGATATAAAACAATGGATCGTGTTTAAAATTATCTGCATTTATGCCGGCATCTACTTTAATGGTTTGCCAATTATTGGTTGGTTTAATTAAAGTATACGCACCTGCTTTTAAGGTTACACGTACGGGCATATCAAAGCCCTTAACATCAGTTAACCAACGATAGGACAGGACACCATTACTGATTTTATATTCCAGAACAGGTGGCTTGGTATGGCGAAGATACTGATCGAAAATTTTATCTAATTTTAAGCCGCTCTGTTTGGCAATGTAATTTTCAACCTGCGCAGTAGTTACTGTCTGATGATAAAAGGTTTTGTTCAACCCGCGGAGAATCTGTCTGAATTTTTCATCATCATTAATAAGCTGGCGGATGATACTTACCAGATTTGCACCTTTCGGATACATATCGCCTGAACCTTCTTTGTTTACATTATAAGGACCGATTAAAGGTATATCATTCTGAATAATTTTCTGTAGCCCGATTACATATTCATCAGCAGCAGCTTTACTTTCGGTACATTCTGTAAACAATACTTCCGAATAATTGGTAAAACCTTCGTGGATCCACATATCGGCGATATCTTTTGCAGTAATATTATTCCCAAACCATTCGTGGCCGCTCTCATGAATGGTGATAAAATCCCATTTCAGGCCGTGTCCGGTGCCGCTTAAATCTTTACCTAAATAACCTTGTTTAAACTGATTGCCGTAAGCAACCGCACTTTGATGTTCCATGCCTAAATGCGGTGCCTGAACCAGTTTGTAGCCATCTTTATACCATGGATAGGGACCAAACCAATATTCGAAA
The DNA here is from genome assembly GCF_042464845.1 of Pedobacter sp. BG31. Classification (NCBI taxonomy): domain Bacteria; kingdom Pseudomonadati; phylum Bacteroidota; class Sphingobacteriia; order Sphingobacteriales; family Sphingobacteriaceae; genus Pedobacter; species Pedobacter sp. BG31. The sequence continues at coordinate 99,454 of NZ_JBHNZK010000016.1, forward strand.
CATTTAAGCATCGGTTTAACATCGGCGTCCCAATGAGGGCGTGCTTTGGCGCTGTCTGTTTGTAGTGCCCAATAGTCAATGCTGAGTTTCCCATTTTCGCCATCATAACTATCCTGCCAGTGGGCATATTTACCAATGTAAAACGTAACATCATAGTTGTTGATGGGGTTGGAAACAAACCAATTGTATTGTTTGTAACCATCGGGTAGATTTACCGTATTTCTTAATCTTCCGTTGGATATTTCCTGTAAAGTTTTAGGAACAGTAATGCTGATGAGCATACTGTCTACCTCATCACTCTGGTGGTCTTTATTGGGCCACCATACGCTTGCGCCTAAACCCTGGCAGGCTACAGAAACGAAAGGATTGCCAGCAGCATCTTTTTTAAAGATAAAACCACCATCCCAGGGCGGCGTTTTTGCAACTAATGGATTACCGGAATAGAAAACGGTAAATTTATCTTTGCTTCCTTTCTTTACCGGTTTAGGAAAGGTTACAAAAACAGCATTGTATTCTCGGGTAAAAGGTAAATCAGCACCCTTATACACTACTTTGTCTACTTTGAGGTTATCAAAAAGATCAAACTGCAGTTTAGTGAAATCCTGTGTAGCGGTAAATGCAAATTCGTTGCTTCCGACAATTGATTTCTGATCGATATCGATTTTTACGTCCAGGTGGTAATAATTGATATCGTAGCAGGTACGTAAAGGAGTGAGTGTGCCACGCAGACTATCGGCCCGTGAATTGACTTGATTTTTGCCCAGCATTTGTGCCTGTGCAGACAGTATACTGAAAGTAATTGCGAAGAAGATAAATAGTTTTTTCATTTGGTTTATTGGTTGACCAAAGCCCTAGTCCGTATGTTTAAAAACCAAGGCTTTAGTACATTTTAATTGGTTTATAATCGTTAGAAACGATTAATTATTGCACGCTCGTCAGAGATGAGCGTGAGCTTATTTAATGACGTCAACTTCGATAAAACTGTCGTTAAAAACAGTTTGCGTGGCTTTAATATAATCTGCTTCAGTAGCTTTATAAGGATTCTCTACAAATTTTTGCGGATTACGGGCAAATAACGGAAAAGCGGTACTTTGCACCTGAACCATAATTCTATGTCCCTTTTTAAAGGTGTGTAATACGTCCTGCAATTTAAAATTTACGTCAGTTTTTTGATTGGCCACCAAGGCTTCTGGTTTTTCAAAGCTGTTGCGGAAACGGGCGGGCATCACTTCCGAACGTACCATTTGCCAATAATTGCTCAGGGTGATATTTTTATTTGGCATATAAGGATTGTTCGGCTCATCGGCCGGATATACATCGATCAGTTTTACGATAAAATCTGCATCGGTACCAGTAGTGGCTATTTTAAGGTGCGACATGATTTCGCCACCCAAAGTAATGTCGTTATCTAATATATCGGTTTGATAAACCAGTACATCCGGTCTCCTGCCTGCGAAACGCTGGTCTTCACTCATGTAATTATGCGGCGTAAAACCTAGTGTAGTGGTTAAATCTTCCGTGTAAGGAACTGGTTTTAAAGGATCGCTGATGTAATTTACTGAGCCGGGCGATTGGGGAGCGGTCATACTTAATTTTCCATCTGCACCTAAGTATAATCTTTGTTTGCTTGCTTTTTCTGTTGGCCATTGATCAAAGGTTTCCCATTGTTTTTTACCGGTATCGAACATATAAGCTTCTGGTAAACCGCTGTTTTTATCACCATTGCCTTTTAAGAAGTGGTTAAAAAATTTGGCTTCAATTTCTTTCTGGTAAAAAGTAGCAATGCTATCGCCAAAATATACGTTGCTATGCATGGTGTGGCCAGTTTCGCGGCTCCATCTGCCATGTCCGAATGGCCCCATCACGATGGTATTATAAGCATTTGGATTTTTCTTTTCGATGGTTTTATATATGTTCAGAGGCCCTGATAAATCTTCCGCATCGTACCAGCCGCCCACTACCATCACCGCCGGTTTAATGGTGCCATAATGTTTTAGGAGACCACGTTTTTGCCAAAATTCATCATAGTTTGGATGGTTAACGGTTTCCTGCCAGAAGAAATTGTTTTTATAATACTTATCGGCATTAGTTAATGGGCCGAGATCCAGCGCAAATTGATAGCCATCTTTGGTTTTTGGTAAAATCATCTGGTTATTGTACCAAGGTTTTGAGGTTGTATCCGTTTTCTGTACACCAAATACCGGGAAAGTAAAGAAGTAGCTTTGTAAAAATGATCCATTATGGTGAAAATCATCAAAAAAGAAATCGGAAATGGGCGCCTGTGGCGATGATGCCTTTAACGCCGGGTGATTACTTAAAATCCCCGCTGCGGTATAAAAGCCAGGATAAGAAATACCCCATTGGCCCACTTTACCATTATTATTAGCCACATTTTTAACCAACCAATCAATGGTATCATAAGTATCAGAACCTTCATCCACATCTTTCTTCGATTTTTTATTGTCGATAACCGGCGTCATATTGGTCCAGGTGCCTTCACTTTTCCAGCGGCCGCGTACATCCTGCATCACTACAATATAACCTTCTTTCATCATCAGATCGGATGGTCCTAAACGTGCCGGGAATTTATCTTCGCCATAAGGGGCAACACTGTAGCAGGTACGCTGCATAATCATCGGATACTTTTTATCCTTTGATGCATCTTTTGGCGTATAAATGGCTGTGAAAAGTTTAGTACCATCGCGCATAGGGATATACACCTCTTTTTTGGTATAGTTTGTTTTTGGGTATCCTGTATCGCTTTGTGCGAAAGCTGTGGATGCCAAAAGCAGGATAAGGATTAGTTTTAAGTATTTCATTTTTTAAGGATAAGTAAGTTGTTTTGTGTTTCGTTGCATGGCGCACGGACCAAGGCAATGGTGATACGTAACGGCTTTATTTTAATACAGAAACGGTAAGGAAAGAACTGTTATGTGCATCGTGATAAATTCTATGTGTTGCTTTTTGAAAGTCCTGTGGTTCGGCCTGATAAATATCCATAAATTTCTGCGGATTCCGATCGGCCAAAGGAAACCATGAATTTTGGATCTGGATCATAATTTTATGTCCTTTTTTAAAGGTATGCGCGATATCTGGCAGTGGATAATTTACTTTTGTAATCTGGCCGGGAACAAATGCTTCAGGTTTTTCAAAACTGTTTCGGTATTTTCCGCGCATAATTTCTCCGCGCACCAACATTTCGTAACCGCCCATAATTAAGTTTTTGGGATTCGGTACCGGGTTTGGTGCATCTTCAGGATAAACATCAATCAATTTAACAACATAGTCCGCATCGGTACCGGTAGTAGAAACCACCAGATTGGCCAGCACGGGGCCGGTTAGGGTAATATCTGCTGCTAAGGCATCAGTCTGGTAAGTTTTAACATCTGGACGGCGGGCTGCAAAACGCTGATCATCTATCATGTACTCCCGGGTACGTCTGGCCTGAATACCATCCTGGTAAGGAACAGGATGATTTGGATCGCTCACATATTCATCCCAACTATCGGTTCTGCCTACTTTATCGAAACTGAGCTTTCCGTTAGGTTGTAAATACAGATTCCTGCTTTCTACTTCTTGTGGTGGCCAGGTGCTGAATTTTTTCCATTCGTTACTGCCGGTTATAAAAATATTGGCTTCTGCCGCATTAAAATCTCCCTCGCCTTTTAAATAATGTTTAAAAAAAGGTAATTCGTACTGTTGTTGATAATCAATACTGGTTGTTTTACCAAAGTTGATATCGCCCAAAAAAGAGCCATCACTACGTACCCAGCCACCATGGAACCAAGGCCCCGCGACAAGGATATTGTTGGCTCCCGGGTTTTGTTTTTCAATAGCTTTGTAGGTGTCAAAAGTGCCATAAGCATCTTCGGCATCGAAAAAGCCCCCCACTACCATTACTGCAGGTTTAACCTGAGTTAAGTGAGGTGTAATTAAACGTGCTTTCCAGAAGGTATCTAAATTTGGGTGTTTAAATAAATCGTTCCAGAATCTGATACTATCTGCAAAATAACGTTCTTTTAAATTTTTGACAGATCCGGCTTCTAAATAAAAGCGATAGTTATCCTGAATGGGAAACTGAAAACCTTTGGGACCTTTATCTGGTGTAATGGGTTTAGGCCTCGGCACACCAAAACTGCTCATAAAACTGAATGCATCCATCAAAAACAACGTGCCGCGGTGGTGGAAATCATCACCCATAAACCAATCGGTAACCGGTGCTTGTGGAGAAACGGCCTTTAATGCCGGATGAGCATTTGGCAATGAGGTGGTAGAATAAAAGCCAGGGTACGAAATGCCGTAGATGCCAGCTTTTCCATTATTTCCTTTTACATTTTTAATCAACCAATCTATAGTATCGTAAGTGTCCGTACTCTCATCAATTGCGGTTTTAGATTTTTTACCTGTTAGTTGTGGACGGATGTCGGCAAAAGTACCCTCACTCATCCATCGGCCCCGCACATCCTGGTAAACAAAAATAAATCCTTCGCGCATCATGGCCGGGAAATTCCCCAGGCTAAGCTTATATTTATCTTCGCCATATGGGGCAACAGTATAAGGTGTACGGTTGATCAGAAATGGGTATTTTTTGGATTGGTTTTTCGGTATGTATATGGAGGTGAATAGCTTTACCCCATCTCGCATCGGGATCTGGCGTTCTATTTTGATATAGTTTTCTCTCACGTAAGCCGAATCGGTTTGTTGAGCCGTTAATTCACTTGAAATAAACAGGCAAAATAAAAGGCTGAAAACTTTGGTAAGGTTCATTTGAGCTGGCTTTTAGGAATAAAATTTAAATATAGGTGATTAACGATTGATAAGAAAAATATAGCGCGTAAAAGGTTTGTTAGCATGGGAGAGGGAATGACATATGATGGAAAATGGAAGAGTCCGAAAGCCGGAAGACCGGGGTCAGAGGTATGGTATGCAAAGGAGTTTTGCGTTTTTATGGTCGATAATCTAAAATGGATGAGGCACTGTGTCTTTTGTATTGCGTATTTTTTATAGCTTAACCTTCTATTCGTCATTACTTTATCAAAATTTAGTTAAATGTGGTTCAAGGATAATCTTTTATGCGTTTTTACCGTCATATAATTCATTGACTTAAACACAAAAAAATGAATGGGTTATTCAGTAAAGTATTGGTTGTTTTCGCTGCAGCAGCGATAATAACAACCTGGAGTATCGAAAGTGTTTCTGCACAGCGGCCAAGCAGGAGCGGAGGCGGTGCTTCTTTCGGCGGTGGCAGATCAGGCTCAGTTGGCTCATCACGAGCTGGTGGATTTTCCCATCAGCCAAATTTGCGCGGACCAGGCAGAGATGGTTTTTCTACCAGTGTCCGTTCTGGCAGATCAAGTTATAGTTATTACCGACCGGGTTATCGGATGGGATATGGAAGGCCATATTATGGTTACAGAGTTGGTTTCGGGAGACCTTATTACAGACCATACTACAATTATTACAGTTTTTACAGACCGTTTTTAGGTGTGAGGATTAATGTATTACCCTATGGTTATTATCCTTTCTGGTATGGGCCAACCCAATTCTATTATTCCGGTGGATTGTTTTATCAACAAAATAATGATCAATACGAAGTGGTCACACCACCAGTTGGTGCCGAAGTTCCAAATTTACCGTCGGATGCAAACCGGGTAACCATTAACGGAGTTGATTATTACGAATACAAAGGAGTTTATTACACCCAAAAAGAAAATGCTGAAGGTAAAACCGTATATGTGGTGGCTGGCAAAGATGGCGTTTTAAATACCGCAGATGGCCTGGCTAATACGCATAATATTGGCGATATTATTGACCAATTGCCTGAAGGGTGCAGAGAGGTGACCATTAAAAATGAAAAATATTTTGTCTCGCCTGATGATGTGTATTATGAAGAGGTAGTTGATGGAAATAACATTACTTACCGCGTAATCGGTAAGTTGTTTTAGCAGTTCAGAGTTGTCAACTTTCCGTCTGGCCAGCTATTAAAGTTGACAACTCTTTGGTTTTGCAAGTATTTAATGTGCAGTCGGATGTTACCATCCAATTGTTTTTGTTTTGAAAAGATGGCTTAATTGCAAGTTTCTATCAGTATATTGACGTGTGTCAGCTGATAACAGCTAACACCACAAAATAGATTATTCCGTACCCATCTTAGCCTCCGTGGCAAAAATTATAAATTGTTGCATCTAAAAAACATATTTTTGCAACCTAAACATTTCGATTTGAAATTCATACAGCCATACTTCATCATCTATGCTCTTTTTGCTATTATTCTCTCTTCCTGTTCGGTAACTAGGCATGTTAAAATTAAACAGGATGAGGCTAATATTTCAGCTATAAAGTTTTTGGATGAATATGTCATGCCCTTAAACCCTATTTTTCAAAATACGGTTGTTGGTGGTTTATCGGGGATTGATTATGATGTAAAACAGAACAAATATTACATGATCAGTGATGATCCGTCGCAATTTAGTCCAGCGAGGATTTACACGGCAAAGATCGATCTCAAAGAAAATAAAATCGATACCATCCGGATTACGGGAGTTAATTTTCTTTTACAGGAAAATGGGAGCCAATACCCTAAATACGGCACAGATAAAAGCTTGAAGCCAGATGGAGAAGCTGTTCGTTATAATCCGGTTGCGAAACAACTGATCTGGAGCAGTGAAGGCGAAAGATTGTTTAAAAATGGTGATACGACCATTGTTCAGCCCGGTTTAACTTTTATTTCTACAGCGGGTAAATTTTTGGATACCCTTCCGTTGCCGGAAGGTTTTCATTTTACAAAAATGCAGAGTGGCCCACGGAAAAATGCTTTGTTTGAAGGCCTGACTTATGCGGATGATTACAGAACTTTATATGCCAGTTTAGAAGAACCACTTTACCAGGATGGTCCTCAGGCCGCTTTTGAATATGATAAGGCTTTAACAAGGATTTTAAAGTTTGATATGGCGACTAAAAAGAATGTTGTGCAATATGCCTACAACCTTGGCGCTTTACCTGTTAAGCCTACTGTAGATAACGATTGGAATGTGAACGGGATTTCCGAAATACTGGCCGTTAACCATCATACGCTTCTGGTATTGGAGAGGGCCTGGGCAAAAGGCCATGACGATCATACTTTTTTAAAACTTTACCTGGTTGATCTGAATGGTGCAGAAAATGAAATTGATAATTCATCTTTTGCAAAAAATCCACCTAAGCCGCTCAGCAAAAAACTACTTTTCGATTTTGATACCTTAAATATGCACATTGATAATGTTGAAGGGGTAACTTTTGGGCCGAAACTTGCAAACGGACACCGTTCTTTGATATTTTGTGTAGATAATAATTTCAGTAAAACGCAGTTGCAACAGTTTTTCCTTTTCGAAATTATCCCATAAACCAATTCAGTTAAAAATTTATAATGAGTAAAATAAAAGCCCTGCTTTTCGACTTAGATGGTACATTGATTGATTCCGAAAAGTTTCATTTTGATTGCTGGAATACCTTTTTAGAACCCTATAATGTGCATATCGAATTTAAAGATTGGCTAAGTAATTATGCTGGGATTCCGCTGCCGAAAAATGCAAAAACGATTATAGATCGCTATAAAATTGATGAAGATTTAGCCAGCTTTATTGAAAGAAGAGAAAAGATAACCTTTGATGGTTTTAGAACAACCGATATAGCCTTAATGCCTTATGCCTTAGAGTTTGTGCAATTTGCTTACGAGAAAGGACTTACGCTTGCAGTGGTTACGGCCAGTCCGAAGATTGATGTGGAAGCTGTTTTCGAGCGCAATGGTTTGGCCAGATATTTTAGTCTGTTTATCACCCGAACAGATGTAAGCAAATCTAAACCCGATCCCGAAAGTTATAACCTTTGTGTGGAACGCCTGGGCTTAGCTAAAGAAGAATGCATCGTTTTTGAAGATACTTTAAATGGGGTTAAATCGGCCATGGCTGCCGGTATTACCTGTTATGCTATACAAAATAATGTGCGTGCACATCAAAAACTAAAAATAGCCGATGAGCTTTTTCTCAGTTTTGCGAATGCCAAAGCATTTATGTTACATAAGGAACTAATCTAGTTCTCCAAAATTAACTAGCTTAGTAATAAGCAACGGGATTTAATATGGTTAAAAAAGGGTTATGGATTTTATTTGCGACTTTCGCATTACTGATAGGATTCTATCCAACGATTTACTTCTTGATTGATAGGAAGTTTGGCCTTTTGAATTCAAAGTCTGCCGAGTTATTAAGTAATACTTTCTGGAACATTGGTTTTTATACGCATATTATTTTAGGAGGAGTAGCTTTATTGATCGGCTGGACACAATTTAGTCCGAAAATGAGAAACAGCCGAATAGCCTTGCACCGGAAATTGGGTAAAGCTTACGTGGTTTCGGTGCTGCTTAGCGCCTTGGCAGGTATTTATATCGGCTTTTTTGCAACAGGCGGGTGGGTTTCTTCCGCAGGATTTATCTGTTTAGGCGTCGTTTGGTTTTATACTACGTTAAAGGCTTATTTACATATTAAAAACGGCGAAATCTTGAAACATCAAAAAATGATGGTTTACAGTTATGCGGCGTGTTTTGCAGCGGTAACCTTAAGGATCTGGTTGCCAATTTTGACCATAATGTACGGCGATTTTTTTAAAGCCTATCTGGTTGTTGCGTGGTTATGCTGGATTCCGAATTTGATCGTTGCTTATCTAATCACCAGTAAAGCCACTAATCCATAAATTGTTTGGTTGCTCCATCCGTTCAAATAATTGAATTTTATATGATATCAGTTCAGGAAATTTTATCTGGTGTCGGCTTATTTTCATCCGCTGATCTGCTTCTTTTTGAAGAAAAAGCCACGCGAAAGATATTCAGGAAAAACGATATGGTCTTGCGCCAGGGTGAGATTTGCCAATCTGTTTATTTCATCCTGTCCGGATCTTTTGTTCAGTTTCAATCTGATCATGAAACCGAAACAATCATTGATCTTCATCTACCCAAAGAATGGATGTACAATCACTCAAGTTTAATAGGTCAGAAGCCATCAGATACAACAATTAAAGCATTTGAGGATGCTGAAGTGATTGAATTGAGTTTATACCACCTGCATGAACTGATTGCAAGATCACAATCCTTTTTAAGCTTCGGTCGGATTTTTGACCAGGCTAACCACAGGACTTATCTATTCGATAATGCGTTAAGTCCAGCAGAAAAGTACCAATACATTAAAAAGTCAAAGCCACTTATTGTACAGGTTTTTCCGGTTAAACTCATCGCCTCATATCTTAAAATAACGCCCGAAACCTTAAGCAGGGTTAGGGCTAACTGTTGAATTTCCTGATTTCGATCAAGTGCTGCTTTTCAGAAAATTCCTCATTTTTGAAATAAAAAAAATATGCTGACAGCAATCAATCCGAAACTTCCAATGCGTGATAAAGAAATCACCAGAGATTTTTATGTGAATAAATTAGGCTTTGAAGATATTGGGGCCGACAATTTTAAGGATTACCTTATGGTGCAAAAAGATCATGTTCAGATTCACTTTTTTTTATTTGAAGCACTTGATCCCAAAGAAAACTATGGTCAGGTTTATATGCGCACAGATGATATCGAAGCTTTGTACAAATGGATGCTTGATACTAACCAAAGCATTCATCCTAATGGCCATTTGCAAACAAAACCTTGGGGGCAAAAGGAATTTTCTATGCTTGATCCGGATAACAATCTGCTTACTTTCGGACAAGGGGCTTAAGGTTTATTGGTCAATGGCTTATTAGTCAATAGTTTATTAGTAAATGGTTTACTAGTGAACGGTTCATTTGTTTGTTCATCAATAGTTCGTTGGTTATTAGGTCATAATTTAGTATTGATCTCCTGATTTTTGAATTTGTGTATAATATCTCTGGTTCATAACTGAGCCAATCAAATATTTTATAGTCTTAAAGTAAAATATTTTTATGCTTATCACTTGTGGATATTTGAACTTTTTAGGATTATCGTCTAATGGTCTCAGCAATGAACCTGGATTTATGATTATGGGTTGCTTAATCTATACTTTGAGTATTGTAACTGGCAGACAATTGCCCTATTCTACTTTTAGCTTTCCGCCTTTTTTCCATACATTTGGCTAATTAAAATACTCAAGAAATTATGCAATACGATGTCGTTGTTATCGGTTCAGGGCCGGGCGGTTATGTAGGCGCAATCCGTTGTGCTCAGTTAGGTTTAAAAACTGCAGTAGTAGAAAAATATAAAACTTTTGGAGGAACTTGCTTAAACGTTGGTTGTATTCCATCTAAGGCTTTGTTAGACTCATCGGAGCATTATCACAATGCTGCTCATACATTTACTACTCACGGTATCGATTTGAAAAGCCTAAAAGTAAATATGCCGCAAATGATCGCACGTAAAGACGATGTTGTTGCGCAGAATACGGCCGGTATCACGTATCTGTTCAAAAAAAACAAAATCGATTCTTTCGAAGGTGTAGGCTCTTTTGTAGATAAAAATACCATCCTGGTAACAAAAGCTGATGGTACTACGGAAACGCTATCTGCTAAAAATGTAATCATTGCTACGGGTTCTAAACCTACAGCTCTACCATTTTTACCGATCGATAAAAAACGGATCATCACTTCAACAGAGGCTTTAAATATTAAAGAAGTTCCAAAGTCTATGGTTGTAATTGGTGGCGGAGTGATCGGTTTGGAGTTAGGTTCTGTTTACGCCCGTTTAGGTACAAAAGTTTCAGTAATTGAGTTTTTGCCATCTATCATTGCAACAATGGATGCAAGTTTAGGTAAAGAACTTCAACGCGTATTAAAGAAAAATCTGGGCATGGAATTCTTTATGAATCATAAAGTTACCGGTGCTACAAATAATGGTAAAACAGTAACGGTTACTGCAGAAAATGCCAAAGGTGAAGGCGTAAATTTTGACGCTGATTATTGCATCGTGGCTGTTGGCCGTACTGCTTACAGCGAAGGTTTAGGTTTAGATAAAATAGGGATTACCGTTGAAGAAAGAGGTAAAAAAATTCCGGTTAATGAGCATTTAGAAACTTCGGTTGCTGGTGTTTATGCCATTGGAGATGTAATTACAGGCGCAATGTTGGCACACAAAGCGGAGGATGAAGGGATTTATGTGGCCGAAACCATTTCCGGTCAGAAACCACATATTAATTACAACTTAATTCCTGGAGTAGTTTATACCTGGCCAGAAGTGGCTTCTGTAGGTTTAACCGAAGAGCAGTTAAAGGAAAAAGGTATAAAATATAAAGCAGGTTCGTTTCCTTTCAAAGCCAGCGGACGCGCAAAAGCCAGCATGGATACCGACGGTTTCATCAAAGTTTTAGCCGATGCGGCAACTGATGAGGTTTTAGGCGTACACATGATTGGCCCACGTGCTGCAGATATGATTGCTGAAGCGGTTATCGCGATGGAATTCCGCGCATCTGCTGAGGATATTGCACGTACCTGCCATGCGCACCCAACTTATACAGAGGCGTTAAAAGAGGCGGCACTTGCTGCAACTGAGAACAGAGCGATACATATTTAATTATTATCTAAACTTCATACTGGGGATAATTTATTGTATAGAAATCAATGTGATTGACAGCAATTAATCTACGCGTAAAAATTCCCGAGAGTTACCGTCTTTTCGAGCGGAGTGCAACGCAGTCGAGAAATCTGTTTCGATAGATCTCTCCACTTCGCGCTGCTTCGGTCGAGATGACGAGCTTTTTTTGGAGTCTGTCAATTGGTAACTTGTTGGAGTATCTTGTTGGTAAATTGCACACATCATTAATTCCGGTATTTATATCGGGATTTTTTTGTTTTAGCCACTCTCTTCATATCGGACTGATAGCTATCGAATCGAGATGAAGGTGGTTTCTACTTTAGTCTTTCAACTTTGGTCTTTAGTCTTCCGCTCTAGTTTTTCTTCACAATTCCTTAACCAAATGATAATGTTTGCAGCTTAAAAAATAACGTTTTGCACCTCTATTTTTGCGGTTCAGATATTAAACAAACCATGAACTGTAAAAAACTATTTGGTGCAATTTTTATTGCTTCGCTGGCATTTGCTGCCTGTAAAAAAGATTCAAAAGATGATCCGATTGTAGATCCTCCGGTAGAAGCTGTTGTTCCAGAAAAAATAGACAGCTTTAAAGAAACTGCAGCTATTGATTTAGGCGGTGAATTCGCTTCAGAAATTTCTGCCTATGATCCTTTAACCAAAAAGCTGTTTGTCGCCAGTAATGATGGAGGTGCCAAAGTTGATGTGGTAGACATGAGCAAATATCCAACAGTTACAAAATTACAAACCTTAACTTATGCAGCTAACGCCGGGATTAATAGCGTTGCCGTAAATAACGGTTTATTGGCAATTGCTCTAGATGGCGCCGATAAGCAGGGAAATGGCGATGTTGTGGTGCTAAAAACCTCAGATCTTTCAGAAGTTAAAAAAATTACGGTAGGTGCTATGCCAGATATGGTAACTTTTAGCCCTGATGGCAACTACATTTTATCTGCCAATGAAGGCGAACCCAATCTAGCCTACACGGTAGATCCTAAAGGAACCATTTCAATCATCAATATCAAAGATAATTATTCTGTAAAAACAATAGATTTTTCAGCTTTTGAATCGCAAAAAGCTACATTATTGGCAGGTGGTTTCAGGATTTACGGATACAATGCCAGTTTTACCCAGGATATTGAGCCGGAATACATTGCAGTAAGCAGCGATTCCAAAAAGGCCTATGTTACACTTCAGGAAAATAACGGTGTTGCCGAAGTAGATATTTTAGCCGGAACCATTACGAAGATTATTCCGTTGGGTACAAGAGATATCAGCCTAACCGAAAATGCTTTTGATGTTAGTGATAAAGATGGTAAAAAAGTATTGGGTACATGGCCAATAAAAGCTTATTACCTGCCAGATGCCATATCTTATTTTACATCTAACGGTGCGCCTTATTTAGCCTTGGCCAATGAAGGTGATACCCGTCAGGATTATAGTCCAAAAGAATCAAAAGAAGAGGTGCGTGTAAAAGATCTTATTTTAGATCTGGTTAAATTTCCTAATGCTGCAACCTTGCAGTTAGATGCAAATCTCGGACGGCTTACCGTAACCAATACCGCTGGTTTTACCATGGTTGGTACAAATAAGGTATACCAGGAATTGTTTTCAACCGGGGGCAGAAGTGTGAGTATCCTGAATGCAAATACGGGAGCTTTGGTTGCCAACATTGGTAAAGATCTTGAGCAGCATGTAATTGATGCCGGAAAATACGACGACGATCGTTCAGATAATAAAGGCGTAGAAGTAGAAAGTGTAACGGTTGCACAAGTAAACGGACAAATCCTGGCATTTATCGGTATGGAACGTGCAGATGCAATTGCTATTTATGATGTGACCAATCCGGCAGCGCCAAAATTTGTTCAGTTATTCTCTACCGGCGATGCGCCCGAAGGTTTGATGTTTGTTAAACCAAAAGATAGCCCCAATGGCAGAAGTTTATTAATCGTTTCAAATGAGGGTGATGGCACCGTTCGGTTCTATCAACCCGATAAGATATAGTCGCTTAATCCATTTATTAGTGATGATTTTAATCCCGGTATTGATATCGGGATTTTTTTGTTGATTTCAGCGTTGTCAATTTTAATAGCAAGTATAGTATTAAAGTTGACAACTCTTTATTCAGAATCGTGAAATAAAAATTTAAAGCCTATATTGCATCACAAAAAAACTTTAGGGGTGCCTTCAAATAAGTTGGCTGAGAATATACCCTTTTTATAGGTTGAAGGTAGAAGGTAAAAGGCGGAAGGTTAAGACCCCATGCCCTACACCTCAAACCCTACGCCTTATAAATGGACCTGATCCGGATCATGCTGGCGTAGGAAATTAGTTTGTCTGCAATATTTGCATAAAAATGCCTTCGGCATTTGAAGACTCCTGAAGTTGTACAACAAAATGAAGTCTTAAGCAATGAACTATATTCAGGTGTTAACAATAGCTGGCTCAGATAGCGGCGGTGGTGCAGGCATTCAGGCAGATTTGAAGACCTTTTCGGCCCTGGGTTGTTTTGCCACTTCTGTAATTACTGCCGTCACCGCGCAGAATACATTAGGAGTGCGTTCCGTTCACGGTATTCCCGCCACGATAATTAAAGATCAGTTACAGGCAGTACTGGATGATATCAAACCCGTGGCTATTAAAATTGGCATGATCAACCGGGCAGAAGTAGTTGATGTAATTGAAACAGAGCTTAAAAATTACGCTGCGGATGTACCTGTTATTTTAGATCCGGTAATGGTAGCTACCAGTGGCCATAAATTGATCGCACCTGATACTGTTGAGCAGCTGATAGGCAAATTGTTCCCATTGGTAAGCCTGGTTACCCCCAATATTGATGAAGCCGTTATTCTCGCCGATCAGGCCATTCATGATCTTGATGATATGGTTGCCGCGGGCAGGAAAATTATCGAAAAAGGTGCAAAAGCCGTTTTAATTAAAGGCGGGCATTTAATAGGCCCGGTAATTTACGATGTTTTTATTAGTGCAAGCAATGCACCCGTTATACTCAAAAGTGCTTTTATTGCCTCTAAAAATCTGCATGGAACCGGTTGTACACTTTCATCAGCTATAGCCGCCGAAATGGCTAAAGGCAGAATGATGCTTGATGCCATTAAAACTGCAAAAACTTACATCAGGCATGCTTTACAAGCTGGTAGTGAAGTAAAAACAGGAGAAGGTAACGGACCTTTAAACCACTTTTTTGAACCTTTAAAATTGATTATCCAATGAAGTGGAGCGAACAGGCATGGGAAAAGGTTGAACCCATCTATAACAAAATTTTAGCGATGCCCTTTAATACAGAGCTAAGCAATGGCACCTTACCAAAAGAAAAATTTATTTTCTATTTAGCACAGGATGCCTATTACCTTTTAGCATTCGGGCGGACGTTAAGCGCGATTAGCGGACGAATGCAAAATGCAGATTTAGTGATGGCTTTTGCCGGTTTTTCTACAGGCGCTATATTTGCCGAGCGCAGTTTGCATGAAAGTTATTTTGTAGAATTTGGTTTACCCAGCGAAGTTAAGCCCACGCCATCTACGCTTTTATATACCAGTTATATCCTTAGCCAGGCGGCCTATGCCAATGTAGAAATAGCCGTAGCAGCTGTTTTGCCATGTTTTTGGATTTATAAGGCAGTAGGAGATCACATTTTCGCCCAACAAAAAGGAGAAGAAAATCCTTACAAAAGGTGGATCGATATGTATGCGGGCGTAGAATTTGCTGCTGCAGTAGAAAAGGCAATTGATATTACAGATGAACTGGCCGTACAAGCGAATGCTGCAACTCGGCAGAACATGCTGGATGCTTTTGAAATGGCAACCCGTTTAGAATGGATGTTCTGGGACAGCGCTTATGAAACGGAAAAATGGAAAATTTAATATTCTAACCTGATAAACAGCAAAATTTTTTGATAAAATGTTAAAAACATGTCGTTATTTCCAATAGATTTAAAGAACTTTGTTGTTTTATAATTTTTAGGACATTACATTGGAAGAGCGCACGCAAGAACAGGAAATTTTAATTAAACAAAATGATAAACCTGCATTAAAGCAAAGCTCTCCAAAGCAAGTACGTTTAGCCATATCTGCCTTTTACTTTATGCAAGGGGTTTGTTTTGCCAGTTGGGCCAGCAGAATTCCAACTTTTAAATCCTCCATGGGTTTAAACGATGCAGAATTGGGCTCTATACTTTTTGCATTACCTGCCGGACAGATTATCACCATGTTTTTTTCTGCAAAACTGACCACGCATTTTGGCAGTAAGAAAATGTTAAGGGCAACAGCACCGCTTTATGCCATTGCCTTAACTTTTTTAGCCTTGGCCACTACGGGTTGGCAATTAGCGGCTTTTTTGGTTTTATTTGGCATTACAGGTAATCTGTGTAATATCGCCTTAAATACTCAGGGTGTTGCTGGCGAAAACTATTATGGAAAGCCTATTATGAGTTCATTCCATGGTGCCTGGAGTATCGGGAATTTAACCGGTGCATTAATTGCGCTTGGATTAGTGAACTTAAAATTGGGTATGTACACCCATTTTTGGATGATTGCCTTAATATCTTTAACCAATGTATTAGTTAACGCTAAAAAACTACTCAATTATAATAAGCCCGATACCGTAGTGGAAAAAACGAAGTTTTTTACCATGCCTCAAGGTATTTTGGTGTTGTTGGGTGTTATTGCGTTTTGCAGCATGGCCACCGAGGGTACTATGTTCGATTGGAGCGCTATTTATTTTGAGGATGTGGTGAAATTACCTCATAATAAAGCTATTATCGGTTATGCATCGTTCATGTTTATGATGGCCAGCGGAAGGTTTATGGGCGTATATTTAATCGGTAAATTCGGGCGGAAAAATCTCTTGCAAATCAGCGGCGCCATTATATCACTAGGTATGGCACTTGCCGTCATATTTCCTTATTTAATTACTGCCATTTTCGGTTTTATGCTCATTGGTCTGGGAGTTTCAAGTATTGTACCCATGGTGTATAGCATAGCTGGAAATAATAAAAAAGTACCGGCCGGAAAAGCCATCACCATGGTTTCTAGTATCGGTTATTTTGCTTTTTTGTTTGGTCCTCCGTTAATAGGTTATATTTCGCAGCTGTCCAGCTTACGCTATTCTTTCGGAATTATTTCTGTATTTGGTTTACTGATTATTTTTTTGGTAACGAAGATTAGAGAGATCAATTAGGCTTTCCATTTCATAAAAAAATATATCGATTATTAAGCGCAGTGCCTGAGCGTAAAATAGCGTTTCTTCCCGCTTTTTGCTTGTACGCTTCGCTTCCTCGTCCCTCGTTGCTGCAGGGTACCGCTTCAATCGGGGCTAACTGGCCACAACAGTATTTCATTTTGGGGTTGCAGGGTGCACAGGCCTTTGTTCGTAGGCCCGATTAAAATGAAAAGCCCGTAGCGTAGCGAGGAATTGTAATGGAAAGCAGGACTACAAACTGCCAAGAACTGGTTTATGCTCATTTCCAATTCTTAAGATACTAAATATATCTTAACTTATTTCGATCGGTGAGACACTAACCTATAGGGTAATATTTCGCAGATTATCTTTTTGGTAACGAAAATTAGAGAGATAAATTAATGGGTCTATTAATCAGCGATTTAACGGGTAAAAGGCCGCCTGCTGGAATGTCTAATCCTAAGAATTCTAATTTCTTTGTCGGTTTTTCTAAATGATATCCTATATCTGTCAATTTCAAAAGCAAAGAAACTGCCATCGTTATTCTTTTTTAACCGGTCTATTTGAAATGTGTTTAAATGATTTGGAAGAGACTTGATTTTTGATAAAATTTTAACTTCTATTTTTTCAGCATAATCAATCAGAGCATTATCCTCAAGGTATTGAATAATTTCCAACAGTTGTTTCACCGCAAGTTTATTCCACTTGATTTTCATTCATTTAAGCGACGTTACTATTTGGACTGGCAAGTTTTTTCCACTATTACATTAAATAGCCTTACGTCTTTTTTGGAAAAGCTGTTCTACATCTCCGTGAGAAATAAAATTTCCCGATTCAATTTCTTTATCCGCTTGATCCAGTTCCTGATCGTACTGATCTAGAAATACCGTTGAAATCTCAACTGGCTCATCGCTAATATCTGATTGATATTTATAATCTAAACTATCTAAAAAAGCAATTAGCACTTTTTCTTCCTGTTCACTTTTTGTATTTACGAGTATGCTCATATCCAAATTTAGTGAAATTTTAGATAATAGTTATAAACTATCACCTACTTCTTTCCTGACGAATCTATGTTTCTTTGAGGCTCCAACCGGAACTAATTGGCCTAAACAGTGTTTCATTTTTTGGGTTGCAGGGTGCACAGGCCTTTGTTCGTAGACCCGATTAAAATGAAAAGTCCGGGGCATAGCAAGGACTTGTAATGAGTGGGACTACGAACTGTTGAATGCTCATTTCCCCGTGTTCAACCATATGAGAAATTTAAGATGCACATAAACTTATATTTACTAAAAGATCTTATATGGTAAAATGAACTAATTTTTGTCGAAACACCTTTTTACTTGGACTGGATAAATATTTAATTAAAATACTGTTTGGTAAACGACCCATCCTGACCAGTTCGTAATGCTGGACTTTTTTTGTAAGTATAAAAAATATTTTAATGGCTTTCAGTTCCTTCGTAGTCAGCATCTTTTTAGCAAGAAAGACCCTTAAATTAATTAACTTCGGTGAACTCGCTAAGGCTCGGTACAAGCGTGACGATGACTACAGTAAGTTTCTGTTGAATCTGCTATGCTACTCTTTCTTTATCAATCCGTGTTCTTTTAAGGCTGCTACCGCAAGCTCAATTAACCTGAAGTTTTCTTCCAGGTGTCCATGCTGTACTTCCACATTGATATAGGGGATATTATTTTGCATGGCATAAACCGAAAGGGAACCATCGTTGGTTGCGAATTTAGATTGAAGGATAACATTCACATTGGCCTTTTTTAAACTGCTGAACAACCTCGGCTCGGTTACATAAATCAGATCGTCGCCATCCATTTGGAAGTTGATGTAAACAGAATCTGCAGTACTGGATAAATCGTAACCTGGTAAATAAGAAGAGATGCCAAAACCACCATCAGCATTGTTGTGAAGGGTTAAAAAATAACCCGTAGTTTTTGGATCATAAAAATCTACAATCTGTTTACCTGTTCTTAGTATAGCTTTTTCAACTTCGTTAGTGCTAAACTGGTTTTTCTTTAACCGGGTATTCACCCCCACTTCAGTATATATGGCATTGGGGTCTATGCGGTACTGGTCGTCCATATACTTGAAATAATAATCCCTCACCGCTCCGTACTGGCTGTCTATAAGTTCGCCCCCATACCAGCGGATATAATCAAAACCAGCCTTTACCCCGGTGTCTTCATTATCATGTACCACTAGAAACTTTACGCCGTTGGGTTTATAGCTATATTTTACCAATGTGATATCCAGATCGTACAGCTTGACAAAGTTTGAATCGGTACGCATTGCTGCAAAAACAGGCGGATGTTGAGCTTTTACGAGGAGTGTAGAACAGATGAGCAACAGGCTAAAAATGATTTTGAACATAATCAATAATATACAATGTTGATTAACATTTGTTTGGCCGCAGTATTGTAGAATGACTTAAAAACACCGTTTCGAAAAAAAGGAACTACAGGAAGGCATTCGTGTACTTATGAAATACAGTTCATGGGTTTTTGAAACCATAAAAAAGCCCCGATTTGGGGTCGGGGCTAATTGATTGTTAATTTGGAGGTATAATTAATGTCCGTGATCTAGATCGTATTCATTTACATCTTTATGGTCATACGGTTCAACCATTAATTCATCGATGGTTTTTCCTTTTTTGTTGAAGCCAAAGCGCTCTAACATCCTGTCGAATATTAAGTATACTACTGGTACCACGATTAAGGTCAGGAACAATGAGCTGGTTAATCCACCAACAATTACCCATGCCAGACCATTTTTCCACTCAGCACCCGCGCCGCTGGCCAATGCAATTGGAAGCATACCGAATACCATGGCGATGGTTGTCATTAAGATTGGTCGTAAACGTGCATGGTTGGCCAATACAAGCGCTTCTTTGGTTTCTTTACCTTCAGCTTTTAAGTGGTTGGTGAAATCGACCAGGATAATCGCATTTTTTGCAACCAGACCCATCAACATAATTAATCCTAAAATGGTGAAGATACCGATTGAGTTATTGGTTAAGGCCAGCGCTAATAATGCTCCGATTACCGCTAAAGGAAGTGAAAACATTACTACCAGGGGATAGATAAAACTATCATAAAGTGCAACCATAATCAGGTAAACCAAAATGATTGAAGCCAATAAAGCAATACCCAAAGTTCCAAAACCTTCGCTCTGGTTTTCCTGATCTCCTGCCCAGCTATAACTTACACCAACCGGTGCCTTAAGCGTGCCATTTTCCTGCAACTCTTCCAGTTTAGCCTGAAACTCTGCAACTACGGTACCTGTTGGTCTGCCAATCGATTGTGCTTTAACCGATACTGAAGTCGATTTATTCAAACGCTCCAGCTGACTTGGACCCGAACCTTCTGTAATGGTTGCAAACTGTGATAACTTAATCTGTTTACCCTCATTATTTACAAAAATAAGGTTACGTACATCGTCAATGTTCTGGCGGTTAAAGTTCTGATACTGGATGTTAATGTCGTATTCGTACTCTCCTTTACGGTATTTACCATCGGTGTTACCGGCGAAAGCAGTCTGCATAGTTGATCCTACGGTTTGCAAGGTCAAGCCCACAGCCGACATTTTATCGCGGTCAACCTGAACGTTAATTTCTGGTGTTCCTTTTTCTACCGATAATTTAATCTCAGTAGCACCAGGAATAGAGGCAAGAACCTTTTGTGCCCCTTCAGCATATTTCAAGGCGCTGTCTAAATCAGAACCCATTACCACCAACTGGATGGGCGCGTTTTCTGCGATACCCAAAATACTGATCGGCACAGTTTTTACTTTTGCGCCTACCAGTTCTTTGGCCAGTGCACGGCTCATTTTTGTAGCGAAAATATCTGAAGAAACACCTTTACGCTGATCGCGTTCAACCAGTTTTACGTTAATTTCCGATTTATATGCTGTAGCTTGTGTACCACCGAAATCTCCGGTCGATTGTCCCACAGTAGTAATCAGCTGCGTAATTTCAGGTTGTTTATCTAAGAATGCTTCTGCTTTTTGAGTAAGGAAGTTGGTTTGCTCTAAAGAAGCATCTTTTGGCAATTCCAATTGCACCAGGAATTCACCTTTATCTGATTTAGGGAAGAATTCTGACCCTATAAAACCGCCTGCTAATAACCCACATGAACTTAAGAACATCACCACCACGGCAACTAAAGTTAATGCTTTATGATTTAAAGACCATGTTAAAATGCTGGTGATCCAAAGTGTAAATTTCTTCAATTGTTTTTCGAACCAGAGAATAAAACGGCCAAATATATTTTTGCCTTCAATGTGTTCTAACTTACCGAAACGGGAGAAGATAAGCGGTACAATGGTAAATGAAGCTAACAATGATAGTAATGTTGCAATAATTACCACGATACAGAACTGGCGTAAAATATTAGATACTAAACCGGTACTTACTGCGATCGGGAAGAACACCACCACAATTACGAAAGTAATGGATACAACCGTAAAACCGATCTCTCTTGTTGCATCAGAGGCTGCCCTTACTTTGTTTTTGCCCATCTCCATGTGTCGCTGGATATTCTCCAATACCACAATCGCATCATCCACCAGGATACCTACCACGAGTGATAGTCCGAGCAGTGACATTAAGTTTAAGGTAAAGCCAAATAAGCTGATACCGATAAAGGTAGCGATCAGCGAAACCGGAATGGATACCATTACAATTAACGCATTACGTAAACTGTGCAGGAAGAAAAGCATCACGAAGGCTACCAGGATAACCGCTAAGATTAAATCGTGGATTACCGCATCAGCAGACTCTAAAGTAAAGATTGAACTATCGTTTACAATCCTCATGTCTAATTTATTGGCTGCATATTCTGCTTTAAGTTTGGCAATAATGGCGTGTACACCTTTACTTACCTCCACAGCATTCGCATCACTTTGTTTAATGATCTGGATAGCGATAGATGCTTTGCGGTCAATACGTGCCAGTTTCTCTGTTTCTTTCTGCGAATCCTGAACGTCTGCCACGTCACCTAAGCGGATCTGTGCACCATCTTTGCCTGTGGTTAATACCAGGTTTCTCAATTCATCAATACTTCTGTATTTACCCGATAAACGGATCAATACGTCCTGGTTCTGCGTTTTAACACTTCCTGTAGGGAAATCCAGGTTTGAAGAAAGGATCATTTGTTGTACCTGTGGAACCGCAAGACCATAGCCCTGTAGTTTATTGGCATCAAGTGAAACCTGAATTTCACGTTCAGAACCACCCACTAAATTTACCTGTGCAATACCATTTACCCTCGAAATTACCGGAGCAATCCGTTTGTCAATTAAATCGTAAAAACTTACGTCGTCCATATTGGCAGAAGCCGTCATGGTAATTACCGGTAAATCATCAAGCGAGAACTTACTCAATGATGGTGTTTTTACATCTTCCGGTAATTGAGAAAGGATGGCATTAACCTTTCTTTGGGCATCATTTAACGAGATATCGATATTTGCCGCATCTGTTAGCGTAATGGTTACGGTTGATAAACTCTCAAACGATACTGAGTTGATTTTTTTGATGTTTTCCATCGATGATACCGCATCCTCAATTTTTTTGGTTACGGTATTTTCAACCTCATTCGGCGAAGCACCAGGGTAGATGGTTGAAATAGATACTACGTTGTTAGAGAATTTTGGAAGTAATTCATAACCCAACGAAAAGTAACTTAATAAGCCAAGCAAAGTAAGTGCGGTAAATACCACAATAACCAGCGAAGGCCTTTTTATAGATATGTCTGTTATCTTCATTTTAATTCGTGTTGCGTTGTGCGATTGGCATATCGCGTTTTTAAAAGCTGAAAATTCCGCTAACTTACTTTACGATACTAACTGGAGTACCTTCGGTTAAGTTAATCTGTCCACTGGTAATTACAGTTTCACCTTCTTTTAGGCCATCCAGAATTTCAACGTTATCCCCCAAAATACGACCAGCTACCACATTACGCGTTTTAGCTGTATTGCTGGCTTTATCCAATACAAAAACCTGGTTACTGCTCACACTGCCCACAAAAGATGTACGCGGGATAAGAATGCTTGGTGCCTGTTTAGGGAACTTAAATACTGCAGTGCCGTACATACCAGCTTTTAAAGTGTTTTTATGGCTGTTCTCCACTTCAATTTCAACTGGAAAATTCAGCGTTGCATCGGCCTTAGCAGCGATAAAGGTTACTTTTCCGGAGAAACTATCCGTTGGGAAAACGGAAGATTTGATCTCGATCTTATCACCTATTTTAAGGTTGGCCACCTGCGATTCGTTCACATTAACTTTCAGTTTTAACTTAGAAACATCCACCAGTTCGAATAACTGTGTGCCTTGAGCTGTTACAAACGCACCAACTTCAATGTACCTTTTGTTTACAATACCGTTAATCGGCGATTTAATATTCGCATCGCTTAACCTTCTTTGCGAGGCCTGTAAGCGTAATTTTGCATTTTTCGTGGCCAGTTTAGCCTGATCTAACTGTTGTTGGGTAACGCCACCAGTTTGGAATGAGCTTTGATATCTGGCTTCATCTCTTTTTGCATTTTCGTAAGTGGCTTCAGCAGTTTCCCTGTCTGTGTTGATGATTTCTGCATCAACACGGGCCAAAACCTGTCCTTTGCTTACCCTGTCGCCTTCATCTACATAAATAGCTTTAACCCGGCCCGCATTTTCTGATAAGAAGTTAAGTTCCTGTTTAGGAATAAAATTTCCGTTTGCGCTGAAATCTAAATCTACAGCTTTTTTCTCTACTTGAGCAACCCGAACGGCAACAGCGCCACCACCTTTAGCAATGAAAGCAGTTTTTTCTTCGTTCTTCTTTTTATTGTTGCTTAAAACATAAGCTATTGCACCGAGGGCAACAACAACTACGATGATTATGGTAATTACTCTTTTCATTTCTATTGTACTAGCGATTTAATGTTTCCGTTTGATTTGATTAATTGTATTTCGGCTATCTTATAATTTAATAAAGCCTGTGTATAACTGTTTTGTGCCGAAGTAAGTGCATTTTCGGTATCCAAAAGATCGGTTAGTGAAGCTAAGCCGTTATTATAGTTATTTTGGGTACTTCTATAAATCTCTTGAGCTAAGTCGGCATTTTTACGTTGCGATTTAATGGTATTTAAGTTATTGCGCAACTGTATTTTTGCATTTTCGTAAGCCAGATTTAAGGCGTTATTGGTTTCTCTTCTGCTTTCCCTGGCTTTTTTGATATCCACATCTGCCTGGCGGATTTTAGAGCGGGTTAAGAAACCGTTAAAAATCGGCACCCTCAGGGTTAAACCAATTGCCGATGAACCAAAACCGATGGCCGAAGCGTTGGAGTTAAGGAAATCGAAACTATTGCTCTGGCTCGAATAAGTATAATTTCCAGTTAAAGATAGGCTGGGATAATATTCGGCCACATAGGCTTTCCGTTGTAAGGATAGCAGTTTGTCCTGGTTATTTAAAAGCTTGACTTCAGTTCTGTTGGCCAGATCGATAGAATCTGTAAACATAGGTAATGTAGTTACTTCTGTTAATTCGGTAGGGGGTAGGCTGATTGGAGTTGCAACCGCCATTCCCATCGAAAATTTTAACTGGTTTTCCAATTGGGTAATCGCATTAACGACTTGCTCGCGTTGTGTATTCAGGTTGGTTAAGTTTACGCTGATCCGGTCTACATCAATCTTTCTGGCCAGACCATTTTTATACTGCGTGCCCACAATTTTTTCAACTATCTTAACATTTTTAATGTTGGTGTCGATGACGTTAAGCTGTTGCCTGTTTACTAAAACCTGATAGTAATTGTTGGCTACCAGTTCGATAATTTGTTCTTCAGTTAATTGCGAGGTAAGCGCGTAATATTCTTCACTTGATCGTGCAGCCTGCAGGCCGGTAAAAACCTGTTGGTTAAACAATTGCTGTGAAAGCTGAACGCCTGCGGTTGAATTCCAGTTCTGGCCTAATTTAAACGATTGTGTTGCGCCGCCAATATTTGCAACCAGCTGACCGATAATTGGATTGTAAGTTAAACCCACATTTCCGGTAATTTGTGGTAGAGCCTGTGCCCTAACTTCCTGCACCTTATATTTTCCACCTTCAATATCTAACCTGGCATTGCGCACTTTAGTATTGTTTTGGAGCGCAAAGGTAAGCGCATCTTTTAAGGTAATTTGCTGCTGTGCAATTGCCAGCTGCGGTAAAACCGAGCCGATAATAACAATGAGCATTAATCTTACCGCATTGATTCTAAGCATAATCTATTGTTTTTTTTGTTTTTGGGTTCTTCTCTTTTATTCAGCCTTTAAGTTGAGGCTATTTGTTTCTGCCAATGTTAAGTTTAATCCGCACATCTTAAGCCTCTTACAAATATGGTGGTCAGGTTTTTTTGTTTTAAGGTCATTCTATTTAACGACTTTTTATCAGGAAAAAGATCTTTTCCGGTTTCCATAATACACATGGTGGAAAGGCCCATTAAACTTTCAAGATACAATTCGGCAACATGTTCAGTGTCCTCATGTTCAATTTCTCCTTTTGCTTTGGCCTGACCAAAAATCTCTGCGAAAAAATCCTTTTCAGATTCTTTTAATGTACGCAGCTTGCCTTTAATTACATCATCATTTAGTAAATCCGGGATGCCCTCCGTAATGCGGAGCATATAATACTTCTGGAAAAATGTATTTCGTACATCAACGATGTTAAAAAGAATTTCCTGTAGTGGTAAATCAGGATTATGTTTCTTTTTGATCAGTTCGAAGAAATCGTTAAATACCCTTTCTATTACTCCTAAAATTAAATGTTTTTTATCGGGAAAATAATAATAAAGAGATGGTTTTGATACGGACAGATCTTCGGCAATATCATTCATGGTGGTTTTACCAATACCAAAATGGATAAAGCGTTTTATCGCACCATCAATAATCTGCTCTCTCTTTTTATCAGCTACAATCATTTTACTTTTCTACTTTCTGACTTTTTTAATATTTTAGTCAAAAATAGTGCTAAAAAATGATTTGTCATGAAAATTGATTTCAAACCGAATTAAGCTTACAATTTTATGACATAATTTTAATTGTTCTGCTGTTTATATATCTTTACAAACCAATTATTTAGAAAAATTGTCAGTTTTGATCAACATCCTCACCGTACTTTTTACCATCATTTCGATGGAGTGTCTTTCATGGTTTATACACAAGTACCTGTTTCATGGTCCGCTTTGGTTTATGCATAGAAGTCACCACGAGAAATCAAAATCATTTTTCGAATGGAATGATCTGTTTGCTGTGTTGTTTGCCGCCACATCTTTGTATTTAATGTATGTTGATCAGGATAACTTAGGCTATCGGTTTTTTGTGGGGCTGGGTATTACTTTGTACGGATTGATTTATTTTGTGATACACGATTGGTTTGTACACCGGCGTTTTAAAACCTTTAAAAGCAATAATGCTTATTTGCAGGCGGTACGGAAAGCACATAAAATCCACCATAAAAACAGGGGGAAAGAAAAGGGAAAAGCGTTTGGTTTGTTGTTTGTGCGGAGAGCAGTATTAAAAAGCTAAATTATATCAAATGAAATCTTATCACCTGTCCTTTTTGATTGGAATTGTTTCTTTAAGCTTGTATTCTTGTGGCAAGAAAACTAATAAAGATCGCGCCATCGCGCTCGTAGAATCAAAATATGAAAAAACTAATCAGGATTTGAATTTCGATGAGGCGAAACTTGATAGTTTATATAATATTTCTCCTCAGGCTTATGCTGATAGTTTAAAAAAGGGAGATGAATTGGATGTTACGCTGGCCGAGTTAGAGAGCCAGATTGAACACCTGGGACAGGCAGAATCAGATAGCGTAGGATTGATCAGTGCTAAACTCACAAAAGAAAGATACCGCCTATTGGATCTAAAGAAAATCAAACCACAATTTATCGGCTGGAAACTTTCGGGTGTATCCATAGCGGGTAATAAGCAAAAAGCTGTAAGCTTTAATTTTGACAAGGAAATTACCAAAATCGTTCCTTAACTGTTTTTTATTTTACTTTTGCAACATCATACAAAATCATCATGCTTCACATTCAGGAAAATATTTCACTAAAACCATACAATTCCTTTCGTATAGATGTTAAGGCAAAGTTCTTTGCCGAAATTTTTTCTGAAGACGAGTTGCGGTCGTTGTTTCAGGATGAACTGGTAAAAACGCAAAAACTGCTTGTTATTGGAGGCGGCAGCAACGTGCTTTTTACGCATGATTATGATGGTTTGGTGATTAAAATCAGTATCAAAGGCATTCAATCTGAAGTTATTGATGATAAGGTTATGGTAACTGCTGGCGCAGGCGAGGTTTGGAACGATTTTGTAAACTACTGTGTTGAGCATCGTTTTGCTGGTGTAGAAAATTTAAGCCTGATTCCGGGAACGGTGGGTGCATCACCAATACAGAATATTGGTGCGTATGGGGTAGAGTTGAAAGACGTTTTCGAAAGCTGTACGGCATTTGAAATCAAAACTGGCGAAATTAAAACCTTTGCTTATCATGATTGTTATTTTGGCTACCGCGAAAGTGTTTTCAAAGGCGTATTAAAGGGGCAGTATATTATCACTTCTGTTACTTTCCGGCTATCGGCTGTGCCAAAAATAAATACTTCTTATGGTGCTATTGAAACTGAATTGCAAAACAGGGGCATAGTGCAACCCACCATTTCAGATGTTTCCGCTGCTGTATCTCATATACGGGTGAGCAAACTGCCCGATCCATCTACTATCGGAAATGCCGGTAGTTTCTTCAAAAACCCGGTGATCGAAAAACATGAATTTGCATATATCGTGGCAAAACACCCCGATGTGGTGCATTACCCTACGGCTGATGGCAAAATTAAACTGGCAGCGGGCTGGTTAATTGAGCAATGCGGCTGGAAAGGTAAAGTGGTTGGACAAACCGGTACCTGGAAAAACCAGGCGTTGGTTTTGGTTAATCATGGTCAGGCAACAGGAGCGGAAGTGTATCATTTTTCTGAACAAATAATAGACAGTGTAAAGTCTACTTTTGGAGTCACTTTGGAAAGAGAAGTAAATATTCTGTGACGAACATTGATTGTTAGGTAGTTAGGCATTGTAGGTAGCTTTCCTGAAAATTTTGGTATTAAGTTTGTTTGAGTTTAAGAGAATGAACAATAATTGATTTGTTTTTAATCTCCTAAAGCTAAATATCATGACAAAATTTGAATTCAACCATCTAGTTAATCATCACTCGGTATCACTTAGATCTTATGCTTTAAATTTTACAAAAGACGCAGAAGACGCAAATGATTTGGTTCAGGATACGATGCTTAAAGCGATTACTTATTATAATAAGTTTAAAGAAGGGACTAATTTAAAAGGATGGCTATTTACCATCATGAAAAATACGTTCATTAACAATTATCGTCGATTGGTTAAAACGAATACTTTAATTACACAGAGCGAGGATATTTCTTCTGCAAATCTATCATATAGTGCAACCAAAAATAGTGCAGAGAGTAAATTTGTGTTAGGCGATATTGATAAAGCATTAGCACAATTACCTGAAGAATATTATGTGCCTTTTATCCGCTACTTTGAAGGCTATAAATATCATGAAATTGCTGATATGTTAGAGATTCCAATTGGAACTGTTAAAACACGCATCCATGTGGCAAGGGGGATTTTGAAAAAATACCTTAAAACATATTCAAAAGAAATTGCCACAGCAGAATTAGCTTAAGATACATCTATTATGGAATTAAAGGCTCAGATTAATCTGGGCCTTTTTTGTTAGGGTCAACTTTTTAAGTGGTTTGTTATCCAAGGGGGATGGATAGTTTTAAAGTATCGCCATTTCGAGAATGTTAACGAGATATTTTAAATTCGATGTGTAAAGCTTGTTTCAAGATCTCTGCGACTTAACGTCAAGACTACGTTCAATATTTAGATTAAACAGCATTTCTCAGTCTGACAAATTGCAAGGAAATGCCCATCGATAATTCCGCTTGATTCCTTTTTTTTTTGTTAAGGCAAACCAAATGTTTTGCTTGGTCCACAGGTTTTGGTTCTGATCCAAATTTTTACTTGATCAAGGATCCAAGACGATCGCATTTGTAAAAATGCATTAAAAAGCAAAAGGCCCGGAAAATCCAGGCCTTTTTGCTTATCATATATTTGGTTAGTTGATTCTTATGTTTTCTTTCAACAATTCGCCTTCTCTCTTATTTCGAAACAAATGCAAACCTCAAACAATTATGTGTTTTGCAGGATTATTGCAGTGTTTTTGTTTTGTGGTTATAAAGATAAGGGAAATTTTAAATTTGTCAAGCTTTTTTTAACTTTTTTTTTATTTCTTTTGCGACCACTTGTCCAGAAATGATGGCAGGCGGCACCCCAGGCCCCGGAACAGTTAACTGGCCGGTATATAAAAAATTTGTTACTTTACTTTTCATTTTGGGTTTTAGAAAAGCGGTCTGTTTCAAAGTGTTTGCTAATCCGTATGCATTCCCTTTAAAGGCATGATAATCTTCTACAAAATCTTTCATGGCATAACTGCGTTTAAATAAAATGCTTTCGCTTATATCGTTTCCGGTCATTTTTTTAAAGCGATCCATCAATACATTGAAATATTCTTCTCTTTTGCTTTCGCTATCTTCCAGATCCGGTGCAAGCGGAATTAAAAAGAAAAGATTTTCACAACCTTCCGGTGCTACGCTTTTATCAGTTATTGAAGGACAGCAGGCATAAAACAGGGGCTTTGATGGCCATTGTGGGTCGCTGTAGATTTCTTTGGCGTGTTCATCAAAATTCTCATCAAAGAACAAATTGTGGTGTAACACATTGGTTAGTTTTTTATTTAAACCTATGTAAAATAAAAGACAAGACGGCGCCATTGTTCGTTTATCCCAGTAATTTTTGTCGTAATTACGGTAAGGTTGATCAAAGAGATATTGGTCGATATGGTGATAATCTGCATTACCGACTACAAAGTCGCTTTTAAAATTTCCCTGATTTGTGATTACGTGCTCTGCCAGATTGTTTTTTACCTCAATTTTGGTTACTTCTGTATTGAACATGAATTTTACGCCCTGTGCCTCCGCAATGTTTTGCATGGCAGCTACAATTTGATGCATGCCGCCCATTGGGTACCAGGTACCTAAAACAAGATCAGCATAGTTCATCAGACTGTATAATGCGGGAGTATTTTGTGGCGTAGCACCTAAAAATAATACAGGAAATTCCAGAAGTTTCTGCAGTCGCTCATTTTTAAACAGTTTATGCACATGTTTGCGCATATTGCCCAAAAGCTGTAGTTTAATTCCGCTGATGGCTAGCCTGGGATCAAAATATTCCATTACGCTATGCGAGGGCTTAAAAACATATTCGTTCATGCCTACATCATATTTATATTTAGCCTGATCAAGAAAATATTTGAGGTTGCTGCTACTGCCCGGCTCAAGTTTTTCAAATAAGGCATATAAATCGTCTAATGTGGCAGGAACATCAACAATATCGTTTTGACCAAAATAGATACGGTAAGATGGACTAAGCCTTTTCAGTGCATAAAAATCAGAAGTAGTTTTACCAAATAAGTTGTAATAATTTTCAAATACATCGGGCATCCAGTACCAGCTAGGCCCCATATCAAAAAGGAAGCCGTCTTTTTGCCAGGTTCTGGCCCTGCCACCTGCCATTTCGTTTTTTTCGATTACGGTAACATCAAAGCCATCTTTGCCCAATAAAGCTGCTGCAGCCATGCCTGCAAAACCGGCACCGATAATGGTAACCGAGGTTCTTTTTTCCATGGTGTAAATAAAGGAATTTTATTGCTTTTTGTTTTGGTTTTTTATCATTCTGTATCTGTCATTCTTAATGCAGTGAAGAATCTTTAGCTTTGATAATAATCTTGATGGAAATTTAATTCGATCATAATGTTTCTTTGTTTAAAGATCCTTCGCTTCGCTAGGATGACACCATGGATAAGAGGTCTGTCATTCTGAATGCAATGAAGAATCTTTTGTAGATAGTATTTTGATTGATTAGTGGTTTGGATAGAATGTTTTCCTATCTTAAAGATCCTTCGCCGTGCTACCATTGACGTTATTTTGAAAATCATTAATAATCAACACTTTAACTGCTTTTGCATTTCCATCCAGCTAGGCCATAGCACGGTATCCCCGTTCTACCTAAATCCGGCCTAACAAATTTTTCGGGCTGCACTGCCCAAGCCAACCTACTAGCTTCGAAAGAAAAATTTTCAGCCGGTGTTTTTTGTTTCTTTTTGACACCAAAAAGAAAGAGCCCTTCGGCGGCGGCGAGCCGAGGCAAGACTGCGCCGTAGGATAAGAGAAGACAATTATACGTCACTCATATTGATTTTAAACAATTAATTAACCCTCAGGATGACATAAGGTATTATTATCCATTAACTATTCTTCAACGATTAAATCGTTTAGGAAATCCCAATTTTTGTTTTTTAATTCAATTAATGCATTCTTCTTTGCTCTTGTCCAGCCCTTTATTTCTTTTTCACGTTCAATAGCATACTCGATGTGTTCAAATCTTTCAAAATAAACTAAATAATAGCAATTGTATTTTTTTGTAAAAGCAAATTTATTTTCTTCGTTCTCTTTGTGTTGCCTCAGTCTTACTGCTAAGTCATTCGTTACCCCAGTATAAACTACAGTTTTATTTTTGTTTGTCAGGATGTAAATGAAGTAATTATGATCCATTATCAAAAATAAATATTTTTATTGAATAGAGGTAATTGTCATTCTGAATGCAATGAAGAATCTTTTATTGTTGATTGTATTTTAATAAGTATAGTTTGCGGTTGCTTGAAGTTCATTGTTTCTTATGTTAAAGATCCATCGCTTTGCTCAGGATGACAGCATGGATAAGAGGTCTGTCATTCTGAATGCAATGAAGAATCTTTTTTTATTTATTAAATTTTAATCAGTTAGTTTTGAATCCATTGATTTGGAGTTCAGTATTTCATCAGTTGAAGATCCTTCGCTTTGCTCAGGATGACATTGACGGGATTTTTATTAAAAATCCTTTCCTTAGCTTATTACAACAGCGCAAACAAATACGCTAAGCTTTTGTTACATTTGCCACCATCTCATGATTAAACTACGTATTTTATTTTTCATGCTGTTTGCCATAGGCAACGCTACTTACGCACAACTCTCTACACAGGAAATTGCGACATTGAAAGCCAACATGGTTAAAGCAGTAGAAAATGCTAAACTTACTGATTCGCTGTTTGACAGGCTGAATAAACTGCCCAATAAAACCGCATTGGTTACGGGTTACTTAGGCACTTTGGAAGCGCTCAAAGCCAAACATTCCTGGAATCCATATAACAAGATTAAATATGTCGGCCGATCACTGAAAACCATGCAGAAAGCAATTGATATGGATGGAGAAAATATGGAAATCCGTTTTATGCGTTTTTCAATCGAATTTTACACGCCATCCTTTCTTGGTTTTAGTAAAGATTTAGCTGTAGACAAAAAAGAGATTGTTAAACATTACCAAAATGGAAATTTTGGTCTTGCTGATGCGGAGCTGGTTAAAAACGTAGCTAAATTTATGATCGAAAGTAAAAAATGTACTGCCGCTGAAGTTAAAATCTTAACCAAATACCTTTAGAATGAATTATATATATTTAATTATCAATATAGCCGTAATTTTTTTTCCGCTGGTTTTATCGTTTGATAAAAAGGTCCATTTTTTTAGTAAGTGGAAGTTTATATTTCCAGCCATACTCCTTACAGGAGTTATCTTTTTAATTTGGGACATTTTATTTACCAGGCTTAATGTCTGGTCTTTTAATCCGGATTACATCGTAGGGATAAATTTTTTCGGCTTACCCTTGGAAGAGATTTTATTTTTTTTAACTGTGCCTTATGCCTGCGTATTTATTTACGAATGTTTAAACGTCTATTTTCCCAAAAACAAGCTTCAAAAGTATAGTCTCGCCTTAAGTAACCTATTTCTGGGACTTAGTGTTGCCATTTTGTTTTTTGCTTATAACAGGTGGTATACGTTGATCAATTTTGGCTTTTTGTTAATCGTGCTGGCTTACGTAGAATATGTGAATGTAAAACTCAGGTTTATGTACAGGTTCTACAGGGCTTACCTGGTTTCGCTTATTCCTTTTTATATCGTAAATGGTTTTTTAACCGCTATTCCGGTGGTGATGTATAATAATAAAGAAAATATAGGTTTTAGGGTAGGTACAATACCTTTCGAAGATCATTTTTATTTAATGAGTTTGTTGTTAATGAATGTTTTCCTGTATGAGCTTTTTAAAAGCAGGGCCGGTAAAAGCGATCTCATAAGATTGTAATAGCCAATGCCGTTTTTTTAGGAAATGTGCGTGCAGTGGCTCTTGGCATCTTTAGCCCCGCTTTGCGCTTTACTCCGTTGCACTTCGTGTTCGCTTCAATCCCTTAGGTTTGATTATTCTTAAAAATATCGGAATTTTAAATATATAAAAACCTTAACGGCAGTGCTGCACTTTGGCTCGATCTAGGTTAAAGACCTAAAACCCGTATTAGAGCACTGCCGTTTGTTGAACAAGAACCATATAGA
This sequence comes from Pedobacter sp. BG31, assembly GCF_042464845.1. NCBI lineage: Bacteria > Pseudomonadati > Bacteroidota > Sphingobacteriia > Sphingobacteriales > Sphingobacteriaceae > Pedobacter > Pedobacter sp. BG31. Next base: position 132,794 of record NZ_JBHNZK010000016.1, read on the forward strand.
ATTTTAGTCTGGCATGACCATTAAGGGATTTAGTTTTATTCAACATGAAGGTTTGTTTTTCCACTTAACAACTCAAAGTTATGAATTACAGATTATTTGCGGGCATCGACGTTTCAAAAATAAAAACAGATGTCGTTTTTTTTCTTGCTGAGGATCCTGATGAGCAGTTTCATGGCACCTTCAGCAATAATGAGGAAGGCTGTGCCGAAATGATGGCCTGGATGCAGGATCTTACCGGTCTTTCGATTGCTGAGATGCTTTTTTGCGCAGAGGATACCGGACTTTATACACTTCCGATCTGTACATTTTTTGATGGACAAGGCGGGAACCTGTGGGTTGAAAACGCCCTGAGACTGAAACGTTCTCTTGGCTTAAAACGTGGCAAGTCTGACAAGGCAGATGCTGCTGAAATAGCTAATTATGGTTTTTTGCACAGACGTAAAGCTATTCTTTTCAAACTTCCGAGCAAAACGATAAGTAAGCTAAAGCATTTATTGAGCTGTAGAAAGCAGCTTGTGAAGCAACAGACCGCATTAAAGAATGCAAGTGGAGAGCTGGAGGCCTTCGATGTAGATTCAGCCGATTTTACATTAGGGATTAGAAAGTCACTAATCACAGAATACGACAAAAAAATTGACATGATTGAAACGGAACTCCTAAGCTGTGTAAAAGCGGACAAACAACTTGAAAAGCAATATGGTCTGGTCAACTCTGTATATTGTATAGGTCCTCAAACAGCGATGTTTATCGTGGTCCTTACTCAAGGGTTCACGCTATTTGATGACCCCAGGAAGTTTGCCTGTTATTGTGGTATCGCCCCATTCGGAAATACCTCTGGAACAACATTAAAGGGAAAGCCAAAGGTTAGCCATCTGGCCAATAAGAGGATAAAAACGCTACTTACTATGTGCGCCCTCAATACGATCAAAAAAGATAATGAGTTCAAAAGATATTATGATAGAAAGATAAAAGAAGGAAAGCATCATTCAGCTGTTCTAAACGTATTAAGGAATAAACTTGTCAGCAGAGCGTTTGCAGCAGTATTGAAAGACAGACCGTATCAGATAGATCTGTATACCGCTGCCTAAAATATTTCGTGTTTTATTTGCAAAAACCATAGAATACGGGTTTAGGAACCGCGGTTTCTGCGCTCTGCAACCCCAAAAATGAAATGCTGTCGCGGCCAGCTAGCCCCGGTCGAAGCGATACCCTGCAGCAACGAGGTACGAGGCAGCGAAGCGTATAAGTGTAAAACGGGAACACACTTATTGATTTGTACAAGTATTGCGCTCTAAAATATGAAGATTGATTTATAAATATTGGGGCAAAGGTTACAATTCACTTATAATGAAGGCTTTGCGCTTGTCTTTGCTTAAAAAATAATAACTAATTAGTCTACAGGCATAAGAACATATAAGTTTGTAAGCCATTATATTTCTTATATGGTTAAAACCTTTTGATTATCTTCAACCCGAAATTAATTTAAATGGATTTACCAGGCTATACCAAACGACAGCTTGCGTTGCGTAACGGACAGGATAAGCCCCAAATCTGGGTGGCTTATAAAGGTCTGATCTATGATATGACAGATAGCAGATTATGGAAAAATGGTAAACATTATGAGCATTGGGCGGGGCAGGATCTGACTGATGAACTTGCAGATGCACCACATACTGAAGCGGTTTTTGAAAAATTTGTGCCAATAGCCATACTCGTACAACCGAATTAATTTTGGTAGCCTCCAGGCTTCGATAACCATTTGCCAAAAAAAAAGCCGCATTATTTAAGCATTACACTTAAAATATACGGCTCAATTTATCTGTATGATGTAACTGATAACTGGCTATTGAAAACTGTTAACTGATTACGCTTCTATCGTGAAAGAACTTAAGCTTACAAATTCCTGAATTCTCGCTGCAACTTCTTCATCAGTTAAATTCAACAACTTTTCCGTTCCAAATTTTTCTACACAAAAGGAAGCCAGGGCAGAGCCATAAATAATTGCATTTTTCATGTTATTGAAGTTGATAGTACCCACTTTTGCCAGATAACCGATAAATCCGCCTGCAAATGTATCCCCAGCGCCTGTCGGATCGAATACCTCTGCCAATGGTAAGGCTGGAGCCGAGAAAATCTGATCTTCGTGGAACAACAGTGCCCCGTGCTCCCCTTTTTTAATGATCAAATATTTTGGACCCATTGTTAGAATTTTCTTCGCAGCTTTCACCAATGAGTATTCTCCTGATAGCTGACGTGCTTCGGCATCGTTAATGGTTAATACATCTACCATTTTAATGGTTTCTAATAAATCATCCATCATAATATCCATCCAAAAGTTCATGGTGTCCATTACGATTAATTTAGGGCGGTTTTTAAGACGTTTAATGACCGTTTGCTGTACCTGGGGCGTTAGGTTGCCCAACATCAGGTATTCGCAGTCCTGATAGCTCTCCGGGATAATCGGATCGAAATTTTCCAATACATTCAATTCCGTAATCAAAGTATCGCGGCTGTTCATATCGTTATGGTATTTGCCCGACCAGAAAAATGATTTTTCACCAGCTTTAATCTGTAACCCTTCAGTATCAATACCGTGGTTGGTGAAGGTGTCAATGTCTGATTGATGAAAGTCATCGCCCACCACAGCCACAATTTTTGCTTTATTATAAAAGTAAGAAGCGGCCAAACTTGCGTAAGTTGCTGCACCACCAACAATTTTATCTGTTTTTCCGAAAGGAGTTTCAATAGCATCAAAAGCTACAGTACCTATGATTATCAGGCTCATATATATGTATTAAATTTTTTTAAAATTTTTTCACTGCAAATATTGCATAAATAATTTAAAAGCCCTAATATTGCATTCCCAAAACGAACAAGCGGATGTTCGCTGAAAAGTTAAAATCTTCTGTTTTTTGGACAGCCGGATTCCTTCTTAGCTCAGCCGGTTAGAGCATCTGACTGTTAATCAGAGGGTCGCTGGTTCGAGCCCAGCAGAAGGAGCAAACCCCACAACGAAAGTTGTGGGGTTTTTTGTTTATAGTCTATTTTGGACGAAAGAAAAAATTTTGGATCAAGCGGAATTTTGGGGTTGATTTTAATTTTTATCTCAGCGGTTTAGCATTTAACCCAGGAAACCGCGATACTTAAACGCTTGTTATCGCCAGTCTCCATCAATCAATAAGTAATATTTATATTTAATAAAGCTGTCTAGCTATATCTTTGAGCGTATTATCCAGAAACATTTCATTTTTAACATCTGAAGACAGTTCGATAAATCTTTCGTAAGTACATCAAAACTCTTGCCTGCTTTTGTGTCGGAACGGAAGATGATAGTTTTTTCCGTAGTTTATCGTTCGCTCTGATCATTTTCGCGGTACTGGTTTTCTGCAAAATAACATGATAACTTCACAATAGCAGCCATGGGTTCTATTAAAAAGTTATATTTGGGATTTTGAAAGACATGGAAAAAACAACTATAGAAAAAATCATGGCTCCGGTGAGCCGCTTTATTCACTTGGAATACACCAGTGGAATAGTGCTGCTGATCAGTGTGGTTATTGCCATTACCTGGGCTAATTCTTCTTTTCACGATTTCTATGAACATCTCTGGCATATCAATTTTTCTGTAGGGTTTGATAAGTTTTTACTCAGCCAGCCGCTTCATATTTGGATCAATGATGGTTTGATGGCCATATTTTTCTTTGTAATCGGTCTTGAGCTTAAGCGTGAATTCATGGAAGGAGAGCTTTCTTCGCTGCAAAAGGCTTCATTACCAATGACCGCAGCGCTGGGCGGAATGTTAGTTCCTGCAGCTATTTATTTTTTTATTAATCGCGGCACCAACGCATCCCATGGCTGGGGAATTCCTATGGCTACAGATATAGCTTTCGCACTTGCGCTGCTTTCTATGGCCAGCAGGCATATACCGGTCTCGGTAAAGGTTTTTCTGTCTGCCCTGGCGGTTGCCGATGACCTTGGCGCAGTATTGGTTATCGCATTTTTCTATACCAAAGAAATCAACTTTATGCCATTGGCAGTTGCTGGAGGATTTTTGGTATTGCTGATGATCGGAAACAAAGTGGGAATAAGAAGTGCTATGTTTTACCTTCTGCTGGGCATTTGTGTGTGGATCGGCTTTTTACTATCTGGTGTGCATGCTACCATTGCCGGGGTTTTGGTTGCCTTTACTATTCCGGCTGTTACCAGAATTGACGAACAAATTTATTCCAGTAACCTCAGAAAACTTTCATACGATTTCGAGGCCGACATACCTGAGCGGGGGAACTTAATTACGCCCTTGCAAAACAAAACCATCCAAAAGGTAAAAACCCTCAGCATGGCAGCCGAAACTCCTTTACAAACAATTGAGCATGCACTACACCCATGGGTGGCCTTTGGGATTATGCCGCTGTTTGCACTGGCCAATGCCGGCATTGTCATCACGGCTGATTTTTTTGATTCAATCATAAATCCTGTATCCGTAGGTGTGGCTGGCGGATTGATTATCGGCAAGTTTACCGGGATTCTCTTATTTTGCTGGATTATGGTGAAGTTTCGCATATCAAAGCTTCCAGAGGGCGCCAACTGGAAACATATTGCCGGGGTTGCATTATTGGCTGGGATAGGTTTTACCATGTCGCTTTTTATCAGTGGACTGGCTTTCGATAATCCTTTATTTATTGATCAGGCCAAATATGGGATTCTGGTTGCCTCTATCGTGGCCGGGTTATTGGGCACCATCGTACTCAAGCGCGTTGGGAAATCAGAAGGCAGCGAACAGACAGAAGAGGGTTAAACAATAACCAAAGGAAAAAATTGGATACAGGTATGGGGAGAAAAAATGACGATGTACGGGGCGCTGTTAAAGCTTTTATTTCAAAGCGCTTCAATTTACAGATTGATAAGGCAGATGAAAGTGAAGTGGTGGATTCCATTTCCAGAAATTCGATATTTGTTGGCGGCCCGTTATGGACGCTTATCTTTGCAATCATTATAGCCTCGGTTGGTCTTAACGTAAATTCAACAGCCGTAATTATCGGCGCGATGCTCATTTCGCCGTTAATGGGGCCGATTATGGGGATCGGGCTGGGCATTGGTACCAATGATTTTGAACTGGTTAAAAAAGGTGGACGAAACCTGCTTATCGCCACATTTATCAGTATTGTAACTTCTTCCATATACTTTTACATTACGCCACTGCATGAAGCACAGAGCGAGCTTCTTGCCCGTACTACACCATCTATATGGGATGTATTCATCGCGTTTACCGGTGGACTAGCCGGAATTATTGCGGCTACCAGAAGGGAGAAGAGTAATGTTATTCCAGGCGTGGCCATTGCTACGGCTTTAATGCCGCCATTATGTACCGCAGGTTATGGATTGGCCATGGGTAACTGGCCTTTTTTCTTTGGCGCATTGTATCTGTTTTTCATCAATAGTCTTTTCATCTGCATCTCCACGTATCTGATTGTACGTTTTTTAAAATTTGATAAAAAACATTTCGAAGATCCGGGTGTTGAAAAAAAAGTGTCCAGCTATATTCTTTTCACTGTACTTATTACCATTATTCCCAGTATATACTTTGCTTATGATATTGTACAGAAAAGTATTTTTGAAAATAATGCACAGAAATTTATCCGTGAGCAGTTTGATTTCACCACAACCCAGGTCATCAACCGAAACCTGCGTTACTCGAAAGATGAAAGAGAGATCGATCTGCTTTTAATTGGCGCCCAATTGGATAATAACATTATAAATGCCATAAAGGCGAAACTTAAAGATTATAAGTTGGATGGAACAACTTTAAGGATAAGGCAGGGGCTTAATGCAAGGCAGGAGGTCGATTTTTCACAGATAAAGGCCAGTATTATGGAAGATGTATTTAAAAAAGGAAACCAACCGGTCAATTCTGTTGAAATTAATAAGCTTTCCCAGCCGCTACCTGATATCAGGTCAGAATTAATTGCCTTATTTCCTGAAATCAAAAGCTACTCACTTTCCAATATTGTGATAAACAGGTTGGATACCCAAAGCAAGGATACGCTCACGCTTTTTAGTGCAGAAGTATCAAAAGTACCGCTTCAGGCAAACCAGGCCAGGATCCGTTACTGGTTGAAAGGCCGATTAAAGGTTGATACGGTTAGGACGGTTTACATTCCGGAATAGGTATTCAATGGCTTAAATAAAAAGGTTAATCATGGCTGGCTGGTTACTGATGAAGGAGGTTTACGTAGGTTTTTATTTCCGTTTCTGAAGCAGTTTCTTTCGTTTTGTCGCTGTTGGGCATGTTATAAACCTGCTCTACTTATTCAAGGCCTGTACAAATGAAAATTGTTCAAAGTACTATATATGATGAATCCTAAAGTTGATTTTTATTTTAATAAAGCAAGCAAGTGGCAGGAATCGTTAAACCTATTAAGAACGCTTGCGCTTGATTGTGAGCTTACTGAGGAATTGAAATGGGGGCATCCCTGTTACACTTACAATGGAAACAATATTGTTTTAATTCATGATTTTAAAGAATATTGTGCCTTTTTGTTCTTTAAAGGTGTTTTATTAAAAGATCATGATCATATATTGATCCGGCAAACGGAGCATGTGCAATCAGCAAGGCAGATCCGTTTTGTCAGTGCATTGCGGATTGTAGAAATGAAAGCCATTTTAAAGGCCTACATTTTGCAGGCCATCGAGGTTGAAAAAGCCGGATTGAAGGTTGAACTGAATACACTGTCACCGCCGAATTTCAAAGTAAATTAGATCACATCCCTGATTTGAAGGCTGCTTTCAAAGCCTTAACTCCAGGCCGTCAAAGAGCTTATTTATTGCATTTTTCTGCACCTAAACAAGCAAAAACCCGTGAAGCAAGGGTTGAGAAATGCATACCGCAGATTTTAAGTGGTAAAGGATTGAACGATTAGTTCATGGCCATTGCCACCATGAGCGAACTAGCGTTTAGGTTGGTGATTTCAGGTGTTTCCATCTGAAAATATGGTCGTTTTTGTGTTTGTTTACCTGTAGGATTTAATTTTAAAATTTGCATTTTATACTACACTATCCTTCGACAGGCTATGGGTTACAGTATCTTTTGGTAACAAAAGAAACGTAATCCAGGACGCTTGGCTAAGCCGATTTCGCCACTAAACTGATAGCCAAGCTTAGGGAAAAGTGCCTGAGTGGCCAGGTTTTCGCTATTGGTATCTACCCGTAAGATAGAAATACCCGAATCTTTTGCTACCTGTTCGGCCTGGTTCATTAAAGCTTTGGCAATGCCTTTGCCCTGGCAATCCGGATCGACGGCCAGACGGTGCGTAACAATGGCTTTTTCGGTAATGTCCCAGCCGGCATCGGCATATTCGGGATCCTGATCTGTAGTAATAGCCGAAACACCCACAATTTCGTTTTCCAGTTCAGCTACCCATAGCTGTCCAATGGCAATATCGCTGGAAAATACTTCAGGATTCGGATAATCATCTCCCCACTGGAAATTTCCGGAGGCACGCATTAAAGGCACAACCTTGCGCACAAGTTGCATAATTGGCGGTATATCTTCTGTAGCGGCTAATCTTATTATCATGAGTGCAAAGATAGGTAATGGGTTTCTTAGTTCAGTTGTTAATAGTTTATTGGCTGGCGTGAGGTCTGGCTGTAAAGTAGTTAATTGATAACTATCACTAAGTCCTAACCGCTCAAGACTAAGTCCAGCAGTTGATGTTGCCAGCTGAAACAGAATTAGGAAATGACTGTATTGTGATTCTGGGCAGCTTGCAGTCCCGCTTTCACTATAGTCCTCGCTATGCTGCGGGTTATTCCGGTAAATAAGGTTGAGAGACAGCAGTATGCGTTCCCGACAGCCTTTAAAGTGAACAAATTGTTTGGTCATTATCCAAGGCTGAATGCTATCCAGTACACTAAAAATTGTTAACTGGTTAATTATTACTAAACCAACCACCCAGGCTCAACCTTTCAAATCGGTTAATAGACTCCGGACTTCCGACTGTGGACTTCGGACTCATGACCGCAATCTTCATTAAATCTTCATCTTCATCTCTGATATTTGAGCATATTGCTCTTCATCACATTCCGGCTTCTAAATGGCTGTTAAGGAATTGTATTCTTATTGTTTTGTTCTGATTTTCATATTGTTAAATTAAGGTTAAACTTAATTTAGTGTTAATATTTAATTAACATTAAGACTGTTGTTTTGTGCCAAAATAAAATAACAGAAAATGAAATCACGTATACTATCCCTGATCAGTATTCTTGTACTCCTGATTACTTTTGCTCAGGCACAGGTTACAACATCTAGTATTAATGGAAAAATTAAGGATGCGAAAGGCATTATTCCTGGAGCCACCATTGTTATGGTTCACGTTCCTACCGGAACGGTATCCAAGGGGTCCTCAAACGAATCAGGGCTTTACCGTATCGGCAATTTAAATCCTGGCGGGCCATACAAAATCACCGTAACCTTTGTGGGCTATAATCCGGTAGTAAAAGAAAATATTTATTTAACCCTTGGCTCAGATGTAAAGGTTGATGTTGATCTTCAGGAGCAGGGCAATCAATTGGCAGAAGTGAATGTGAAAGGCCAGAAAGGCGGAACAAAATCTGGTGCAGGTACCAGTATTGGCGAAGGCCAGATTAAAACCCTGCCAACCATGAACCGCAGTTTGCAGGATGTTACCCGTGTAACCCCTCAGGGCAGTAAAGATAATACCTTTGGTGGTACCAATTTCAGATACAATAACGTAACCATTGATGGTGCTATTAATAACGATGCGATTGGTTTTAGCCCTTCATTGGGAGGACAAAGCGGAAGTTCTGGTATGCCGGGGAGCAGTACACGTACCAATCCGGTTTCGCTTGATGCGATCCAGGATGTTACCGTGCTACTTTCGCCCTACGATGTTAAAGTGGGTAACTTTTTAGGTGGTAGTATTAATGCCGTAACGCGTGGCGGTACCAATGAGGTAGTGGGTTCTGTTTATGGATATGGCCGTAATGCTTCATTAATAGGTAGAAATAAAATCGGCGATAACAGCAAAGAGCCGTCAGCATTCCACGATTATCAAACTGGTTTCCGTGTGGGTTTCCCGATTATAAAAGATAAGTTATTCTTTTTTACCAATGAGGAAATTACCCGCCGCCAGGACCCGGTAATATTAGGTGCCGGATCATCTGATATGAAATTGCTTACGGCAACGGATGCTCAACAGATTTCTGATTACATGAAAACCGCTTATGGTGTTGATGCAGGTTCGTTCGGCAATTACAATATCTATTCACAATCTAACAAATTCTTTAACCGTTTGGATTGGAATATCAGCGAAAGCACTCAATTAACCATCAGAAATAATACCATTATTTCTAAAGCAACAAACCTGGAAAGAGACCAGCTTAACTTTAGGTTTGGTGGCATTGATTTCAGGCAGAACAATAACCAGACTTCAACGGTTGCCGATCTGAAAACCCGCTTTGGTAATTCGGCCACCAATAACTTAATTGTTGGTTACTCTACGGTGCACGATTACCGCAATCCGCTTTCTAACCCGGCTTTACCGCAGATCGAGATTGCTTCGAACGGAGGGACATTGTTTTTAGGTACAGATCGTGAGGCGAGTATCTTCAATATGAAACAGAATACTTTCGAGTTTACCGATAACTATACTTACAATTCTGGTATCCATACCTTTACCGTTGGTACGCACAACGAATTTTATAACATCAATTATGGCTTTGTAAACGCATGGAACGGTCGTGTGGCTTACAGCAGTATTGCCGATTTCCTGGCAAACAGGCCAAACAGGGTACGTGCAAGTTATAATTATGACGACAATACCCGCGATAACATCATTAATAACCCAACGGCTGAGTTCAATGTAAATATGTACAGTGTTTATGGTCAGGACGAAATCCGTATAGGCGACCGTTTTAAATTAACACCGGGTTTACGTTTTGACATGGCAGATTTACCTACTATGCCGTCTTTAAGTTCAAAAACCACCAATTCTCCTGTTGATCCCAATTATGGTACAACATATACTTATACGCAGCCATCATCAATTACCGGAAAATTCTTAAACAAAATCCAGATTTCTCCGCGTATTGGCTTTAACTTCGATGTGTTGGGTAACCAAAGCCTGGTGATGCGCGGTGGTACGGGTTTATTTACCAGTCGTGTGCCTTTTGCCTGGATCGGTTATGCCTATTATAATAATGGTGTAAACTATGGTGCTTTTGATAAATCTTACGTTTATTCAAACGCAGATCCGACCAAAATCACTACACCGGCAGCAGGTTCAGATCCGGTCAGAGATGCTTTGACCGGTAATGGCGAGGCGGGTTATGTAACTAAACAAGGGGTAAATGTGAAAGACGCCAGTGGTGCTACGCAGGTAGATTTGGTTGACAACAATTTTAAAATGCCAAAAGCCTGGAGAAGTAATCTGGCTTTCGATTATAAAACAGATGATCAATGGAAATTTACATTAGAAGGTATTTTTAGCCAGGTGATTAAGGATGTGCAGTTCCAACAGATCAACTATGTAGATAATCCAAAATACATGGTTTATGATGCCCAAAAGCAACAGCCTATTTATTCAGGTGCTAAAATCAACCCGTTGTATACCAATGCCTATTTATTATCGAATACCGATAAAGGGTACAAATATAGCTTAACTGCACAGGTAAGTAAATCACTTCCTTTCGGTTTAGATATGATGGTGGCCTATACCTACGGAAGATCGAAAGATATTGCCAATGGTATCCGTAACTCAATGGAATCTAACTGGCAGTTAAACCAGGCGCTTAGCCCCAATAACCCGGGATTGGCTTACTCAAACTTTGATATCCGCAACAGGATCATTTCAACCATAAACTATAGATTGGACTGGGCTAAAAACGGCAAATATGTGTCTAACTTTTCATTATTCTTCAGCGGTCAGTCGGGTTCTCCATACTCATTGGGTTTAGTAAATACCAGGATCAATGGAACAGGACAAACCGTAAGTTTAATGTATGTACCTGCAGTGGGCGAAACACAGAAATTCTTTGCCAATACAGCCGATGGGATTGCACAGGCAGCTGCGTTTGATAACTATATCAACGGAGATAAATACTTAAGCAGTCGTCGTGGCGATTTTACAGAACGTAACGGTGCGCGTACTCCTTGGAACGTGCAGGCTGACTTCCGTTTCGCTCAGGATCTACAAGTAGCCAAAGGAAAACACCCCCATGTACTTACGTTAACCTATGATATTATTAACCTGACCAATTTGGTGAATAAAAACTGGGGAATTCAGTATTTCTCTCCTAATACTTATAACTCAATGGCCAGTATGGGTATTAAAGTTGCAACCGCAGGAACGCCAACTACTTATCCGGTTTATACTTTCGCACAAAAAGATGTGACCTCTTATTCAAAAGATTTCTTTGCCTCGCGTTACCAGATGCAATTGGGATTAAGATATAGTTTCTAATCTTTTTTAAATAAATGTTTATAACGGTCTGGCCTGAACAAGGTCAGGCCGTTTTTTGTTTAACTAAGTGAATATATAACCGAGCGGAATATTAATCACCATAGATTGTTTTCTGATTTTTAATATGCTGATAACCAGTATTAAACAAGTAAAATGCTGCTTTGTTTTAAACAGAAGAGCTTTTTTGTAAATAATAATTGAATAATTTTTTGGATAAATAATTTAAAACCGCTAATATTGCACTCCCAAAACGAACGAGCATATATTTCCTGAAAAGTTTAAATAAGCTGTTTTTTTGGATAGCCGGATTCCTTCTTAGCTCAGCCGGTTAGAGCATCTGACTGTTAATCAGAGGGTCGCTGGTTCGAGCCCAGCAGAAGGAGCAAAGCCCGCAACGAAAGTTGTGGGTTTTTTGTTTATAGTCTATTTCGGACAAAAGATTATTTTGATCATTTACGAGTAATACTCATTGTAGGTAGCCCAACCTCATTTGTTTTTTGTAGTTATGACATACTATCTGTGTGGGATGTAGAGGCTGAAGCAATGCGTCTGGAAAGATTTATCAAAAGCCAGAAAAGCCGGAAGTTGATTGAGCGTATGGTTAAAGTAGAAATGCTGACTGGAATTTTGGCTCAGCTGGTTAGAGTCCCGCACGTGCGGGATTAATCGGAGGGTCGCTGGGGAGTATGATCCCGATTCATCGGGGAGCCCAGCAGAAGGAGCAAAACCCGCAACGAAAGTTGTGGGTTTTTTGTTTATAGTCTATTTTGAACAAAAGATTATTTTGATCGTATTACGAGTAATACTCATTCTAGGTAACGCAACCTCATTTGTTTTTTGTACTTATGGACATACTATCTGTATATTTTATATTCTAAAGTGGCTAATCTTTACTATGTTGGATACACCAGTGATTATGTTCGCCGACTTGAGGAGCATAGCAACTTAGCTGTTAGCAAATTTACCTCAAAATACAGGCCCTGGCATTTGAAAGCTGTGTTCTCTTGTGGGCATGTAGAGGCTGAAGCAATTCGTCTGGAACGATTTATCAAAAGCCAGAAAAGCCGGAAGTTGATTGATCGTATGGTTAAAGGGGAAATGCTGACTGGAATTTTGGCTCAGCTGGTTAGAGTCCCGCACGTGCGGGATTAATCAGAGGGTCGCTGGGGAGTATGATCCCGATTCATCGGGGAGCCCAGCAGAAGGAGCAAAACCCGCAACGAAAGTTGTGG
>NZ_JBHNZK010000017.1:0-142622 GCF_042464845.1 Pedobacter sp. BG31
TGCTGATTTCCTGAAGGGCAAGCTCACCACCCTGTTCATAAAGTTCTTTGAAACGATAAAAGCTATCGCGTGAATAACCCATTACTTTGCAGGCTTGCGAGACATTGCCCAAATGCTGAGCAAGCTCTAGGATACCTAATTTGTTCTTAATGATCTTTGATTGTGTAGTCATAATACTAATCTCTGTTACGTTGTTTAATTTATCGTAACTGTCAGATTAAGTTTTGACTAATTCAGATTACAGCATATAATGGTTACTCCCCTCCTTATTAAGGAGGGGTGCCCGTAGGGCGGGGTGGTTATATTCTGTTTTAGCGCAGCTGATCATCTGGTAAACTGTAATCTATCGATTGTTACTGCTACATTACGAAGCAATTATAACGATCCATCTTTAACTTTGTCTTCCAGCATTTGGCCTCCCGCACGCCACTGCTCAAACGCTTTTATGGCTTCTCCGGGCATAATCCTTTCAAATGCTATTGGCTGTTTTTCTATCGGTTCCTGTAAGGCATCTAAAATAAATTGATCACCAAAGCCTGCCCATTCCGCATCTGTTCTGGTATTTCCATAGTATACCAGCTTAATATTGGACCAGTATATGGCACTTAAGCACATTGGGCAGGGTTCTGCACTGGTATAAATTGTACAGCCTGACAGATCGGCTTTGCCGATTTTTTTTGCTGCCTGCCTGATTGCATTTATTTCTGCATGGGCCGTCGGGTCACAGTCCTGCGTAACTGAATTGGCTTCAGCACTCAGTATCTTACCGTCGCGCACAATTAAAGCCCCAAACGGTCCGCCATTTAACGTCCGCAGATTCTGCTCTGATAATGCAATGGCTTTTGCCATAAACTTTTCGTGTATTTCCATGCTAAAACAACATTGATTTTGGCTATTGGTTTTGGCATCAACCCGAAACTATTTAAAGTTCCTGGCTGGAGGGAATACTGTTCCATCTGCCTGCTCTCTTTTTTGTGTACGTTTGTTTTCAGTGGGGTAAGGCACGCGTTCGTCTGACCTTGAAAGCGTTAATAAAGGCAGTTCTTCATGCCCCGTATCAGTAAGCCCTTTCAACAGCCTGGTCAGATCAAAACAGCGTTTAACAATAACATGCACCACCTCACCCTCACGCTGTAGTTTTCCTTCTACCATCAGAAGCCTTGCACCCAGGATCTCCTTTCGGTACTTTTCAAAAAGATGTTGAAAAACAACCAGGTTCGCTACACCTGTTTCATCTTCAACAGTGATAAAACAGACTCCGCCGGCAGTTCCAGGACGCTGGCGTACCAGCACCAGCCCTGCAACTTTTACCAATCTGCCATCCCAGGATGCTGCTGCCTCTTTGGTAGAAAGGATTTTAAGCAAACTGAGCTTTTCGCGCACAAAACTTACGGGATGTGCTTTGAGCGACAGCGCCGTAGTGGCATAATCGTGTACAACATGTTCAGAATCACGCATCAACGGCAGTGATAACTGTGGTTCTTTTTCACTTTCAGAGGCTTGTTTTTCGAATATGCCAACCGGGCGGTCTGCCAGTGCCGAAACCTCCCAAAGTGCCTGCCGCCTATCCATTCCCAGTGAGCGGAAAGCATCAGCATCAGCCAAAATTTCCAGCGTGTGTTGTGATACACCGGCATCCATAAGCTCATGTATCATTTTATAGGAAGCTGCTCTTCCTTTAACAAGTAATTCCATTTCTTCCAGTGCAATCCCCTTGATCTGGCGAAAGCCCAAGCGAATGGCATGATATTTTCCGATTTTTTCCTCCAGTATATTGTCCCAGGCCGAATGGTTAACGTCTATCGCACGCACCTCCACGCCATGGTTCCTGGCATCAATTACAATCTGTGCCGGTTGATAAAAGCCCATGGGCATACTGTTGATCAATGCTGCCGCAAAAACATCGGGATAGTAACATTTCAGCCAGCACGACACATATACCAGGAGCGCAAAGCTCGCGGCATGGCTTTCAGGGAAACCGTAACTTCCAAACCCCTCCAGCTGTTTGAAGATACGTTTGGCAAAATCTTCACTATAGCCGCGTTCCAACATCCCATCAATGAGTTTTTTTTCAAACTGGTTGACCAGCCCCTTAAATTTGAAAGTGGCCATGCTGCGCCTTAAAGCATCTGCCTCGGCCGGAGAGAAACCCGCCGCTACTATGGCAATTTTCATCGCCTGCTCCTGGAACAAAGGCACACCTTTCGTTCTCTCCAATATTTCTTTCAGCTCTGGCGAAGGATATTCAACAGCTTCTTCATTATTCCTTCTCCTCAGATAGGGGTGCACCATATCTCCCTGAATAGGCCCCGGACGTACAATGGCTACTTCGATTACCAGGTCGTAAAAACATTTGGGGCGTAAACGTGGCAGCATCGACTGCTGTGCCCGGCTTTCGATCTGAAAAACGCCAATAGTATCTGCATTGCTGATCATCTCATATACCTTTGGATCTTCCTCTTCATTGATATTGGCCAATGTTAAATCAAGGTCGTAATGTTTTTTGGCCAGCTCAAATCCTTTCCGGATGCAGGTGAGCATACCCAATCCCAGCACATCAATTTTTAGAAAACCCAATGCATCGATATCATCTTTGTTCCATTCTATATTGGTGCGGTCTGCCATACGGGCATTTATAATGGGGCAGAGGTCGGTCAGTTTACCCTGGGTAATCACAAATCCACCTGTATGCTGGCCCAGCTGGCGGGGAAAACCCATCATTTGCCCGGTAAGTTGCAATACCTTTTTTAATAGCGGATCCTTTGGGTTGAGTCCGGCTTCCAGTATCCGCGCCTCTTCAAACCATTCGTCGGTAAATTCCCAGATTGCCCCTGATAACTTGGCCACGGTGTCTGCCGAAAGTCCCATGGCCTTACCCACATCCCGTATTGCACCTTTTTGATGCTGCTGGGTTACGGTAGCCACAATGGCCGCCCGGTCGCGGCCATATTTCTGATAAATATACTGGATCACCTCTTCTCTGCGTTCATGTTCAAAATCCACATCAATATCCGGCGGCTCATTTCTGGCTGAAGAGATAAAACGCTCAAAAAGAAGGTCGAATTTGGTGGGGTTGACCGAAGTTATGCCCAGGCAGTAGCATACCGTAGAATTGGCTGCAGAGCCGCGCCCCTGGCATAAAATTCCTTTTGAACGCGCAAACCTGACAATATCATATACAGTAAGAAAATAGGAAGCATAGTTCATTTCTTCCATAAATTTAAGTTCATACCGAATGTTGGCCGTAATTTTTTCCGGGATTTCTTCACCAAACATCCCTTTGGCGCCTTTCCAGGAAAGATAGCTGAGTTCCTCCTGTGGCGATCTCCCATCGGTAGTAATTTCTTCAGGATACACATATTCTAAACTGTCCAGCGAAAACTGGCAGGACTCAGCCAATAAGATGCTGTTTTTTATGGCTTGTGGATACTGCCTAAAGAGCCTGGTCATTTCTGCCTGGTCCTTTAAATGCCGCTCTGCATTCTGGTGGAGCAAAAAACCGGCGTTTTGAACCGTGCATTTTTCGCGCGTACAGGTGAGTATATCCTGCAGCTCCCGCCGGTCTGGATGATGGTAATGTACATCGTTTGTGGCAATAAGCGGAATGTCCAGCACCTGCGATAACTGGTTTAGCCTGAACAGTTTTTTGTGGTCAGCTCCGGTATAACCCATTGTTGCAGCTAAAAACAGATTATTGCCGAATTTTTTTCTGAAATCTGACAGTTGAGCTTTAAAATTCTCCTGGTAATCAAAAATGGAGTTCATTTCATCTGGGGGGATTACAATAAACTTTATACCCTCGCTATATTCAAACAAATCAGCCTGATAAAGGTGGCAACTGCCTTTTTCTGCCCGGCTATTGCCCAGGCTAAGCAAAGCAGAAAGACGGCAATAGGCGGCCTTGCCTGTTGGATAAGCCAATATCGATGGCCCATCCATTAAGTCGAGCCTGCAGGCAGGTATCAGTTCGATAGCGTGGTTTCTCGCCGCTACATGTGCACGCACAATCCCTGCCAGGGTATTGCGATCGGTAATGGCCAGCTTGCGGTAGCCCATAACTGCCGCCTGATCGATCAATTCTTCCGGGTGTGAAGCCCCCCTGAGGAAACTAAAATTACTCGTTACCTGAAGTTCTATATATTCCATTTCACTAAGCAAAAAAACCGTGTATAAACCATTGAGAGGGTTTCTCCGGACTATAATGACCTGATCTGAAAAGCCAGTAGCGTTTTCCCTCTGCATCTTCCAATTGATAGTAATCCCGATGCTCACCCTTTTCCAGCCACCATTCACGTTCAATGCGTTCCGGCCCGTCTGCTTTTTTTACCTGATGGGTAACGCCCTGATAGCGAAACAGCATGGGTGGATAATCGGGGATAGGGGCAGTAACCTGTACAGGCTCTGGTACTTTAAGTAGCTGTACCGGGCGCAAGCGGTCAGTGCGCCAGGGTAAAGAAAGCGGCTCGGTAATGGAATCCACCTTTTTGATGGATCGCTCCGGCCAGTGATGAGGCTGTGGCAGATAGCGTTGAATGACCTGGGCACCCAGTTTTCCGGCCAGCCTATCCAAAAGTTCAATGACCTTCTGGTTGCTCATACTTTTTTCTGTCATCCATAAAGATTCCTGACCTGGATCCATCCGGTCAAACCTAACCGCATCCATAGTGAAAAGTTCAATACCCATTTTGGGCTCAATCTTATCGATCTGGAGTGAAAACAGCTTGAAAAGATGGCTCGTATTGATACTTGGGCTATTGGTACCAATTTGGGTTTTAATTACCTGGCCATCTATCCGGTAGCTTTGCAACAGGGCCGAACGGAGGCCCATTCCATCAATTTGCAGTTTGGCGCAAAGCTGAAACAGCAGTTTTTCGATGGCGATTTCAATCCCTTTCCGTGTTCTGATCGGCTCCATACTGGCCAATCTTTCGCTATAAACTTCAGGAACAGTAATCGGTAAAAAAAAATCTTCTTTTTGTCCCAATACCTGCTCAATTCTTTCCATACTGTCTTCGCCGATCCTTCTGCGCAATACTGATCGTGGCATAGAAATAAAATTGCCGATGGTCTTTAGCCCAAGCTTGATCAATTTTTGACTGGCTATGGGCGAAATGTGGAGCGCCATTGGCGGCAGAGGCAGAAGCGCATTCAGCTCTTCACCACTTTTAATAATGGGGGAAACCCTTCCATAACGCGATACGGCCCAGGCAGTACCCATAGTATCTGAAATCGCAGCCCTGACCTGATAGCCTATCTCACGTAAGCGGTTAACGATTTCGCGGAGATAGGCTTTTTCACCTCCCCACAGATGAGCACAGCCGCTGATATCTAAAATCAGGCCCTGATCTTCCTCTAAAGCCACCAAAGGTGTGTAACGGATGCACCACCTGCCAAGTGCGGTTAATAATTTTTTGGATTTATGGCATTGGTTTTCGATGACTTCCAAATCGGGTACGATCGCCCTGGCATCCGCCAGCGGCATTCCCAGGTGGATACCGAGCGAAGCCGCTTCTTTACTGGCAGCGGTAATCACCATTCGGTTACCGGCTTTATCTGAAAAAACAAGCGGCAAATCCTTCAAAGCTGGCCGCTTGATGCGGATCCAGTCGGTAAGCAGGGTAGAAAACCATATAGACATATATCTTTTTTGCATCATACCGCTTTCCTGATTTTCAGATCGTTAAAAGGTACCTGTTTTACTGGTTTAAAAACTCCGGCTGCATATTCGATCATCCAGTTGCCCGGTATTCCGTTTTTAACCTTCAGCAGTTCAACATGCCAACTGGCGAAGCCTAGTCCGGGTAATCCATCAATGGCCCCGCTTGGCATGGCAGATATGCGCCACCTGGCGGCCGCCAGGGTAGAACTGAGTTTTTCTGCATTTTTTCGGATTACAAAAGCGGTAACCCTGCTTTTTTCGATTACCAGTTGGAGTCTTCTGCTCTGCGCAAAACTGATCTCATCCAGTTCAGTTACTACTGCAGTGAGGCTTTCGCACTTTAATGCTTCCTCACTTGCCCATAATACATCCCTTTCGTTTTGCAGGTCAATAAAAATGATGCGTTCTGGCGATAGACCAAAAGTGATGAGTGAAGGAGGGAAGATTTTGCGTTGCGTACTGATCCACAGGCAAAGACCACCTTTTTTCATCAGGGTAGAAAGCAGGACAGAAATAAAGCCGCCACTTGCCGCTGCATCTTCCAGATTTGTCGCTAAAAATTCGTGCAGGGCAGCCAATGGAAATGCATTACCCGGGAAAGCATTGGAAATTATGCCCAGTCCAAAGTCTATCCCATGAGCATTCCTTTCAGGCTTAAAGCCCTGAAGATTCAGTATTTGTTCCTGAAGTTTGCCTATAATATCCTTTTTAACAGCCGCCATATCCTTTTGCGAGAGCAGGGAAAATAATTTCGATATCACCCTTGCAAAAATAATACTAAAAATATTAGTATTATTAAATTGTGAACAAAAATATTTAATTATGGTTTTAAGTCATATTATTGAACGTTTGAACGTTAAAAATGTTAATAAATACTAATTTATTTAGTAAAAATATTTATATTTGATCTTAAAAAATAGAAAAAGGATCTTTTTTATGACGGAGTTGGAATATTTTTTTGAGGATGAAAGGGGAATATCAGTGATTTATCAATTGATCCGTTTTGGGGTTGGAGAACCTTGGAAGATCGTGCTGGATGGTGAACTGATTGGCAGTATGCAAAAATGGCAAGGTACCTGGAAGCTTCAAAATTGTGATGAACTTAGCAAGGATCTTCTGATTGGTCTTACCGGTCATATTGATGCACAGTATTTTAACTGCCTTCCCCATGAAATCTGTTCGCGTTGGCCGAATCTGGTCGAAAAAGTGGTGTTAAGGTCTGATGCTGCCTATATGATCATCTGCAAAGAAGGGATTAATTTTAAAAGCTTTCAAGGCATATTTTCGAAGTTTGTGCCAGGTTTGCTCAAAGATGAATGGTCGGTGAACTTCCAGGTATTCAACCATGATTTTTCGGATGATTTTTCGTTGCTTGCAAAGCCGCTGGTTTATAAAAAAGAATCATTTGGATGGGAAGAGGTGAACAGGTAATGGAACAATTGAGTTTTTTTGCTCCTGGCGGGCAATCTGCAGGACTACCAAGAGATGTGCTCGAATACCACGCTGGTTTTATCGATCAGGATCAAAGCGATCTGTTGCTCAAAACCTTTGTTCAGAACACGCCCTGGCAGCAAAGGCTTGTAAAAATGTACGACCGGGAAGTACTTACACCCCGGCTTACCGCCTGGTATGGAGATATTGAGGACATTGACTATGGAGTCCTAGGCAAGTCAGCACTAATGGAATGGACAACCCCACTTTTGGAACTTAAAAGATGGGTGGAACCTATTGCCGGAATTACCTTTAATAGTGTATTGCTCAATTATTATCGTAACGGCAATGATTCGGTGGCCTGGCATAGTGATAAGGAAACGGTAATGGGATCGCATCCGGTTATCGCCTCTGTTTCCTTTGGCGCTGTACGCAGTTTTGATATCCGGAAAAAAGAAAATCAACGGGAAAAATATGCCGTCAGGTTGGAACACGGATCTCTTTTAATTATGAAAGGTGATTTGCAGGCAAGATGGGAACACCGGATTGCCAAGACCGCTCAACCTATTGGGCCTAGGGTAAACCTGACTTTTAGGCGAATCATTAATCCATCTGTATGATATGATGATATGGGTAGTTAAGTTTAAAATTAAACAACCAAATTTGTAGGTGAGGTGTTATTGCCTATATATTTACAGTCACTTAATATTGTGCCTGGGTAAGATAATTTAAAAATACCGAACGTTATATCATCAAAACAGACCAATTTAGCCATGCCGCAACATTTACCATCAAAAAATATAGAGGCTACAAAACGTGTGCTGCCAATGATATTGGCTACCGCTATTTTTATGCAAATGCTCGATTCGACGATACTCAATACCTCGCTTCCGGCTATTGCGAAAGATCTTCATCAATCTCCCTTGAATATGCAAAATGCCATTATCGGTTATGTATTAACACTTGCAGTGTTTATGCCGGTAAGTGGTTTTTTATCTGATAAGTTTGGAACCAAGAGGGTTTTTATTCTGTCATTGGTACTTTTCAGCGCAGGATCTCTGTTTTGTTCGCTCTCCGGAAACCTCACTCAACTGGTCATGTCAAGAATCATACAGGGGGTGGGGGGAAGTCTGATGACACCGGTTGGTAAATTAGCCTTGGTTAAGAGTTTTCCAAAAAAAGATTTATTGAAAGCGATGAACTTTGCAATTATACCAGCGCTCATTGGCCCCGTTTTAGGCCCGCTTGTTGGAGGGTATATGGTAGACTACCTGTCATGGCACTGGATATTTTTGATTAATATACCGATGGGTGTTTTGGGTATTGTGCTTAGCCTGCGGTACATGCCTGATTATCGATCTGATGTGATTGATTTTGATTTGCGTGGTTTTCTGATATTTGCTGCAGCATCATTGTTGCTCTCTATTGCGCTGGAACTCCTGGGAGACGAGGTTTACACTACGCCCGCCCTGGCTATTTTATCACTTGGTGTATTGATGCTTTATTTTTATTACCGGCATGCCGTAACAGACAATAATCCTATTTTTCCACTGAACCTGTTTCAGGTGAGAACATTTAGGGTGGGTATACTCGGTAACCTTGCCACACGTTTGGGTATCAGTGCTATACCTTTATTATTGCCCATGATGATTCAGATTGCTTACGGCCAATCTGCAGTAGTTTCTGGCTGGATCATCGCCCCTATGGCACTAACCGCTATTCTTGCAAAATCGCAGGTCATTAAAATCCTGAACAGGTTTGGTTACCGAACCACATTAATGGCCAATACTTTTATCATTGGCTGTCTGATCTGTACAATGGCGATACCCGCCATCAGTTCGTCTATTTACTACTATGTACCCATCATCGTGATGATGGGCTTTTTTAACTCCATTCAATTTACGGCCATGAACACCATTTCTATTGCTGATCTGCGTGAGTATCATACCAGTAGTGGCAATTCTTTAATCTCCGTTAATCAGCAGCTGGCAATCGGCTTTGGTGTTGCCTTCGGGCTGATTATTTTAAAAATATTTCAGGGAGATGTAAAACTCATCCATGATGATATCCATAATGCATTCAGGTATACCTTTCTTGTAGTAGGTGCCCTGACTATACTATCAGGCCTTGTATTTAGGCGCTTACATTTTAAGGATGGTGAAAATTTAAAATGATTGCAATAAGCGAATTTGCTACGGTTTTAATACTATCTGGATTTTAAAATATTTTCTTTTAAATACCTGGTATTGAGTATTTTATTGGAGTGCTTATCTGTTTATATTTAAGTATCTGTTAATATCTTATCAAAAGCCCTTAAAGATTCAGTTATCCAGATATTTAATGATTGTTGCGCCAAATGGTGAACTCAAAAAATCATGAAAGCGTATGATGATACGCTAAAACTGTATTTAGCAGTGATGAAGGCGCTGATATAAAGGAATATCAGATGAATGATAATAATTTTCCACAGGAATCAACCGGAGATCAGTTTTTCAATGAATCACCGTTCGAAAGTTATTGTCGTTTTGGCTAACATTCAATCAGCAGTATTAAAGAATTATAAATCCATAATTAAAATGAAAACACTAAAAAATGAAGTTACTTCGGTCGATAAGCTTAAAGAAGACAATAATGAATTGGTTTTCTCCTACCTTACATTGCGTAATTTAATTGGCTTCGGTGGCGTGTCACTACCAATTGCCCTGGCCATTTTTCCCAGCCGTGATTCAGAATATTATGGCTTTGAACCCTCTATCAGTGATTATTTTTACACCGATAGAGGCGACATTCTGGTGGTTATCCTTTGTGTACTTGGCGCATTTTTAATCACTTATTCCGGTTACAACTGGAAAGAACGTCTGCTTACTTTTATTGCAGGAATTGGCAGCATAGGTGTAGCATTTGTACCTACCATCCAGCGGTGCAAAGACTGTCTTAACAGTGTTCATACCAATAGCGGAGGCGTTTTCCCAAAACTTGCCGGCACTGCTGTTCACTTTATATTTGCGGCAACTTTTCTGTTTGTACTGGCTATTCTTTCACTGGTATTTTTTACCAAAGGCAGAAAAGAAAATTGTTTTAATACCGATGGGAAACTAAGCCAGAAAGGTAAACGGAATATTGTTTTCAAGGTTTGCGGTTGGATCATCATTGCTTGCCTGGTTATTTTAGGCCTGTACTTTATATTCAAACCCGACCTGAAAGGCTTTCCGGTAATCTACGTATTTGAATCCATTGCCGTAGAAGCGTTCGGGCTGTCCTGGCTAACAAAAGGTCAGACTCTTTGGTCAGACGGTGAACATTATTTACTTAAAGGCCTCAAAAGTTTAACTGCTAAGAGATAAACCGACAGATCTGTGCGCATCGCCAGTTGAGCAGAAAAAGGATAATTATTCAGCAAATGATCTCATCAAACAGATGACCTGAATACTTACTAAGCGTTGGTTTTTTGCTGCTTAACTATAATTTTCAAATATATAATGCTTTTAAACTTGTATTTATGCTGTTTTTTTTGATCTGATTGTAAAGGTAAATGCGCTGCCGATGTATGGGGTTGATTGGACGCTGATCTCACCGCCTAACTTTTCTACTAAAAGTTTTACTGTAGCAAGTCCAATCCCTGTTCCACTCTGAGCAAAACGGTCTGAAGTGTTCAAGGTAACATTTCTTTGGAAGATACGCTCCAGCTCTTCTTTTCTAATGCCTATTCCATTATCGCGAACGGTAATGTTGGCCAGGTCGTCAATAATAACGCAATCTATCTGAATCAGGCAGGTCTGTTTATCATTGTACCGCACAGAGTTGGTTAATAGGTTAATCATAATCTGCTGCAGTGCAATGGCTGAGGTGCTGATCTCGATTTTGGCTTCCGGGTAACTGATCTGTACATTTTCAGGAATGCTGAGCATCGATACTGTTTTGCGTAAGAAGCTACCAAGTTCAATGGTTTCATGCTGTGCTGTTAGAATTTCTGGCCTAATGGAGTAGTCTAGCATGTCGTTAATAAGTTTCCTAAGGGCTTTTATGCCATTCAGGCACGCCAATGCTAATTTATGGCCTTTTTTATCACCGTTATTGTCAAGGTGTCTGGTTAATAATTCGGCACTCATTGAAATGGTAGTCAATGGATTTTTGATATCGTGGGCGGCAGTTGTGGCGAACTGCTGCATAAACTGGTTGGTCTCAGCAAGGCGTCTGTTCGTTTCACAAAGCAGCAGCAGTTTTTTTCTCAGTTCCATTTGGGCAATCACCTGTTTTCCCAGTACCTTGAGCGACCAGATCTGCTGCTCATCGAGCTTTCTTGGAACAGTATCTATTACACAGAGCGAACCTAGCGCCATTCCTTCCGGTGTCAGTAGTGAAATTCCGGCATAGAATGCAATGTTCGGATCGCCGGTAACCAAAGGGTTTTCTGCAAACCGCTGGTCTTCCCTGGCATTGCTAACTACCATCACCCCACTTGGATCAATAATGGTATGTGCGCAAAAAGCATGCGCTCTTGGGGTCTGTTGAACATCAATGCCTAATTTACTCTTAAACCACTGTCGAGAGCTATCTAACAGGGTAATCAGCGCAATGGGCGTTCCACAGATTTGTGAAGCCATTTTTGTCAGCTCATCGAAATCTTCTTCAGGCAGGCTATCCATAATCTGATAAGAATCAAGTGCCTGTAGCCGCTGCTTTTCGTTCTGGGGAAGTATTGCTATATTATTCAAATTATATTAATTGTAGCGTTAATTTTATCTATGTTTAGCTTCTTGTTGCTTTGAGCTTTCCACTCTTTTGATATTGCTGTGTTTTGATGTTCTCCCACATGATCAGCTTATCTTCGATTCTTGAAAACACACGGATATCTCCATCTTGTGAAACCACAATACCTAAGCTGCCAGGGTGCTCCCAGCAATAGGCGATCATGGAGCGGTGTCTTGTACCAAAGTGTTTCGGGTCTGTTGGTAGCAGTGATTTAGCAGTTGCAGTGGCCGTAGCAGAAATGTAGATTTTTCTTGGCATTTTTTTAGAACGGATCACACCTCCAAATCCCCTTGCCACCATATCCTGGCCAAATAACACGACGCCGTCAACACAGCTTTGAGAGGCGATGAAACTCACCGAACCCTTAATTTCGTTGGCCACCTCTGTTTTGGCATGCAGGGCAATAGTTTCCTGCTCGTAAAGTAATTTAGTGACCGTTTGCTTGCCCGACGCCAACCTTTGGTCAATCCTGTTTTCTGTAATATAGCTATTGATGGCCTGCTTTAGGTAGCCGCTGATGGCCAGCAGCAATCTTTTATAATTTACTGCGTATTTGATGTCAACATCGCTGCTATCTTCTGAGATCAGCACTGCCCCGCCATGATGGTAGTTTTGGATTTTTAGCAATAACCTCGATAGGGTCTGGGTCCATATACTGTCTACAAATTCCTCCCAGTCTGCAAAATCTTCCCCGGGGTGCGATGCGGCCAGGAAATTTTTGATTTCAGCCCTGATGGCACCGGCATTTTTCCTGATAATTTTAGATACTGGTCCAATGGTAAATACGTCCAGGTAGCGGGTAACCAGTATATTTTGTTTTAAGGTGGCCAGCAGTTCATAGTCAAACATGACCTTAAGCGTGGCAATATCGTCTATAAATACCTGAAACAGCCCAGGCTGTTCAGATCCTGATTCAGATTCATAGTTCAGAAAACTCTGGTAGTGCATGGCCTGATCGATCATTCCCCAGATAAAGAGTTTTCCATCCTGATCATAATAAACAGCAAGAGAGGTGCCAGATGGGTCGGCTGCCTTTGAAAGCTTGGCCAGCGACCTGATATCAAGTGGAATGCGTTGAGCAAATTCTACGCAGCTCCATCGTTCGGAAACGATTTTTCTTGGTGGAGCCGGATCTGGGTTGGCAGGATCAATGAGCGTTACGGCTACTTTGGTCAGTTCACCTTCTTCTGTTCTCATCGAGGTGTAAAAAAGGCACTCGAAAAGTTCTTCGAGAACAGTTAAGGGAGGAGTAGCCAGTGCCAGTCTGCTGTGATTCAGCTTGGTATGGATATGCGCCGCAAGGTCCGTTGTTTTTGATTTTTCCTCAATCATTGCCTGATAGCGCTCGTTATGTGGTCGAATTTAGGGTATACAACAGCAAATGGATGTAATGTGTTTTTTTTCTGACACTTTTTTTTAATGTTATTGTTTTGCTGTGTGCTTTCTTGCTTTAGCCTTATAGAGGCAATAAAATTCGATTATTAAACTTTCAAACCAATCTTTCAGGCTTTGAGCTGGAAATCTGTCATCATGCGGGGTAATTTTCTGTTTTTGATATAAAATCTAAACAGTGCAGATGTAATTGCTATTTTGTTTTGAGTAAATATTGGAATCCTAAGAGATTCTTTTTATGTGTTTTAGTTTGACAAGAATTTAACTGCTTTCCTTTATCTTTGCCGCTAATTAATATTCCCGATTTGTGATCAATGTAAATAATATCTCCGTATCATTTGGCGGAACCACCCTTTTTAGCGATGTAACCTTTTCCATAAACGAGAACGACAAAATCGCCCTTATGGGTAAAAATGGCGCTGGCAAGTCTACCATACTAAAAATAATTGCTGATGTAGCCAAGCCTACTTCCGGTAGCGTAACCGGTCCGAAAGAAGCCGTAATTGCCTATTTGCCACAGCATTTACTCACCCAGGATCATGTTACTGTTTTTGAGGAAACCATGAAAGCCTTTGCGGAGGTAAACCAGATGCAGAAAGAGCTTGATGAACTGAATGAACAGCTGACGATCCGTACTGATTACGAAAGTGATGATTACATGAAGCTGATCGAGCGCGTATCAGAATTAAGTGAGAAATTTTATTCAATTGAAGAAACCAATTACGATGCTGAAGTAGAAAAAGTATTAAAAGGTTTAGGTTTTGAACGTAAAGACTTTAGCCGCCAAACCGCTGAGTTTTCGGGTGGATGGCGTATGCGCATTGAATTAGCCAAGATTTTATTGAAAAAACCTGATTTGATTCTATTGGACGAGCCTACCAACCACATGGATATCGAAAGTATTCAATGGCTGGAAGATTTCCTGATCAATTCGGCAAAGGCCGTAATGGTGATTTCACATGATCGTACTTTTGTGGATAACATTACCAACCGTACTATTGAAGTGACGATGGGAAGGATTTACGATTATAAAGCAAAATACAGCCATTATCTCCAGCTGCGTGCTGATCGTCGTATTCATCAATTGAAGGCTTACGAAGAACAACAGCGTTTTATCGCCGATAACCAGGAATTTATTGACCGTTTTAGGGGTACTTATTCTAAAACATTACAAGTGCAATCTCGCGTGAAAATGCTTGAGAAACTGGAAGTAATCGAAATTGATGAAGTAGATACATCGGCTTTAAGGCTAAAGTTTCCACCGTCTCCACGTTCGGGTCAGTATCCGGTAATGGTAGAGGAGCTTACCAAAACTTATGGAGATCATGTGGTTTTCGAAAAGGCATCAATGGTAATTGAGCGCGGAGAAAAAGTTGCATTTGTAGGTAAAAACGGTGAAGGTAAATCGACTATGATCAAAGCCATTATGGGGGAAATTGATTTTGAAGGCAGCTTAAAAGTAGGACACAATGCTAAAATTGGTTATTTTGCGCAGAACCAGGCGGCTTTACTTGATGAGAACCTCACCGTGTTTGAAACCATTGATCAAATTCCGTTGAGCGACGGTTCCATTAAAATCAAGGACCTGTTAGGTGCCTTTATGTTCAGTGGCGATGATACCACCAAAAAAGTTAAAGTACTTTCGGGTGGTGAGAAAACGCGTTTAGCAATGATTAAACTGTTGTTAGAACCTGTTAATGTATTGATACTGGATGAGCCTACCAACCATTTGGATATGAAAACCAAAGATATCATTAAAGACGCACTGAAGGATTTTGATGGCACTTTGATTTTGGTATCGCACGATCGCGATTTCCTTGACGGATTGGTGCAAAAAGTATTTGAATTTGGCAATAAACGTGTTCGTGAACATTTCGAAGATATCAAAGGATTTTTAGCCTATAAAAAAATGAATAGCCTGAAGGAAATTGAACAGAGTTAAATAATTCTAACTACTTTGAATTCGTCACATTGAGCTTAGCCTTTGTTTAGCTTATGGGGTAGCTAAATGTTACTAATGCATTCAGATAAAATTCTTTTTACTATTTGGTCCGATACTTCGGGAAACCGGCATTTTGGCATACTCTTCAAAAAAAACGTCATTCCCGCGTGTGCGAGAATTTTAAAGCGCTTAGCTTAAGATTCCCAATCAAGTTGGGAATGACGATTTCTCCAAAGATAATATCTAATTAATTTTAGCTGTCAATCAGATCAATTTCTACACCATAAATTATTCGCCAGTATGATAAAATATACTTATGATACATTTTCTTTTTTTTATTTTAAAGTAAATTAAAATAAAAAATGATTGCAATGTATTTAATATCAGTATTTTAGTTGTTTTGTAAAAGGTGTTTAACTTAAAGCGCAAGTGCAGCAATTTTTTCGTCAGTTGTTTCTACACGCCTAACATCTGTTTGAACTGACACAAAACCATTTATGGTTAAATTAGGCGTTTTACCCATAACCAAAGCGTGGTGGTTAGTATTGCCTTTTAGTTTTAACGTACTGTTATCCAGAATTTCAGTATATAATCCCTCACTACTGGTATTAATATCTGCAATGGCATTGTCTTTAAGGATAACCTGGAGAAATTTCGTACTGAGCTTCGCTTCGGTTTTCAGTACAACATTTTGGCTTGCCTCAATGCGGTAGATATCATTTACATAAATAATAAGTTTACACTTTTCTGTATCGGAGTTGGTAACGCGTAATACCTCACCTTGTTGAATAACTTTTACAGTTCCTTTATTATCATCTGCATAAGATACGCCAACTCTTGGTTGTTGAACCAACATCACTTCTACATTTCCATTTATCACAATCCTTCTGAAGTTTTGGATCTTAAGAAAAGTAGTTTTGCTTTTTTCTGCTGCACATAAATTATTTGGGTAGGTAGCTGTTAGAGTCATTGTTGTACATACCATAGCGATGAGCGATTTAATTGAAGTTTTCATTGTCTGTTTATTAAATTATATGTTAAACTTTTTGGTTAAGGTGGTCAATTCATGGAATCAATCTGCACCAGTATTATTCTGCAGCATACTTAACTAAGCTTATGCCAGAATAGAAATATGGCTTTAACAGCCATTTGAGGTGGTTTTTTGCCTAATCTTAGTTTAGGCCTGTTCATTTCCGGACAGTAAATGTGCGGCAGCGAACAGTGTACTTATGAAATCAACCGGCAAGAAAATACAATGAAAATTATCGTCTAGTGTAGCAGATTAGCGAAAGATATAATTCGCGTCAGGATGAACCAGTCGTTTGTCCCTGCTGGTTTGTGCTTTAATTAATTTTTGATGGCTTTAAACAAAGGCGGGTAGGAGAGGGAAGCATATTTGTACTTACTGATAAGGGCGTTTAGCATAAGACTGGATGATCGAAATCAGGTCAATGCTATTATTTAATGCTCAATTGCAATATTCAAGGTTGGTGGTTCAAAGTAATCAAACAGAAGTGATCTGAGAATTCTGCAAAGGTTTTCGTTGAAAATCATCGCAATGATGGAATTTAATATGTTCTACAGCTTTTGTGTCTTTTTTGGGTAGAATTATACAGGACAACGCGGTAAAAAAATAATTGATTAACCTCGTCAGGAAATGTGAATAGACGAATTTATGCTTTATCAGAATGGATTAACGAAAAAGGCATAAAAAAAAGTCGCGATTCTCATTGCGACCTTTTCACTATATATACTATGAAAAATGCACCATTTTAAAGCGCTTCAGAAACTACTTCGGTAACTTCCGGCACCATTCTTTGCAATAAGTTCTGAATGCCTGATTTAAGTGTAATGGTAGAAGATGGACAACCACTGCAAGAGCCACGTAATTCTACAGTTACTACACCTTCATCAAAAGATTTGTATGTAATAGCACCACCATCCTGTTCAACAGCAGGGCGTACATAATCGTGTAAAATCTGTTGAATTTTAATTTCAGTTTCTGTACCTTCAAACGTCGGCGTTTCTTCAGCAGCTGCTTCTTTGATTTTTAATTCAGATTCTACAGCGCCTTTAACAAATTCTTTTAAGATCGCCTCAATATCTGCCCATTCTGCATCATCTGTTTTGGTGATGGTAACAAAATTACTGGCGAAAAAAACGCCAGAAACAAAGTTGAACTTAAACAACTCTTTAGCAAAAGGCGAATGTTCAGCACTCTCTTTAGTCGCAAAATCCTCACTGCCGTTTATTAACAGTTTGTTTACCATAAATTTCATGGTAGCCGGATTCGGAGTCTGTTCTGTATATACGTTAATCGTCATGTCTTATCTATTTGAATAAACAAAATTAACAATTACTCCTAAATAAAACCTTTATCGGCTGTCTGCTTAACGTCAATTTAATTTAACTAAAAAACGCCGGTATAATTAAAAGGAGATATGGTTCTTAATTGTGCTTTTATATCTTCTGCAATATTTAAACCTTCAATAAATTCGGCAATACTTGCTGCATTGATTTTAGCATTTGTTCTGGTTAATTCTTTCAGGGCTTCGTAAGGGTTAGGATAGTTTTCTCTTCTTAAAACAGTTTGAATAGCCTCTGCCACAACTGCCCAGTTTTCATCTAAATCTGCATGTAAAGCCATTTCGTTTAACAAAATCTTATTTAATCCACGCAAAGTAGCTTGAATGGCAATTAACGTATGTCCGAAAGGAACGCCAATATTCCTTAAAACGGTAGAGTCTGTTAAATCTCTTTGCAAGCGTGAAATCGGTAGTTTGGCAGCAAAGAATTCGAAAAGTGCGTTTGCAATCCCAGCGTTTCCTTCTGCGTTTTCAAAATCAATCGGGTTAACCTTATGTGGCATTGCTGATGAACCGATCTCTCCGGCTTTGATCTTCTGTTTGAAATAATTTTTTGAAATATAAGTCCAGATATCTCTGTCCAAATCGATAATAATGTTATTGATTCGTTTCAAGGCATCACATTGTGCGGCAAACTGATCATAGTGCTCAATCTGCGTAGTGTGTTGTGCACGTGATAAACCTAATGTCTCATTCACGAATTGATTCGAAAAATCAACCCAGTTTACCTGTGGGTAAGCAATGTGGTGTGCATTGAAATTGCCGGTTGCCCCACCGAATTTAGCACTATTAGGGATACTTTTTAAACTTTCTACCTGGATGGCCAAACGCTCAGCAAAAACCAAAAACTCTTTTCCTAATTTAGTAGGTGAGGCTGGCTGACCGTGTGTATGCGCCAACATCGGAATATCTTTCCATTCTGTTGCCAGCGCAGTTATTTTTTCGATTAAAGCATCAATAGCCGGATAATAACACTCATTTAAGGCCAGTTTGATGGAATAGGGAATAGCAGTATTATTGATATCCTGAGAGGTTAAACCAAAATGGATAAACTCTTTATAGTTTTGAAGAGATAAAGCATCAAATTTATTTTTGATAAAATATTCTACTGCTTTAACGTCATGATTGGTTACTTTTTCGGTTTCCTTAATTTCTAAAGCGTCAGCTTCTGAAAAATTTTCATGGATTTTGCGTAATTCAACATAAAGATTTCGATCAAAATTCTCCAAGCCAGGCAAGTTGATTTCGCAAAGCGCGATAAAATATTCGATTTCTACAAAAACCCGGTATTTAATTAAAGCCTCTTCAGAAAAGTAAGCGGCTAAACCTTCTGTAGTTTTTCTGTAACGGCCATCAACAGGTGAAATAGCTTGTAGTGATGTTAAATTCATTATGCAGATTATATTTTTGCCGCAAATTTACTACAATTGATGGATTTTAAGGCCTTGATCGCTAAAATAAAAAGAGGTTGTGTTGTAAGCTGTAGCTTCAACGCTAACCTTTATCATGTTCAGCTTTGTTCATACTGAGCTTGACGAAGTATCAAAACTTCAAAACATGCTGAAAGGCTTCGGCAAGCTCAGGGTGAAAATTAATGCCAGCAACTACTTTTTAGTCGTGTCAGCTTTTAAAGTGTCTTTAACGGTTGTATCTTTTACAGTTGTATCTTTAACTGTAGTATCTACAACTGTCGAGTCAACTTTAGACGAATCTGTTCCGCCATCTTTTTTTTCTGATTTACAAGCTGCAACAGATAACGATAAAGCTAATGCTAAAAAGCTCATTTTGAATACATTTTTCATTTTTTTGTCTGGTTTGGTTTTAAAAATTAATTACAAGTTAATGCCGGAATATTCAAAAAGTAACCCGGTTTATTAATAAAAAAAAGGTCTCAATTATTAAAATTGAGACCTTTTTATTTCAATCAATTGATGGAAATTAGTGTTTTACTTCGGTTTTTTCGGTTGTGGCCTTAACAGAAGTATCTTTTACGGTAGAGTCTTTTACTACTGTGTCAACCTTGGTTGTATCTGTAATAATTGTCGACGAATCTGTAACTGTTGTATCAGCGCCATCTGCTTTTTTACCTGACTCGCCACAAGCAGCTACGGTTAGTGATAAAGCCATGGCTAAAAAGCCTAATTTGAATGCATTTTTCATCTTGGTATATGTTTTAGGGTTAATATATACCATTAATACTAAAAATTTAAAAAGGTAACCGATGTTTGACGTGGAAAAATAAAAAAGCCCTTGAAAAATGAATTTCAAAGGCTTTTTTTATGAGTAAGTTAGACTAGTGTTTAACTTCAGTTTTTTCTGTAGTAGTTTTTACAGTTGTATCTTTTACTGTAGAATCTTTAACTGTAGTATCTTTAGCTGTAGTATCAGTGATTACAGTTGAAGAATCAGTAGCTGTAGTATCAGCACCTTCTGCTTTTTTCTCTGAGTTACAAGCAACAACTGATAAAGATAAAGCTAAAGCTAAGAAGCCTAATTTGAATGCATTTTTCATTTTGAATATTTTTTAAGTAATTAATTAATTTACCTGTTAATACCGAAGATTTAAAAAGGTAACCCAAAAAAAATAAAAAAAGTGAATAAAAATAAAAAAGCGCCCTGAAGTTAACTTCAGGGCGCTTTTTTATATGGTAAAGTTAGACTAGTGTTTAACTTCAGTTTTTTCTGTAGTAGTTTTTACAGTTGTATCTTTTACAGTAGAATCTTTTACTGAAGTATCTTTTGCAGTAGTATCAGTTACGATAGTAGAAGAATCAGTTAAAGTAGTATCAGCACCTTCAGCTTTTTTCTCTGAGTTACAAGCAACAACTGATAAAGATAAAGCTAAAGCTAAAAAGCCTAATTTGAATGCATTTTTCATTTTTGAATTTTTTTAGTAATTAATTTCTTGTTAATGCCGCAAAGGTAAAAAGGTAACCCGAAAATTTACAGAAATTTAAAATATTTTTTTACGCTGAATTTGGGTTACCGTTTGCCTGATGTTTGTATTAATCAATTATAGTGGCGATAAATATTTTTTTGTCTAATATTGGGTTACTATTTACAGAAAAATGTATTAACTAGTGAATAACAGTTTAAAGGGTTCAGTTCCAACAGATAGAGAGGTTATTTTAGGTATCCTAAATAACTCAGAAGATATACTTAACAAGTTATATAAAGCGTATTATGCAATGGTTTTGCAGTTTATTCTGAATAACAACGGTGATGAAGATGATGCAAAAGATGTATACCAGGAAGGCATAATAATCTTATATAACAAAATTAAGACTGGTAATTTTGAGCTGAGCAGCAAATTGAAAACATATATTTATTCAGTTTGCAGGCGTATCTGGTTAAAAAAACTTAGTCTGAACAGTAAAAAAACCGGAAGTATTACTGATTATGAGGATGTTTTTGCTGTAGAGGAAGATGTAGAAAACCATGAAGAGAAAGATGCTTCATTTATGAAAATGCAATCAGCACTTAATCATCTGGGTGAACCTTGTAAAACCATTATTCAGGATTTTTATATCCACAATTTATCCATGCAGGATATCTGCGAAAAATTCGGTTATACCAATGCCGATAATGCAAAAACGCAGAAATATAAATGCCTGCAGCGGTTAAAGAAAATATTTTTTCAACCATAATTTGAAATGAGAAACGATTTGGAGTTAGATGCAATTATTGAAGATTATCTGTTAGGTAAACTTAATGCACAGGAAATGGAAGCTTTTGAAAAATTACGTCTTAGCGATGCTACAGTAGATCATAAGGTGGTTTCGCATAAGTTCTTTTTAGCTTCTATGGATACATTTGCAGAACAGTTGCGTTTAAAAGAACAGTTAAATCATATCCATTCAGAAATTGATGT
This sequence comes from Pedobacter sp. BG31, assembly GCF_042464845.1. Lineage (NCBI taxonomy): Bacteria > Pseudomonadati > Bacteroidota > Sphingobacteriia > Sphingobacteriales > Sphingobacteriaceae > Pedobacter > Pedobacter sp. BG31. The sequence goes on from NZ_JBHNZK010000017.1 coordinate 21,414, forward strand.
GGAAGGTTTGGCCGCTACACTGAGGCCGCATCCTTCACGCGTGGTTCAACTATGGCGGAAACATAAATCTGCCATTGCAGTTGCCGCATCTTTTGTTGTACTTTCTCTGGTTTCCATTTACTCTATTCAGCATAGTACTCAACAGGCCGAGCGTTACAGGCAGTTAAGTAACCGGGTAAATAATGCCATTAAAACACAAAATAGCTTAATCAGAAACATCAGGCACAGTAGCGCAACTGCTGATAAACCAAATAGTCAAAATAGTTTTGGCGGTACTGGTTTTGCCATTTCTACAAATGGTTACATTTTAACAAACCTGCATATTATTAACGGTGCCGATTCTTTATATGTACAAAACAGTAAAGGAGAATCATTTAAAGTAAAATCTGTTTACACAGATCCTCAAAATGATATTGCCATTCTTAAAATAAGCGACAAACATTTCAGTAACTTATCTTCTATTCCATATACCATCAAAAGAAATACCAGTAACATTGGTGAAATTGTTTACACCTTAGGTTATCCGAAAGATGATGCCGTACTTGGCGAAGGTTATGTAAGTTCTAAAAATGGTTTTGTAGGGGACACCACCCAATATCAGGTAGCCATTTCGGTTAATCCGGGTAATAGTGGGGGGCCGGTTTTGGATAATAACGGAAATTTGGTCGGTATCATAAGCGGCAAGCCAGATCAGACAGAAGGTGCAGCCTTTGCCATAAAATCAAAATATATCCTTGAGGCCATGAGGGCTATCCCTCAGGATTCGCTGGGGACAAATAAACTTTCAGCCAATAAAAAAAGCTTGCTTTCTGGTTTAAAGCGTACCAAGCAGATTGAAAAAATACAAGATTATGTATTTATGATCAAAGCATATTAAGACAATACCCCAAACAAATTAATACTTTTAGGCCCTGTAGATTATTTCTTCAGGGCTTTTTGTTGGATTTGTAATTTGGAAGTCTAAAATTAATATAAAATCTATGTATTTACTATGGTATTGTTTAGATTTGTGTTAGTCAAAAATTAAATTAATAAGATCATGAGTATAAGATTAGGCGATACCGCACCAAATTTTAAAGCCGATACCTCTATTGGCGAAATAGATTTTTACGAGTATTTAGGCGATAGCTGGGGCGTACTGTTTTCACATCCTGCGGATTATACACCGGTTTGCACTACTGAATTAGGTAGAACGGCTGCATTGAAAGATGAGTTTGAAAAAAGAAATGTTAAAGTTTTAGCCCTGAGTGTAGATTCTGCCGATTCGCATAAAGGATGGATAAATGATATCAACGAAACTCAAAATACCTCTGTAGAGTTTCCAATTATCGCCGATCCGGATAAAACTGTTGCCAATCTATATGACATGATCCACCCGAATGCTTCTGAAACATTAACGGTAAGGTCATTGTTCGTCATCAGTCCCGATAAAAAAGTAAAATTGATCATTACTTATCCGGCATCAACCGGACGTAATTTTAATGAAGTATTGCGTGTAATTGATTCTTTGCAGCTTACTGCAAATTACAGCGTAGCTACTCCGGCTGATTGGAAAGATGGGGAAGACGTAATTGTGGTAAACAGCATTAAGACAGAAGATATTCCGGCTAAATTTCCAAAAGGACACCAGGTTATTAAACCTTATTTACGTACAACACCTCAGCCAAATAAATAATTTATTTTTTAAACGCAACATTCTTGTTGAACAGGCCAAAATGACTTGTGTTATATGAGTAAGTTATTATATTTGATAGTTTTGTTTCAATATTAATGCTTTAAACTGGTTGTTTTATTTGAATTAATACGCAATTGTTTAAATTAAATGCTGATCAAGGCGTAAAAGGTTTATTTATTTATACAATTTTTATTTTTTTTATGGCAACCGGAAAAGTTAAATGGTTTAATACGGAAAAAGGCTTTGGATTTATTGTACAAGAAGACAATAAAGACTTATTTGTGCATTTTAAAGATGTTTTAGGCGGAATTGAAAGTTTGAAAGAAAACGACAAAGTAGAATTTGAAGTAGCCGAAGGCAGAAAGGGTTTACAGGCCGTAAACGTGAAAAAAGTTTAAACAAGAAATAACAGGTTTATCCAGACTACAAAAAGCTTTTCAGGAGAAAGGCTTTTTGTGTTCATAACCTGTTGTCACGTCGAACTCACTTAAAAATAGCATAAAATAGAGAAACCATAAGTTGTAATGATTACACGCAGGTGGCCTGGTGAATAGATAATTTAACGTGAGTCGTGCGGCTTTATTTAGTCGGGAGACCCTGCTGGATTAACAATAAGTGGACAAGTTGATGATGCTGAATTTAATCCATCAAGTGATCCCGGTTCAGGTTGACGGCTGATGTAAATCGGAGTAGAGTCAGGAATGCCTCATTGATACCGAATAATACCGGATCACACAGGCAAACTATTTTGCAGTGGTAAATTCGATCAGATATGGTTTAAGTGGTATTCCATTCTCATTGCGGAAACCGCTCCCTACCATTAGCTGGTATTTGTGATTGGGTTTTAAAACGACATCGAATGAAGCAGAATATCCGTCAGCAGAAAAGCCTTTAAATTCTTTAATCTTTAATATATGTGTTTCTCCCAGCGGTCCAAGTTCAAAATTCCGGTACCGTTTATCCATTTTATCAGCAAATTTGATCGTAATCTGGGATAAACCAGAATCAACTTTTTTGCTTCCGTTTTTAAACTCTTTAATGCCCGTAACAGTTGGCCTGCTTTTATCATATTGCCGGTAAAATTTTGATACCGGTTTTTCAAAATAACCAGAGCGATCAACAAATTGATGTAAAGCCGATGGATTATTGTAATCGAGCGTAATCATTTCACTTATGGCCAGATTTTTATCTTTAGCATTTTGATAATATTTTTTGCAGATTTCATATCCTACATAATAGCCCAGATCGCGCATTTTGAATTCATTGTCGGCATTGCTGTATAACCAGAATCCACTATCTTCAAAAAACATTTGTTTGGCAAATACGCTTCTTATTTTTTCAAAATTCTGTGATCCAAACTGAATAGCTGGGGTTGTTGATGGTTTACCGGTAACCGTAACTGCTAAAAATTCTGCTACGCCTTCAATAACGCATTGAGAAAGGAGATTATAGCCAATACTGCTCTTCTGCTGGGTATGTACATATTCATGCACATTTAAGAATACGGTTGAGCGGATCGGGTTGCTGCTAAAAAACGCTTTCAGGTGTGATAGCGCTTTCAGAAATTCAGAAGATACAGTATGCGCATCAGCGAGCGCAAGTTCACTTCCTATTAATACGTTCCCATCCAATGTTGTCCCGTTGGTACGTAGGGCACCAATAGTAAAATAAATACGGGCAGGTTTAAGCTTGTTGTAAATCCCGGCCAATTTATCAATTTCTGTGGCGATACTGTCTGCAAATTCATCTGCGCGTAGGGTATTAGCCCTTACTGAATGCCAGAAGAGTGGATAATTGTGGATCGCATCAATATAAGATTTAGCAGTATATCCTCTTGCTTTCATAATAGACTTCAGGCCGTCAGTACCGCGTTTAATAAACAGATCATTAATGTAGCCTACCTGTAAAGTGCTATCGCTGGTCTCCTTAATCTTATCATAAGCTGTCCAAAAATTTTTAATGTCAGAGGTGATGATCCGTTGATGTATGTCCTGGCTATTTGCTTTTAAAAAATATAATGATAGCAGTAATAATAATATAGATGTTCTCAAATGATTTAACATTTTAATTATACAATAAAAGTTTGAAATAAACATAAGCAACTATAAGTAAAGCGGTGGCAACCGGTATTAAGTTAAAAACTATGGCAGATCATTTATAACATTTAACGAAGATGAATAGTTAATGATAAAAGTCTTTGCTGGTTATCTTCCCCTTGCGTTTCCAAAATCTACAATTTGTTTTTCTTTAGGTAATTCATTATGGTGCACCTCATCGAAACCATTTTGGTAGCCCAGCTGGTAATGGTCAATGATGTAAGGAATACCTTCACCATAAAGGAGCTTTGCAGAAGTAGTCACCTCAAAATGCAGATGTGGTTCGCGCGCATCTCCGGAATTACCGATGTTGCCCAATAATTGCCCTTTGCGTACACGATCGCCCTTTTTAACATGCAAGCTCCCTGGCTGCATGTGCATATAGTGGGCATAGTGTCCGTCGCCAAGATCAATTACGATATTGTTACCGGGCAGTTTTTCAAAGGTGAGTGGCATTGCCGGGTGGAAGGCTTTTCCATGACCCGGAATGTTATCCGGTAATCCATCTGTAGCAGAGATGATTGTGCCATCCGCCACTGCAAAGATTTTTTCTCCGTAACAGAAATACGAATGTACATTTGACGCATCACCGGAAAAAGATACGCTGTCTTTGACCTTTTTCCAGTCAATGGCGAAACGCCTTGAATTTACGGTGTGTCCGCTAAGAATGATGTTCCCCCGTCGGTGATGATTATCAATACTGTTGCCGGGGCCATCGGCTGCAATCCAATCCGAACCCGATACAGGAGGTTTAAGCGTTTGGATTTTAGTAGTATGTGTGTTTATTGCCGCTCCATCTAAAGAATCAGTTGAGGTAATGATCCGGTGTATGATATTATTGGGAAATCCTGTCTTGTTACTCGTTTTTGCCTCTATGTATACGACCGCACTCTGCCCGGCTTCAATATTTAAGGCCTCTTTTAGATTGTTGTTACCCAAAATTCTCACCATGGTTTTGAGTTCAAGCGAGTCAGAAGATAGGAGTGGGGCGTTGCCGCTCCGGTCTCCGTTAAGCAGTTCCATCCTTTTTAAATGAATGGGTGAAGCACCGAAGTTTGTGAGATAAAGCTCATAGATCAGATAAAAATTTGATCCGTTTGGAAAAGCAGTAGGGCCAAATGGTACACGCATTTCCAATTGAAGCGGAAATGAAAACGGTTTCGACCTGTTCTTCGCTGGTACATCCTGTGCAGTTGAACGACTCAAAAAAACAAAGCAGAATAGCAAAATTAAATAGGATAAACGCAGGCCTTTACTTTTCATTCGATAAATATTTTCCTGTTAGATGTAACTAAACGTGTCGCGGTTACACTTTTACGATAAATGATTTTAATATTAACCTGAACTTGATAAATTATTTAATTAAAATACTGCCTTATAAACGCCCCATCCCTGGCCGATTCGTCATGCTGAACTTGTTTTACAAGTAGAAATAATATTTTCAATGGACTTGTAGCTACTCCGTGGTCAGCATCTTTTTAGCAGGAAAGACCCTGAAATGAATTACCTTCGGTGAGCTCGCCGAAGGCTCGGTTTACTGCGTAGCTTTCCGCTTCGCTACAGGTCAGGGTGACGGCCTCTTAATCAAATAACCGATATAAGCTAACGAGAGACAATATTAATAATCGAACTCAGGTTATTAAGTGATTTCTTATTAAAATCACTTATGTTTTAATTATTGTTTTTTCCTGAAGGCGGTTCCTATCACTTTGCCATACTCCAGCATTTCGAGTTTTATCTCCTGGTCAGGCAATTGCGTAAATCTAAGTACGCCATCTGCACCACCTTGCCTGATGCCCTGAAATTCGTTTTCAGCAATGGGGAAAAAACGCATATCCCATTTAATCCGGTTGGTGTTATGGACCAGGTGGCCATCTAAGTAAGTAATCAGCTGTTCTTCCCCATCATCCTTGCTGATGTAAGTCCCCTCATATTGTGTGATCTGCGGAGCTGGTAAGGTGATTTTTTTAGGGTATTCTATCTCGATTTTGCGATTATCCAAAATCTGGTTAATGGTCTCAAAAGGGTAAGCGCCCATTTTAAAATTCTGAAGTGTAATAATGGTTCTGTCTTTACCTGCCTTATGATAAATAAAAGAAGCATAACCATCCCAGCTACCTGTATGGCCAAATGAAAGGTTGTTTTTCCCTCCGGAAAGTTCAAGTCCGAAACCATAAGGAATGTTTTTTCCTTTTGAGGTTTTGGTCACCTCAGTCATCAGTTCAAATTCGCTGGGAGTAAGAAAGGTATTTGATTTTAATGCATTCAACCATTTATACAGGTCGAGGATAGTAGAATTGACTTTGGCGCTACCTACAATGCCATCCAGGTAATACACTACACTATCTCCGTAATCCGGGTTTTCGGACGTAATTTTATCAAATGACTTGTGCTTCCAAACATAGCCGGTAGCATAATTCTTTATCTTTTTAGGATTTTGTCTTCTGTTATATACGAATGTAGATTTCATCTTTAGTGGCCTGAAAATGTTGTCCCTCAGGTAATCGGCGTAAGTTTTGCCAGAAATGCGTTCAATGATGCCGGCCAGAAGCGCATAGTTGGTATTATTGTATCGGTGCATGCTGCCTGGTTTAAAACTCAAAGTATCTTTCCGGGCTGCATAAAATCTGATCAGATCTTTATTGGTGGCAATTTTGCTGTGGTCCCATCCTTTGGCCATGTCTCCAATATATTCAGGAAGGCCACTTGTATGCCTAAGCAGATCATATATTGTAACATTTTGCCATCTGCCCAGTTCGGGAATGTATTTGGTTACCGGATCATCATACTGCAGCAGGCCCTGCCGGTGCAGCAGTACAATGGCTGTAGCCGTAAACTGTTTTGAGCAAGATCCCAGTTCGTAGATGGTATTTTCATTTGTTTGATACCTGGATAAAGTATCGCGGAAACCATAACCTTTTGCCAGCAATATTTTACCTTTTTCGGCTACCAATACAGAACCGTTAAACTGATTTTGATTGTACATGACGGTAAACACGCTATCGAGCTTGTCACGAAAAGTCTTCTGGGCAAAAATGTTGGTGTAGGTAAGCAATAGCAGCGCAATAATTCCGGTTTTATTCATAGATGTTAATGTATTTAAGAATAAGACACCAGATTTATAGGCGCGTTGCATCTCAGCATGAATTTTTACATTCCTGTATCAGCCAATCAATCAGGTATTCCAAACCGGTTTATTTTGTCAAAAGCCTGCCTAAGGATGTTAATGTCTTCAATTTTAAACGCTTAATGTGTATTTTTGGCAAAATGTCAACCGGCCATCCCAACGATCATGAAGAACTACGGCAACTCGAGAGCCTGATAAAAGGCAATCGAGAGGGCTTTGATTTTGTTTATGCGAAATACAGCAGGCTGCTTTTGCCCAAAATGCAGCGCATGGTTAAAGTTAATGAGGTGGTTGATGAACTGATGCAGGATGTTTTCCTGAAAGTTTGGTTAAACCGGGCAGAAATAGATTTAAGCCGCTCATTTTCAGGATGGATTTTTACTATTGCTCAACATACTATTTATGGTTATTACAGGCGCGTTGCCCTTGATGTAAAAATGCAGCGCCATTTGCTGGAAACTTTTGCCGAATTCTATGAGCAAACGGAAGATTATATTTTCAATAAAGAGCGGGTTGAATTGTTGAATCAGGCGATCGAAAAACTACCTCCACAGCGAAAGGAAATATTTAAGCTTTGTAAAATAGAGGGGAAAAGTTATCAGGAAGCAGCAGAAATCCTATCACTCAGTTCTTCAACAGTGAGCAATCAGTTGGTCAATGCTACCAGATACATCAAGCGATATGTTTTCTTTCACTCCAAGGAGTTTATTATGCTTTGTATTGCAGCATATCTAAAAAAATAAAAAAAATTAAGGGCGAATAGTGTGTTTGTCCATCTCGTGCATAATATATATAGACAACGATGGAAAAACGACCTTCAAACAAACAATTATTCGACCGCTTTATCGCAAATAAAAGTAATGCCGGGGAGCTTGAAATGCTTTTTGCTTATTTTGAAGAGGCCGAGCAGGCCGATCTTGAAAGTTTAATCAAAAATGGATTTGACCTTGAAAATCATGCTGTTGATCAGGTAGATATGGCACGTCTTGATGCCGTCCATTCCCGTTTGACAGATAAAATTTTCGCGAAACCGACAAGCAGGGTATTGAAACTGATCGGCTCCGCCCGGTTTATCAGGAATGCTGCTGCGGTGGCGGCCATCTTATCTGCCGGATTATTATTGAGCCGCCATTTCTCAAATGGTACACAGGTTGTACCCGGAAGTGCCAAAGCCTATTTGAGTTTCAATGGTAAAAACGACACTTTAACAGCTCAAAAAGCAGGACTGCTTTATCGGAATGGTGGCGTAACGGTAAGCACACAACGCAATGGCACAGTTGTATTTAAGGCGGTAAACGCCGATTCGGCAACGGCAGCGAAACTGAACACCATCATTACGCCGAGAGGGGGAGAGTTCCAGGTAACTTTGAGCGATGGCTCTATGGTGCTATTGAACGCAGGCTCGAAACTTACTTTTCCAACAGGTTTCCGCGGACCAGAAAGAAAAGTTTATGTTGAAGGCGAAGCATTTTTCAGCGTAACCAAAAATGCAGATAAACCCTTTATCGTTAATGTAAGTGGAAACGAGATTAAAGTTTTGGGTACCCGGTTTAATGTGAACAGTTACCCGGAAACCGGTGGCGTTGAGGCTACCCTGTTAGAAGGAAGTGTAAGCTTCAGCAATACAGAGGGGGGAAATGTGCTGCTTAAACCCAATCAGCAAGTGTTTTCTGCTTATGGTCATTTGTCGCTAAAGGATGTTTCTGCTGCAGATTTTAATGCCTGGACGAAGGGAGAGTTTCTTTTCAATGATGTTCCGCTAGCCGTAGTAATGCAAAGGTTGGCCAGGTGGTATAATCTGGAGGTTCAGCCCGCATCAATGCCATCAAAAAACCTTTATATGCGTATATCGCGTAAGGCAGATATTAAAGAGGTGCTTGAAATGATCGCCAAGGCTACTGATCTTGAGTTTGATTTAAAGGGCAATCAGATTGTTTTAAAAAAAGAATAGGTTTTTATCCATCGTCGTCAATTAACAACCAACCAAACTAATTTTTTATGACAAACCTTTACTTTCGCTTCGTCCGGACGGGACGCAGCAATTTATTGAACTGGCTGGCATTATTGTGTTTAGCACTATTTTTTTCGTTGAATGTAAATGCGCAAAACAACCAGTACAAATTTTTTCAGGCACCGTTGAATACGGTAATCGCCGAAATTTCAAAGAAAACTTCTTACGAGTTTGTGTATGACGCAGACCTGGTGAAAAAGGCCAAACCCATAACCTTCAATTTGGCGACACCCGACATCAGGACCTTGATGGATGCAGTAACTAAGGGCCAGGATTTTACTTACGAAATCAGCAACGGAAGAACTATCGTTTTAAAAACCAGAAGTGAAAATGTTTCTGAATACACTTTACATGGAATGGTAACCGATAGCCTAGGCGGACCGCTTCCAGGCGCTTCTGTAAAACTAAGAGGAACTACAAGATATACCATGACAGATGGTAACGGGCATTTTAATATTGGTATGTCTGATATTTATAATGTATTGGAAATCAGTTATATGGGGTATTTGTCACAAACACAAAAGATTGATAAAGCTGCTGCATCAAATATTTTGACTATACGTTTAAAACCGAATTCATCCTTATTAGCTGATGTGGTAGTAAATGGTTTCCAGACGATAAGTAAAGAGCGATCAACCGGTGCAGCAACTATAATTAACAATGATAAGCTAAATGAAAATATAAATTCTGACATTCTAACTGCACTGGAGGGGCGTGTGGCTGGATTGGTTTACAATAAAAATCCCAATAGGATTGGAGCTGATCAGCCTGTGTTGAGAGGGCAGGCTACATTCAATCTTTTGGGAGGCAGTGCTCCCTTGGTAGTACTTGATGGTTTGCCCACTGAAACAGCACTGGAAGATATTAATCCTTATGATGTTGAATCGGTAACCGTATTAAAGGATGGCGCTGGAGCTTCTATCTATGGATCCAGATCGGCAAATGGCGTGATAGTTATAACCACTAAAAAAGGGAATACGCCTTTAAAAATATCATTGAATACAGATTTTTTTATTGATACCAAGCCCACCTTCGGCAGCATGCATTATGCATCTACTGCTGACATTGTTGATTTTGAAACAGATGTATATAATAAAGAGCGTGCCCGATACGCCAATACTGAAACTATGTTTGCTGCTTATGGAACGGTAGCAAATGGTAGCATTAAATATTATAGTCCGCTTTACCAATTGTTTCGCGATCGGGATGCTGGAAAGGTTACAACTGATCAATTTAATCAGCAGCTAAATAACTTTAAAAATACAGATTACTATGAGCAGTATCGTGACAATGTGTGGCAAAAGGCTTTTCGTCAACGTTATAACTTATCATTAAGTTCGGCAAGTTCGAAATCAAATACTTTCGCATCCATTAACTACGACCGTTCTACAGAGAGAGTAATCGGGAATCATGACCAAAAAATCACTTTATATTTTAAAAACACCTATAATATCAAAAAATGGCTTTCTACAAATATTGGTTTTAATGGTGCTTATTCTACATCTACATCGACTGACGATAGTTATAATTATTACAACACCATCTCACCTCGTTACGCTTCTATAGTAAATCCTGATGGAAGTTTGCTGTACTCCAATTATGTAAATCTTGCTGATGGAATAGCGGGTTCACCCATTAACGGCGCGGTTGCGGGTGCCTTGCTCAATACCCCGCAATATAAACCATACCGGTTTAATATTTTAGAATCTTTAAATGAAGGTTTGACTAATGCTAATACTATTGCATTGAGGGCTTTTACGAATGTTCAGGCTAAAATTATGGAGGGGCTGAATTTTTCCAGTCAATTTCAATATGAAATGGGCACCACCAAAAGTGAACAGATATATGACGTAAATTCTTACAAAATGAGAGCGGCGTACAATGCATTGGTCGCTTTTACGCCAGCTACAAACGCTTATACCTTCGGATTACCAGCGGGGGGAAGAATTAGCCAGAATATGCAGCAACGAAATTCATATACGTTCAGAAACCAATTGAGTTTCGATAAATCTTTTGACGAAGGCAAACACTCCATAGCAGCTATCGTAGGTACAGAGATGCGTCAAACCTTTCTACCAATGGGCATGAATGATATTAGATATGGATATGATCCTGTAACATTAACATCTACGGTAATTAACAATGCAACGGTAAGTCAAACAGGTTTGCCCAGTTATATTTTTGGCCGAAACTTAACATTAGGTATTGCTCCCCGTTCATTTCAGGAAACAAAACACCGTAATCTTTCTTATTTTTCAAATGCGAGTTACACCTACTTAAATAGATACAACGTTACCGGAAGTTTGAGGATAGATCAGGCGGATTTTTTTGGAGTTGATCCAGAATTCAAATACAGACCATTATGGTCTGTTGGTTTAGGTTGGAATGCCAGCAATGAAAAATTTATCGAATCTTTGGGCTGGATAAACCTGCTAAAACTTCGTGCTACTTATGGGGTTAACGGCAATCAAAATACGGAAACTACAAAATTTTTGACTGCAAGAAGAGTAAATGATAATCTCTTCACATCACTTCAATATTTAAATATTGTAGGATTACCAAACCCAAAACTACGTTGGGAGAAAACGGAGACCTACAACTTAGGATTGGATATGGCCTTTTTAGGCAACCGGTTAAGAGGTACGATTGATTTTTATGACCGAAAAAGTACCGATTTAATGGTCACTACCGATTTAGATCCAACAGTAGGGGCTGCATCTTTAGTAATTAATAATGGTGTTTTAAGAAATAAGGGAATTGAATTTACTGTGAATGGCGATTGGCTTAAATCAGGTGATTTGATGCTTAGCTCGACATTTGTGCTGGGTTTTAACAGAAGTAAAATTGGGAAAGTAAACAGAGCTTTATCTATAGCAGCAAATTATGTGGGTTCGCCTTCAACTTATTATACGGAGGGAACAGATTATAATACCCTTTATGCCTACCGTTATGGCGGAATGATCAATGGCTACCCATACTTTTTAGATGAAAATGGAAAGTCAACGCTGGATTTTGATGCAAATGGCAATCCTATAGTAGCAAGCAGCCGTGATATTAATAATTATGCTGCTTTGATTGATATGGGTAGTTTAATACCAACCTATAATGGTTCGTTTTCTCAAAGGATTTCCTATAAGAACTTTGAGCTTAATGCCTTACTTATATTTTCGGGCGGTAATGTAATGAGAAAAGACATTACACCATTAGGCGCTAATGATATTTCTGATCTGGATATTACTCAACGTTACAAAAACGGAATTACTCCGGAATTGCCGAGACTTTTCGTGGATTATTCTGAGGCGATGATTAACAGGGCATCATCCATTTCCACCATGTGGCAAAAGGCTGATGTGAATGTAGTAAAGGCCGATTATATTAAGCTTAGAACTATTTCTTTAGGGTACAATCTTCCAAAATCATTTATTAAAAAGTTTAACATTCCTTCGGCAAAGTTTACTGCACAGGCGAATAATTTATGGTATGCGAGCGCTGCCGGCGATGACATTGATCCGGAATCATACTCGCTAAATAGTGGGACAAGAACATTACAAAATCCTAAATCATTTGTATTAGGCATTAACCTAACCTTTTAAAATCATGAAAAAAAATATAGCAGTACTAGCATCCCTTCTAATTGCTTTTGCAATTTCCGGATGTGAAAAATATACTGATATCACACCGAGAGGATCGCAAATCGTGGAAACAACTCAAGATTATTATGAATTGGTTTCCTACCCTAACAGAGCATATCTGATTTCCAATTTCCAGTATCTTGTCGACGATATGTGGCTAAAGGAATCTAATTTTATTGGAATGACCCCCAATATTAATACGGTACATTTCAGTTTTGACGAAAGTGTCGATCGGGTATCGATGATCCCTTCGTCTAATTTCTATGATCGGGCCTATCTTTATATTAATCGATGGAATACCATTATATCTTCAGTTGATGCCAGTAAGGGCGATGAAAACATCAAAGCGCTGGCTAAAGCAGAAGCAAAAGCTTTGCGCGCATTCGATCATTTTCTACTGGTAAACGTTTATGCCAAAGCATATGATCCAGTTACCGCGGCTACTGATGGTGGAGTTTGTATCATGGATAAATACGATCTGGAGGCGCAGCCGACTAAATCAACTGTAGCACAGGTTTATGAATTCATTCAAAAAGATATTGATGAAGCCATTCCTTATCTGCAAGCACAACCTGTAGATCCTTATCATCCTTCACTGGCCTTTGCCTGGGCATTAAAGGCGAAAATTCATTTATTTAAAAGGGAAATTGCTCAAGCTAAAGCCGCATGCGAAAAATCACTTTCATACAATAATCAGATTTTTGATTTAGTAAAATATACCACCACACAAGGTGGACCAACGGTAACACCTATTATCGCACCCAATAATCCAGAGGTGTTGAGTTATCAATATATTCAAGGTTATAATGAAACCAATTTTGGTTTTACCTGGTTAATCAGCCCCGAGCTTAGGTCTTTGTTCGGAAATAATGATGCCCGCTTTAATATGTTTTTCAATACAACCAATGCCAGTTTTTTAGACATAGGTTCAAACGCAGCCTATTATAATGTTGCTTATACACGCTTCTTCTATCCAACAGTTGGTTTAAAAACTACTGAAGTATATTTAATGCAAGCTGAATGTTTAGCCCGCGAAAATGACCTGGCAGGTGCAATGGCTGTTGTGAATACGCTGAGGGAAAAACGTATTCTGTCAGGTACAATTAAATTACCCATACCCGATACCAGAAAAGAGACTATGGAAATCATTATCAATGAGCGCAGGAAAGAAATGGTTTTAGGTTTTAACCGCTTTTTTGATTTGAAAAGATTAAATACCGAACCTGAATATGCGAAAACAATTGTACGTACCTATCCTTTGGTAAATAAAACGGTTCCTCAGAAAACCTATACGTTACTGCCAAATTCCAGGTTATATGTTATTCCTTTTCCACTGAACATCCTAAAGAAAAACCCAAATCTTACATTAAATACCGACGAAAAACTTCCATTCTAAAATGAATTTTAAACAAATTTTATTTCCACTCGCCTATACACTCTCTATTACAGCATTTGCTCAAAAACCTATGGTTAAAGCAGATAGCGCAGCTAAAAAAGCGCCTTTAGATTATAGTAAAGTTATTCCTTCAACTGCTATTGCCCAGAACGGACTTTTTAATGTTCGCCAGGTAGATCAAAAATGGTATTTTGAAGTGCCTGATACTTTGCTTGGAAGATACCTGTTGGCCGTAACACGGTATGTGACTACTCCGCAGGGTTATGGAAGTTTCGGTGGTGAAAAAGTAAATGAACAAACCTTATTTTTTCAAAAAGGAAATAATAACAACCTCTTTTTAAAAGGGGTTGTTTACCGCCAGGAAAGTAAAACTACAGAAGGGCCTATTTTTCAGGCAGTAATGCAGTCGCAGGAGAGCCCGATTATTGCCAGTTTCGATATCAAAGCTAAAAACCCTTTAACAGGAAATTATGTAATTGATGTTACCGATTTCTTCAAAAAAGATGTCTCGGTTGTAGCCATCCCTGCAGAAGAAAAAAGTGAAAAAAAGCTAAGTGCCCTGGCAGATGACCGGTCTTTTATCGAGCGCATTTCCTGCTATCCAATCAATACAGAAATCAAAACCACTAAAACCTATGCAACCTCTGGTCTGGGTTTTACGGTTGGCGCCATAACCGGTGCTACTACTTTGAGGTTAAATACTTCGATTATTCTATTGCCGAAAGTGCCGATGCGCAAACGTCTTTTGGATGAAAGAGTTGGCTTTTTTGCTAATAAATATATTCTTTTTGATGAAGATTATCAGCGCACACAAACCAAATACATTGTACAACGCTACCGTTTAGAACCTAAAAAGGAAGACCTGGCAAAATACAAAAAAGGTATTCTGGTTGAACCCAAAAAGCAAATTGTTTATTACATCGATCCGGCTACGCCAAAAAAATGGCGCCCTTATCTTATTGCCGGAATAAACGATTGGCAGAAAGCTTTTGAGCAGGCTGGCTTTAAAAATGCAATAATAGGTAAGGAATGGCCTGAGGCCGATACCACCATGAGTTTGGAAGATGCCCGATTCTCTGTTATCCGTTACTATGCTTCAGAAACGCCAAATGCTTATGGACCGCGAATCAGTGACCCACGCAGCGGCGAAATTATGGAAAGCCATGTTGGCTGGTATCATAATGTAATGAAGCTGGTGCACAACTGGTACATGATACAAGCTGGTCCGCTGGATAAGCGGGCACAAAAAATGCAGTTCGATGATGAGCTAATGGGACAATTGATCCGTTTTGTTTCTTCGCACGAGCTGGGGCATACGTTAGGACTTCGGCATAACATGGGCGCCAGCAGCCAAACGCCAGTTGAAAAATTGCGGGATAAGGCCTGGGTAGAGAAAAACGGACATACGGTTTCCATAATGGATTATGCACGTTTTAATTACGTGGCACAACCAGAAGATCACATCGGGCCAAAAGGCATTTATCCGAGAATTGGTATTTATGATGAATGGGCGATCAACTGGGGTTACCGCTATTTCGACGGTGAAAAGGATGAATTTGCCGAAGAAAAACTACTTAGTAAAATGACGACCGATACGCTGACTAAAAACCCGAGATTATGGTTTGGCGGAGAAGGAAAGGATGAAGATCCGAGGAGTCAGTCTGAAGATTTAGGTGATGATGCTGTTGCCGCAAGCGATTATGGGATAAAAAACCTCAAACGCGTGGTTGCTAATCTGAAACAGTGGACTTATGAGTCTGGCGATCAATATGATAATTTAGCAGAATTGCACAAGGGAGTTGTTGCCCAGTATAGCCGCTACCTTTACCATGTGCTCAAAAGCGTGGGCAACCGATACGTAACCAAAAGAAGCGTGGATGAAAAAGGTGTGGTATATGCAGAAATCCCAAAGCAAAAGGTTAAAAATGCGGTTGACTATGTTGGTCGCCAGGTATTTGACGCTCCACTATGGTTATATCCGAAAGAAATTTCCGATTATATCAACCTGAAGCCAATGGAAGATATTTCCGATCAGCAAACGCAGATGTTGAATATTTTCTTAAGTCAGGGTTTATTGTTCAACCTGAGTCAGAAAGCTTTAAATGCAAAAGATCCTTATCCGGTAAGCGAGTTTCTAAATGATCTGCTGCCTTTGGTATGGAAAAAGGAATCCAATCAACCTTTACAGGATTTCTACTTAAGAAGCCTGCAGCGTTCCTATCTGGAAAAGGTGGGCATGTTGATTAATCCAAAAGATGTTGCAGATGGCAAGATGATGAGCAGTGCGCAGCGTAGTGATGTAAGGCTCGAAGCCATTGCCCATATTCATGCAATCAGAAAAAAAATTACCGCGTTAATGCCCCAGGCTACAGGGATTGAAGCAACACATCTGGCAGATATGCAAACAGAAGCCGATAAAATTATCAAAAAAACAACTTTAAACCCTTAATATGAAAAAATATACATTAGCCGCGGTTATGGTAGTAACTGGCTTGATTTTTAACGCAAAAGCACAGGTGAAAACGTCTTCGCAGGAAGTAACACCCGAATTGGTGAAGCAAAGGGAAACACAAAAAAATACTATTATTGCCAGTTACTTAGGTATAAAGGACGGTTTGGTGATTTCCGACGCCAAAAAAACGGCTGGTTCCGCTACTGAATTTTCAGCAGCACTTGGTCAGTTCAAATTTAAAAAGCTCACTTTGCAGCAAATGAACGTGGCCACAACTACCCGTATAAGCATTAAAGCATTGGCTGATCAAATCGCTGCGTCTTTATCGTTGGATGAGCAGCGAAAAATTATGGAAAAGTTATCTGAACAGCTTTGGGTAATCATTGATAAGTTGAAACCAGAAAACACAACCGTTTACCAGCAGAAATGCCCAATGACAGGTGTGACCTGGGTAAGTAACGACAAGAAAATTGAAAATCCTTATTACCCAAAAAATATGCTAACCTGCGGGGAAGTAATAGGGGAGAAATAAAAAGACAATTTAGTTAGTCAATGACGGCTGTGGGATTACGGAGGTTTCCCGCAGCTTTTTTTTATTAAAAAGGTTATCATTATTACTTCCATCAGATCAAACCGGTTATTTCATTTCTTGCAGATTTAAATATAATGTTGAACCAGATTTTACCGCTATTTTTGTAATTTGTGGTCATGATCACCGATCACTTTGCCGATGCAACTAACTTTTTAGCTTTTGTCTCATCACTTTCCCCTCTCGAAAGCGAAGCAAACGAAAGTATGCGATCAAAACTTTATCAAAAGAAATATCGTAAAGGAGAGCTGATCCTCGAAACCGGGACGGTATGTAAGCGGATTTACTTTATAGACAGCGGCTTGGTTAAAACTTTCTTTTATACCCATACCCGGGAATTTATTATGCGCTTTTTCGCAGAAGGAAGTATGTTTACGGTTCTTGACAGTTTTTTAGCTCAACGGCCTTCTGCCTATGCTGTACAGGCGCTTGAAGATACTGAGATTACCTGTCTCAATTACGATGACATGGAAATGCTTTGCGGTATCATTCCATGGAAACCTTTTACCGGAAACTTCTCGCAATTGCTGCGGTGAATATGATGGAAAGAATTGGCGGTACCCTTGAAGAAAAAGCTCAGATCGCTTACCATAAATTTCTTCAAGCACACGGACCACTTTTGCAACGCATCAGTCTGGCCGATCTGGCTTCTTACCTCGGTATTACACAGGTATCGTTAAGCAGAATCAGGGCTATGAAATAGTTTTTATCATATGATAAATGCAGGGGCGTGACAGGGTTGTACTTTCGGGTTAAAATTCATCTGTTATGAAAAATCCGTTATCATTATCCCAAAAGTTAAGCTTTATGGCAGCCTGTACGTTTACGGTTGTAGCACCCATTATAGGATACCATACTATCGGGCTTCCGCCTGTTATCATTGTAGGAGGCTCGGCACTTGTTGGCCTGTGCTGCTGGTATTTTACGTATCTGAAAAAGCCGGTGGAACCCAACATTATCCTACCGCTTTTTATCCTTACCGTTGCTGCTTTACAGATTCACATTGTTGAGGAATACCTCATGGGCTTTGCGCCGGCCATGAGCAGGCTATTTGGTATTCCATGGAGCGAAAGGAGTTTTTTGATGGTGTTTGCGCTAATCGGTCCGGTTATTTATACCCTTACTTCACTTGGGCTGTATTATAAAGTACCGATTGCCGGATTTGTAGCCTGGTTTATATTTATCGGTCTGGGTGTAGCAGAATTTACCCATTTTATTTTTCCGCTGATTTCCCCTGAATTGCTTCCACATGATCCGCATTCATTGACAGCATCAATTAAAGGTACCACAATCCCGACGATGCCCAATTTTTGTGTTAAAACCACCGGGCAGTATTACTTTCCGGGCATGTGGACCGCAATTCTTCCGATGATTCCGGGTTGCCTGGCCATTTATCGTTTACTGATCAGGAAAACGCAATGATTTAAAATCAGCAATATCCGATACCTCCCGGTTAGGCTCAAAAGTAGCTGGAACTGGTTTTGGAAATTGGATACATTTATAGCTTTCTTATTTAGATCTAAACTTCATCCTCCCAGATAACGTGTGCAATTTTCCATTCGCCTGCCTCTTTAATAAAATGAAAGAACTTATGCCCGCGGCCCTCAAAATAAACGCCGTTTAGCATTCCATGTTTGCGGTATTTTGAGTATCGCTGCGCGATATTTCCGATAATCCTGGTTTCTTCATCTGTTTCGAATTCTGTGAATTGTTGTAATGTACCATCTGTTAATATTTTTCTTCGTGGTTCAATAAAAGATTCCAGCCCGTAAACATCTGCATGGATAGCAGATTTTCTGATGATGCTTGCAGAAGTAGTGCATAGCTGATAAACCGGTTCAAAATCAGGTTCATTCAAAGTATTATCAAATAGTTTAAAAAACGAACGGGTAATTTTGCCGATCTGTATCTCATCTGCGCTTAAAGCATATTGCAACATCGTTTTTCCTGCAATGTCCACCTGGCGCTCATATTTAAATTTCAATTTTTCCAGTAGCTTTACTGAGCGGCTGTTTCGCGCTGTTGTAATGGCCAGTATTTTATTTGTCAGAATCGAATCCGGAAGCATATCAAGTACGGCGCTTGTAGCTTCATAGGCATATCCTACTCCTGTATGGCCCGGTAAAAATGCAAAACCAATATCATAATATTTCAGATCGTCTCTTTTAATAAGTGTGATAATTCCCAGCGGCAGATCATTTGCCTTCAGTTTCACTATCCAATATTTGACTAAGGGATTAGCTATGATCTTTTCAACATAGGCCAGCGCATCTTCATCTGTCTTTATCTTCCTGTCGCCAATAAATTCCAGCCAGCCTGCAGAATTAACCAGCTGAAAGATAAACGAATGGTCATGTGTCTCCAGTTCACGCAATATCAGCCTGTCTATTAAAATTTCTTTTTTGATCATGATAAGTCTCTTAAGATAAATATAGGTTATTAATTTTTAATCAATTATAAATAACAGGCTGTGGGGTTAAGCAACCTGGAATTTACGCATATTATTCATTTTACTGAACTATTTCTGTCCGACGCTGTTGTTATTTAAACTAAAATCATTGTTATGGCAGACCCTAAAGAAAAGGAATTGCAACCACAGGAGGAAAATGTGGAGCAGCAGGATAAAACCGACCAGAATTCAAACTGGAACGAACACCAGCGTGTTGATGAGGAAGGAAATGAACTAGAACCTGATGATATTAAATAAGACTTTTATGAAGAAGATATTGATGGTATTAACATCACATAGCGGGATGGAAAATACTGATGGAAAAACAGGTGTTTGGTTGGGTGAGTTTACAGATCCCTATTATGAATTTATAGATGCAGGTTATCAGGTAACGTTAGCCAGTCCGAAAGGAGGGAGGCCTCCTGTAGATCCGATGAGTGAATTAACTGAACATGTAACCGGCGCTAACCGTAGGTACAATGACGATGAGGCAGCGAAAGCGGCCTTTTCACACACCCAGGTTTTAGATCAGATCAGGTCTGATGATTACGATGCGGTTTTCTATCCTGGAGGCCATGGCCCAATATGGGATCTTGCAAAAGACAATAACAGCGGAATTTTAATCCTGGATTTCCTGGATGCTGATAAACCGGTTGCTGCAGTATGTCATGGACCAGCGGCATTGATCAGTGCTGAAGGGCAACGTCCGGGTTTTTTAAAGGGAAAAATCATCTCTGCTTTCAGTAATGCCGAGGAAACTTTGGTGGGCCGAAGTGGTAATGTACCCTATCTGCTTCAAACCAGGCTGGAAGAGTTTGGTGCAATGGTGAAAACCGCCCTTGTGCCATTTTTATCCCATGTGGAAAAGGATGGTTTACTCATTACCGGTCAAAATCCCTTGTCAGCTGGTCCGGTGGCGAAAGCACTTATCGATATGTTAAATCAGATCGAAAAGGCGAATAATTAGTTGAATTATATCAGTTTATATTCTAGTAACATGCAGTCCGAACCTTTAATAAGGTTGGGTTCACTTTCGGCTTAATCTGATTAGGTTAATAACACCGCTATCTCATGATGGCGGTGTTAACATTATCATTTTAAATGGGGAATAACACCAGGACATTTTTGCATTTTCACCATGTTTTATCTCAAATGTTTTCATCATTCCCAAAAATCTGTATGAGTTTACGGATAGATTCTTTGCCGGGTGAAGCAAAATCCTTAATGCCTTCTACGGTCTCCCAGCAGATAGGTAAAGCTCTTGCAAACATCAATTTTTCATAAGCCATTAATGCGTCTTCAATATTTTGATACGCGCTGTTGGTCAGGCAATCGCTGAGGTCAAGTGCATCCAGCATCGCCAGATTTACACCTTCGCCGTTTGGCGGCATCAGATGAGCGGCATCTCCCAAAACTGTCATGTTTGGTCTGGTTTGCCAACGTAGTGGTAACGGATGGTAATGGAGTGGACGGTAAGTGAAGTGTTTACAGGCGCTAAACATTGTATGAAATGCCAGATGCCAGCCATCATAAAAATTATCGAGATAATCACATACTTCCCTCGGAATACGGAAATCTATACCACTAACTTTTTCCCAGTTTTCCGGGTACATTGATGCTGCATAGAAGGTCAGGCCGCCGTCGCCCCTTGGCTGTACCATCAGCATCTTTCCCTGTCCTGCTGCCATAAGGCTTCCATTGTTGATCATGGAGTACAGTTCAGAACAAGCTGTTTGGGGGGCATCAATCTCTCCCTGAATGATGCTGGCACCCGAATACACTGACTGGATATCTGTTAGGTATTCCCTGACCCTGGAGCGATGCCCGTCACAGCCGATGACCAGATCCGAGCTGGCATGAGTGCCATTTTTGAATTGCATTTCCCATCGGCCGCCCCTGAGAGACAGGTGAATCAGCTGACTGTCCCAGACCACCGTACCCGGTAGTAACGAATCGATCAGGATATCCCTAAGGGCACCCCTGTCAATTTCGGGACGAAAATGTTCGTCGCCGAACGTATATCGGCCACTTTGAAAATAATCATCCGCTAATACATTCGCGTTTTCATCTACTAACCTGAAGCTGTCTGCCCCGCGCATATACCGGGCCTTAAATGCATCCATCAGTCCCGCTGCTTCAAGCACTTTCAGTCCTGAATGATAGTGCAGGTCCACAATTGCACCCTGTACGCGTGCCTTTTGATTAAGATCTCTTTCATATACTTTCACACGAGCACCTTTAAGCTGTAATAATCGCGCAAGGGCGAGTCCGCCAGGTCCTCCACCAACAATTGCGATATCGAGTCCGGTTATTAAATTTATTTTTTTTGAAGTTTCCATATGGCTTGTTTAACAGCACAAAGGAACGTCATGTAATGCGTTTAAAGAATGTCTATACGGCGTAAGTATAGGACTATTCGCGGTTTTTATTCCGGAAGTATAACGGTTTTGATCCGGTTACTTTTACAAACAGCCTTATGAAATAGGAATAATCATCATAACCGAGTTCATTTGCGATTTCTTTTACTGATTTGTCTGAATGATAAAGAAGCCTTTTAGCTTCCAGCATTACGCGTTGTTGGATATTGTTTGAAAGCGATTGCCCTGTAGCAGTCTTTACACATTCATTGAGATATGAAACAGAGATGTTTAGGAAATCTGCATACAATGCCGGACGCTTTACGGTTTTGTAACGAAGATCTAATTCCTTTCTGAAGGCTCTGGCTACGATATTAAACCTGGTGCGGTTTTCAGTAAGGCTGGATTGGGCCTGATATAGTGAGCTGGTGAGTGCGGCCAGGCTATTAATGCTCTCTATCAGTGTGGAACGGTATAAGTTTTCGTCAGGCTTCGTGTAAAGGTTATGAGATAGACTAGCCACCTGCAAAAAAATGGCAAGTGTTTCATTGCTCAGCGCTAATGCACTTGCCGGCATCAGCTCGTTTAAAATCCTTAGGTACTTAGGATGGAGGTTTTCCTCCGCAATAATCCAGGTACTGAGTTCGGCTTTTTCAAATGCGATGAGTCGGTGAACCTGACTCGGATGGAGGTAGATGATTGCCGGAGCCTGAATGCTGTAGATTTGAAAATCTATCTCAATATTGGTGATTCCTTTTTCCTGCAATATAAAGGTATAGCCATCATCACGATGGGGCCTGCTAACCTGCTCATTGTCAGGGGACCCATCAAAGTGTTTTCTTAACATCATGATGCCCCGGCTGGTGCCATTTGGTAAAACGTTAACCGGGATGTCTTGTGCTTTTTTTGCCATAGCCAGAATAAAACAAAGATATTAGAAATTTAGATCAAAAGCTTTATGCTGGCATTGTTGATTGGTATAGGTAAATGTTGTGGAATCCATCGGGTGAAGTTATTTTTTAGGTGTATTGATGCAACCAATCTGATTGGTTTATCATCTCGTTAATATGGAAATAACAATACATCTTTTAAAAAAACTATATTTCACGTTGCTAGCGCTGTTTATCTTCATTAATGCAAACGCACAATACATATTAACCGGTGTTGTAAAAGATTCCAACCAGCAACCCGTTCCGCATTGCTCAATAGGTATTAAAAATAGTAAAGTCGGTACTGTAGCCAGTAGCGACGGTATGTTTAAACTGGTTATCCCGGATAGCTTAGCACAAAGTCCTGTAATCTTCAGCGCCGTTGGTTTTAATGACCGGCAAGTTGTGCGTTCAGAACTCAAACCCGGGATGTTGGTTACCCTTAAAGAAAAGGTTTTTGATATGGCTGAAGTGGTTATAAAAGGGAACAAAATGAAGGAGCAGCTTATAGGGCAGCGATCCAGACCGATGATAACTTTTTCCAGAATGTTTGACAAAAATGTTCCAAGTATTGAACAGGGAAATATTTTTGAGATCTATAATCAGACTGTACTTAAAGCTTATAACTTTTACATTATCCCCAGCTCAAAATACGCTTCTATTACCTTAAAGTTTAATCTATATGCGGTAAAAAATAATTTACCAGACAGCAATCTTTTAAGAAAACTTATTACCTATCGGACTACTTCTGTAGGCTGGCAAAAAATAGATCTTGCACCATATCATCTGAATTTTGACGGTTTGGATCAGATTGCCGTAACCCTGCAGCTTGTTGATTATGTGCCAGACAGTAGTGGAAATTTTAGTTTTGGGGTTTCAGCAAAAAAGACCCTGGCTAAGGATCTTCTTTTCCGATATCAAAAACAGGGAAACTGGGAAACCAGTGCGGGAACGTTTATTGCTAATCTGGATATCCGATACCAGAAAGGAGGGGAAAACCTAAAGCGGCAGGGAAATTCATTGGCTGATAACAGTCCGGATATTGCGATGTTAGCAGATTACTATCAGCACAGGCAGGAATCCATTAAAAGCGGCTACGGAAGGAATAGAGGTAGTTATATTGATCTTGGCGATGCAAGAATTTACACTGAACAGTATGGTAAAGGAGAACCGTTGATACTTTTACATGGAAATAATGGAAGCATAGCAGATTTTTATCGTCAAATACCCTTTTTTGCAAAGCACTTCAGGGTTATCGCCATTGATACCAGAAGCCAGGGAAGAAGTTCTGATTTATCTGAAGAGCCATATAGTTATGACAAATTTGCTAACGATTTACACAAAGTGCTTACCGCGTTGGATTTAAAAAAAGTGAATATCATTGGCTGGAGCGATGGAGGGAATACCGCATTAAGTTTTAATCTGGCACATCCGGATATGGTCAGCAAAATGGTAACCATAGGCGCCAACCTTTATCCGTCTGGTGTTTCAGATAGTTTGATGGCCTCTTTTAAACATCAGTTACTGGCGAAAGCCCCAGGTCAAAACCCCAGATTGATTCAGCTAATGTTGGCGCAACCTAACATGACTCCTGAACAATTGCAGCAAATCGAAAATCCTGTATTAGTTGTTGCTGGAAGTAACGATGTAATTAAAGCCGAGCATACTAAGCTCATTGCAGCCAGCATTGCTAAATCCCAGCTGGAAATCGTGCCGAATGCCACACATTATGTGCCATTTGAGCGACCAGATTACTTGAACAGACTTATTTTTAACTTTTTAGCTCTTTCGTTCAAAAAGGATAAGTAATATCAATTGATTGGTCATTAAAATGCAGTTATTGGCTTTTTGTATTTTGTTTTCATGTACAAAGAAGCACAGTTAGGTATAGAGGAGAACTATAGGAAACTAGTGTAAAACCCAATACTCTGATGTGGCAAAAACAACATCTTGATTATCAAATTACGCAGGTTTACCAGGCTTTTTTTTCCGCTACCTGAACAACAACAGGGATCACGCCGGGCAGTTCGCTAAAAATCCGATGGTGCAGGTTATTATCGGGCAGGAAAACGTTTACAGTGGTAACTATTAAGTCCATTCTTCACAGGATTAACGAACTTAAATGAAAATAATTTGAACAAAGGCCATTTTAGCCTTGTTGCTTTAAGCAAACATCAAAATATTTTACTATGAAAAATGAACAAAATACAACATTGAAGAATCCGTTGGAGCAATATCCTAAACCTCCTTTTCAGCGCCAGCCACAGCAACCTCCCGGGCTGGCCAGTAAAATGAGCCCTCAGCCAGATCATGGTGAGGAAAGTTACCGTGGTTCGGGCAGGTTGAAGGGCAGAAAAGCTTTAATCACAGGCGGAGATTCTGGTATTGGCCGGGCAGCAGCCATAGCCTATGCACGTGAAGGTGCTGATGTGGTAATCAATTACCTGCCTGAAGAGCAGACTGATGCCGATGAAGTAGTTCAGCTTATTACCGATGCCGGGCAAAAAGCATACGCTATCCCTGGTGATATTACCAGCAGCGAATTTTGCAAGCAATTGGTCAATGACGCGGTAGAAAAACTGGGCGGTCTGGATATATTGGTAAATAACGCTGGTAAACAACAGGCGGTTGACTCACTTTCCGAATTAAGTGAAGAGCAATTTGATGCCACGATGAAAACCAATATTTACGCTCCGTTCTGGATTACCAAAGCTGCATTACCACATTTAAAACCTGGATCGGTGATTATATCAACCAGTTCAGTACAGGCATACGACCCTTCAGAAAACCTCTTTGACTATGCACAGACAAAAGCAGCCAATGTGGCTTTCGTAAAATCTTTATCAAAACAACTTGGCCCTAAAGGCATTCGTGTAAATGGCGTAGCACCGGGCCCCGTATGGACTCCGCTGCAAACCAGTGGCGGCCAACCACAGGATGCAATTGAAAAGTTTGGCGAACAAACACCTTTGGCGCGGCCAGGCCAGCCAGCAGAGTTGGCATCAATTTATGTGCAATTGGCAGATGATAGCGCAAGTTACGCAACCGGACAGATTTACGGTGCCGCTGGTGGAAGCGGGCATCCTTAATCAATCAATGCTCATCCTGAGGGATAAATTATTGCATAAACATTAATGTAAATGATATGATCGTCATCTCTACCGCATTGGAGAGATCTTTTAATTTGATTTCGGCCACTTAATCCAAAGATCTTTCCACTTCGCGTTGCTACGGAGATGACGATTCTTTTGTTGGGGCTGTCAATGGTCGCTTAGAGCAATTTTTTTAAAATGTTTTAAGAGGTTTTGATTTCGTTAAGCCTAGTATGGGCCTGGCTCAGCCTGAACAATTTAAGTTACAAACTTATTTTCTCCCAAATACATTTTATCAGAAGTGGAATGCCGCGCTTTTGTAAACGTCTTAATCTTAATTTCTTAAAAAAAAATAAATTATTAATTAACAGGTGATTATCTGGTTTGTAAAAACAATTTGACGAAAAACGAATTATATGAGCATGAATAATACACATGTACCTAAACTTTTGAGAAGCCTATTGATGCTTTTACCATGTTTGATACTAATGGAGGCCTGTAATAAGCCTAAATCAAAAACTGGTGCCGAACTAACCAAAATTACCGGCATTAAATTATATAAAGACCTCGATGCTGAGGTGTTGAGCGATAAATTGAAAGCGGCGTTAAGCAAAAGAGGGAAATCGATGTCGAACCCAAAATTTACGGAACAAATTTATGAGCAGGCAGATTACCAACCGGTTTTAATTGCTAAATTTCTTCCCGACAGTGGATTAAAAAATGCAGCGAAAAAGATTAGTGCGGCAGAAGAACACGGTCTTTCGGCTGAAAACTTCCAGGCCGCTAAATTAAACGCCGCGTTAGAGAAAATTTACTCCAAAACAGAGGTTAATACGATTGATAAAGCTTATGATGCGGTTATTGATCTCGAATTGATTGCATGTGGCGCTATTACCGATTATGCGGCGGCTATGCAATATGGAATAGTAAGCCCCAGAAAAATATTTGCACAATTTTACACCAAGGTACTCAGACCAGATTCCATTTCGTTTAAAAAGCCATATCAAACCAGTAACATCACAGCTTTTTTAGATAGTATCCAACCCAAATCTGAAGCCTATAAAATGCTCCAGACTGCGCTGAGTCAAAAAATTACCGCTCCTGGTCATTCTGCTGAAGAAACGAAGCGAATTATAGAAGTAAATATGGAACGCCTGAGATGGCACACTGCCCAACAGGAAGATAGATATGTATGGGTAAATATCCCGGCTTTTGAACTTCAGGTAATGGAAAAACAAAAACCGGTTTTAAGCATGAAAGTATGTGTGGGGGAAGGTCGCAATACCGGAAAGTCAACCTCTTTAACTGAATATGATGAAAATGACCTGAAAAAAGACCGTGCATTTAACCGGGAAACTCCTCAACTGAAAAGTATGATTCATAGTGTGCAGGTTAATCCGGTTTGGAATATCCCTGAAAGTATAGCCAGTAATGAAATTGTGAAGTATGCCTCTCAAGACCGTTATTATTTAAGCAACAAAAATATTGATGTTTTTTATAAAGGAAAAAAGGTTGAGGATACGGAAACTATCGACTGGTCTGCACCTGATGTAGGAAAAACCTATACCTTCAAGCAGCAGCCGGGCGCCGACAATTCGTTGGGTAAAATCAAATTTCTTTTTAATAATCAAAGCAGTGTCTACCTGCATGATACACCGGCCCAAGCTGCCTTTAACCTGGCTGTGAGGGCGGTAAGCCACGGTTGTGTCAGGCTGGAAAAACCTCTGGAACTTGCCAGGGTGCTTTTTGGCCCAGGCGGAAAATTCGATAAAATTAAAGAAGGTATGCAAAGCAAAGATCCAAAAGCAGAAAACATTTCTCTTCCCAAACAGGTTGCGGTATACCTGGTCTACTTTACCTGCTGGAAAGATTCAAATAGCGGTAAGCTGATGTTTGCCAACGATATTTATGGTCAGGATGCTGTACTTTATACGCACTTGAATAAGGCTTAGTCCATGTGGAACTGGCCCTGATCAGTATTATTGTTCAGGGCTGGTAGCGCAGCCAGTGCGGCCTGCTTTTCATCCAGGTAACGGGAAGCATATTTTTCTGCACTTTTATTGATAAAAAGCACACTTCCTTCACCCATTGCACTGATCAATTGATCGGATAGTTTAGGATTCACCGCCGGACAACCCTGGCTGCGGCCTAAACGCCCTAAGGCCTCAATGGTACCCTGGCTTACATATGGTGCACCGTGAATAACAATGGAACGCATCCTGGCATTATCATTATAGCCCGCATCCATACCATCTAAGCGAAGCGATCTTCCATGGGCGCCTACGTATTCTTCACCGGTAACGTAAAAGCCGATACTGCTGCTATACGAATCGTTTTGGTTGGAAAATGTTACCGTTTCATCTTCACCACTGCGCTGCCCATGTGCCACCCATGTATTTAATACAATTTGCTTTTTACTTAAGTCTAACACATAAAGCCTTTTTCTGGTGCTTTTTTGATCAAAATCTGCAATACTTAAAAGTGCATGCTCAGACAATCTACCAGCTTCCTTAAGGTTATAATATCCTGTAAGTGCTTTCTCAAAAACAGGGTAGGTCAAACCAGAATCCTTTAAATGAACCTGGTTATAAAGTGATTTTGCATACGCAGCATAACTCGGTTTAATTGGGGTTGAAACCCTGGCAACAGTTTTTAGATGCCCTGTTTTTTTACCACTTGTAGCCAATAAGAAAAAGCTTAATGATAAAATGATGCAGAAGATGCCCAGAATATATTTTCTCATAGATAACTAGTTGAAATGATTTAAGTAGGGCTTTTTTGCTATAGGCTGTTTGGATTTGATATGTAACAAATATACGACATTGGTAAGTGATTTACCAAAATAAGCAAAATGCTGACAATCATATGATGATGATAAAAATCGGTCTGGTGTGTTAAAATACCTCCTGTCTATTATTTAAATAATGTTTACGACCAGATTCTGCTAAACTTTTTGACCTTCGTAATGGTTAACTATCATATGGATATTTCACTGGTTACGATTGTTAAAAACCGACGTACTGCGCTCGTTAATATGGTTCGTGGATTGGAACGCTGCACACCAAAACCCATTGAACTCGTAGTTATACATATGAATGAGGAACCCTATCAAATGCCATCCTCAACTTTTCCTGTCAAACAGCAAGTGGTGAACAGTGTGCATCAACTACCGCTGGCGGCGGCAAGAAATGCTGCGGTTTCATTAGCATCTTGTGATCAGGTAATATTTCTCGATGCTGACTGTATCCCGGCACCAGATTTTCTTTCTCTTTATATTGAAGCTTTTGCCAGCGCCGATTCACTTATTTCCGGTCGTGTACGTTATTTAACCGCTAAGGCGATGGAAAAAAATGACCTTTTCGAACGTCTGATGGAATATAGCATAGCAGATCCCATACGTGAAAATATTGATCAATATCCTTATGAACTTTTTTGGTCGCTTAATTTTGGCTGTAGGAAAACCACTTTTAAGGAAATTGGCGGATTTGATGAGCTGTTTATCGGTTATGGGGCAGAAGATACCGACTTCGCTTTTTCCGCTAAAGCAAAAGCAATACCGATGATTACTATAAGCGCAACAGCCTTCCATCAATATCATCCAAGTTACGACCCTCCAATGAACCATCTTTTAGACATCATCAGTAATGCAAGGGCTTTTCGGGAAAAATGGGGTCTCTGGCCTATGGAGGGCTGGCTAAGCAAGTTTGAACGCGCAGGATTAATTAGATGGTCTAAAGATAGTCTTGAATTAAAGCGCATGCCTTCAGCCCCGGAAATTGAAACTGCGCTTAAATTAACTTAATTGTGCTGAAAAACAGTGCGGTGAGTATGCATTAAATAGGCTGCAGCACGTTCAGCTGCATCACTGCTGATTAATCCATTCCAGTTGGGGCGACTGGCTAAATAGTTTTCAAGTATTTCTTCCCAATCAACACGGAATATTTCAGAGGCGGGGATGTGTACTGCGAGCGCAAGGTCTTCGATAATACGTGCTTTTTCTTCCTGTTCTTTAAACGGACGTTCTTCGGATATGGCAATGAAACGTTTGTTGAGCGAAGCACATTCCATCACCGTGTTATGGCCGGCATTGCCTATTACAAGGCAGCAGTTTGCCAGAACAGTGCGGGGATCTTCCAGCTTTCCGTAGAAATGTAAATTATTGATGTTTTTCGAACTGTGGATATTGCCTACAATATGGAATATCCATCGCGGGCATTGAACAGACAGATGTTCCAAAAAATCATTGTTTATACTTGTGCCACCACTTCCGATCAGTACGGCTACATTCCGTTTGCTGGCATCAGACAAATCTGCACTTGGTGCAAACCGGCTAAGCCCGCCAGTGTAAAAGGTTTTGTTGCTGATCCATTCCGGCACCTGGCCAGACATCCGCTCATCAAACGGGGCTAATAATCCAATCGCATTGCGGTAGCAGATTTGATGTGGTAAATCATCTCGCAGGCCATGCTGCCTAACCACGATTGTGGGTACGCCGCAGAGCTTCGACAGCATAGCCACTTCAACCGAGACATCTACAATAAACAGCAAATTGGGATTACTGGCCAAAAAACTGGTGATTGTGTTTACCCGTTGCAGTTGTCCGTTAACATTTAGTGGTGCATAATGCAGCCCGTCCGGACTTTGATTCACAACGTCAAGATCCTGATCGCCAGGCGTATCCATCGGTAGGGAAATGAGCTTTATGTTATTAGGAATCAGTGATCTATACTGTTCAAGCCTGCTTCCCAAAAAAGTGATGTGACAATTTTTAAGTGCAGAGGCAATCGCCAGGCACCGCATCAAATGGCCTGATCCATGGTGATGGACGTAAAAAGCGATTTCCATATCAGGCTACGCTTTTTACGGTTTCCGTTAACAATGTTTCGTAAGCATCGATCATCCGTTCGATATCCAGGTTTTCTTCTGCCTGGCGTCGGCAGGTTGCCCGATCCATATCGACAGCCTTGGTTATGCAGTTTGCCAGTTCTTCAGGATCGTTGCTGCTCGTTAAACAACCCGTTCCGGCAGTTACCAGATAGGGAAGCGCTCCACGCGAGATCCCCGCTACGGGTGTACCGCAGGCAAGGCTTTCTGCCACAACAAGACCAAATGGTTCATCCCAGCAAGGAGTAATGAGCGCGCATCTGGCATTACCTATTAATTCATTAAGTGTTTCATGGCTGCAGTTTCCAAGCAGTTCCACGCCCTCACCAATCAGCGGCTCAACATAAGTCTGAAAATAATGTGTATCGGCAATACTGCCGGCCAGTTTAATTGGATATCCTGCCATTTTTGCGGCTTGTATAGCAATGTGTGTGCCTTTATCAGGATGGATTCTTCCAAACCAGACCACGTAATTTCCAGTAGGTTTGGCATAAAACTTCCATAATGAAATATCCACACCATTACAAATCACCTCACAATGATTAAGAAAAGGTTGCCACGCAAGTGCATTGGGTTTAGAAACACTCACGTAACGTATTCGTCCTGTTTTACGTTCCTGTAACATGGCCCGCTTCATTTCAAAAATAGGAGGCGTATGTAGTACGGTAACCATTGGCGTGGTTGTAATGGTAGACATGGTAAGCGGAACATAATTAAGGCTGTTGTTAAAGATCACATCATGTTTGCGACCGTCTATATCCTGCATCAGTTCCAGATAAGCATGGTGTGTAGATATAAAATCTTCACTAAGTTCATGAGCCCTGAACCTGCTTAGCGTTTCCCTGTCGTAATCCACATCGGTAAGTATCACATTAACATTGAGCTCAGGATCGCTCAGTTCGCTTGCATATAAGGTAACCGTATGCCCCCTGTCAATGAGTCTTTTGGTAATTTCGTAAGTGAAAGCCTCCAGTCCGCCCATATATGGCTTGCGGATGGGATGTTTTAGATGTGCTATTATTCCGATATTCATTTGGATTTTTAAAGTTGCTACAATAAGAACTTGATAAAACGCTGAAAGTTTTGAGTAATTCTAAAGCCGAATGCTTATTCTGTGAATTTGTATATTTTAAATCTCGATAATGTGTCTACAACATGTTGTTTTACCATTTACTGGTCTGGTGCTGTTATTCTTCAAAACCAATTAGAGATGGCTTGCGTTTTAGTGGTGATGCAAGGAAAGAAAGAAATAGCAGAACGCATATTGGCTGTTGCGGAGCAGCGGGGGGCTGATAAAAGCACCTGCCCATCAGAAATTGCCAGAATGCTCTTCCCCGGTCACTGGAGGGAACAAATGGTGGCCGTTATGGAGGTGGCGATAGACCTTTGCAATAATGGAAAAATTTCAATTACCCAGAAAGGTAAGGAAGTAGATGTTAAAAAGATTAAGGGACCTGTCCGAATTAAACAAGTGGTGCGTTGAACCCTTTTCCTGATTGAGATATCATTCTTCTCTCTAAATCAATCCAATAATTTGCAGGATTGGTAATCACCAGCCTGACTTGAATAAATGAGTGTCTTTTACGCGGAGGTTGAGTTGTTTCTAAATTAATAAAACCAAATGGCATCCAAATGGTTATATTAATACACATGGAACGATGATGAAAAAGAAAATAATGGTTTTAGAGGACGATCGTGATATCAGGGAGATCATAGGGTTGTTATTGGATGAAGAGAATTATGAGGTTAAATTATATCCTGATATACGGAGCTTTAGAAAAGATTTGCTTTTTACTGATCCAAGTCTGATGATTTTGGATGTTCGCCTGCCTGACGGAAGTGGTCACGACCTTTGCAGGGAGGTAAAAAATGATCAGCGTACACTTGATGTTCCAGTACTGATGATGTCTGCACATTGTTCTGTAGCGGATGCGAATAGAAAATGTCATCCAGACGATTTTATTGCGAAGCCTTTCAGTATCGACGATTTTGTAGCCAGAGTGAACGCTGTGGTAAACTAAGCATTTGTAATAGCTTGAACAGATGAATTGGCTATTGATCGGATCATAATAAAGCTATTGCTCAGGCTTCGAACCGGAGTTTGTTATCGGTAGCATATAACTGATGCCTTTGAAGTTCAGCCCGTTTTACTTTTAGGCTCATTTTTTTCTATTACTAAATAGCTTGATTTTTGGCCTAAAAATTTACCAGGGACGTATTTAAGATCGTATATTTGAGTGACAGATCTGGTCTTGATCTCGGGTTTAAATATCGGATCCACCGGCCAGGGACGGATAAGAAGTACAATAATAACCTATGCCTTGAGGAATGATACCATTAATCATTGACCATATCAAGCAAATCGAACATGGCTTCAGGCACATTATCGATGCGGGCGACCAGATTTTGGCAAATCAGGATGAATCGCATTTCGACCTTGCGCTTCAGTTTTTAGCCGATGATAGTTATCAGGTAAGGATGCTGGCCACCTATATTTTAGGGATACTCTCGCCAACCCACCCGGAAGCACTTTTGCTCCTTGAAACACGCGTGGCAGATGATCAAAACTGGCGGGTACAGGAAATGCTGGCAAAAGCTTTCGACCAATATTGCAAAGTTATAGGTTACGGGAAAAGTATTCCTGTGATTAAAAAATGGCTTTCAGCGCCTAACCCGAATGTAAAAAGAGCCGTGACTGAAGGTCTCCGCATCTGGACAGGCCGTCCTTACTTTAAAGATTATCCGCAAATTGCCATTGAGCTGATCGGTACAAACAAATCTGATGACAGCGAATATCTGAGAAAGTCAGTAGGCAATGCCCTTCGCGATATCAGCAAGAAGCATAAGCAAGCCGTTTTGGATGAAGTTTCGAAATGGGATTTGACAGATAAAAAAACTGCATTTACCTACCGGCTTGTTATGAGAAAATAAAGTATCAAATCTAATAAAGCCTGTCTTTAGGTTTACCATAATCTTATAATGATATTGTATCAATTGTTAAGATTGGACGATAGTCAAACGTTTAAAATGCCTTGCTCAGTTATTCTTTCTAAAAATAAGGTCATTTTCACCTGGTCTTTTAACGTAATCCTTACTTTTGCACTAAATGGTTGTGTGATTTAAATATAAATGGAAAACAAATTTTCTGAAAGTACGCACGTTACAGTAGTCTCCACTTTTTCTCAACTGATGGATATAGCTTTTAAAGGCGATCTGAATGCAGTATGCTGGCAGCGAGACCTATCAGGCGATTTTAAAGAAATTGTATCTAAGCTCGAACTAAAGACAAATCTCACGGAAATTTCGATGGATGATCTCCGGGGGCTCAAACTTTCAGAGCCGGGAAATACAGCGAGAACGCAGATTATGCACGATTTTGAACGCTTAACAGACGCTGGTGCATCACCTTCGTTAAATTTAATTAAAAGTTACGAGCGTGACGAAGAATTCGATTTCATATCAACAGATGTATATTCTTTTCATGTAGATCGTTCGCCTGTTGGTACTGATACTTTTTTATGTACTTATTATGGGGCTGCGAGTGAAATCTTACCTAACGACCAAGCTGAACAAAAAGTGCGGGTGCCGGAAATCAGACAAAAGCTTAGCGAATTGCACGAGGGTTCAGAGGACGGATTTGAAAGCTTTTTGACGGAGCATTATTTTGACTTGCATTACCAGGCTAAAACAGGTGCAAGGCCTGTAAAATTGGGAGTAGGCCATTTGTGGAGACTGGCCGTAGCTCATCCTGATCAACAATGTTTACCCTGTATCCACCGGGCACCGCTGGAAAAAGAAGGAGAGTGGAGGTTGTTGCTCATCTGCTAATTGGTTAGCTTAAGTTTCACAAATAATTCGAATATATTTGACGGATGTTCAACAGCATTATCTTTTTGCCTGTTATTGTTCTGGCGGGTATGGCTTACAGTATCTTAGCTAAAAAACTTACCGTTATAGCGGCGTTTGCCGGAGCTATACTGGCTTGTTTGATTTATTTTGCGGCTGGTTACACCGGCCTGGCGATGATGACCACGTTTTTTATTTTGGGTTCTGCTGCCACTTCATGGCAGCGAAATAAAAAACAGATTTCTGCTACGATAACCGAAACCAGGAATGGCCGTACGGCACTCCAGGTACTGGCTAATGCCGGGGTTGCCGGTATAGCGGCTGTGGTGATGCTGTTTTATCCTTCGCTGAACTATTTAATGCTTACGGCAATGGCGGCCGCTTTTGCCTCAGCCACATCAGATACCTTATCATCTGAACTGGGGATGCTTTATGGAAGGCGTTTCTTTAATGTGATGTCTTTCAGACCTGACCGCTGTGGAAACGATGGGGTAATCAGTTTGGAAGGAACATTGATCGGTGTGGCAGGCAGTATTATTATCGCAGCTATTGAGGCGCTTGGATCTCGATGGAATATGAATTTTTGTTTGATCATTATTGCCGGCACGGCGGGAAACCTGACTGATTCTATTTTGGGCGCTGTGCTGGAGCGCAGAGGCATAATTGGCAATAATATGGTTAATTTTTTAAATACATTAACAGCAGCCTTGCTGGCTTTGGTGATGAAAATTATTTTTATTTAGAGTTTTTTTGATCCAAAGGTATTTGGTGAAAATCAATGAAGTGATGTGTTATCATTTACTCGTGGTTTTCAGATTGAAATGTATTAAAATGCCTTGAATATCAGTGTTTTTACGCCTTTCTTCATTAATTTGTAAAATCCCTCATTTATCCGGTTCGAAATTTGTTGTAGCTGATTTTATAATAAGCTTTTTTGTGATATTTAAGTATTGTTTAGTTCTTATAAGATCATGAAAAAAATCATTTTTGTTTCAGTGCTGGCAGCCTGTGGATTTTCAGGTTACGGCCAAACCTATCAACCGATTACCAGTAAAAATAAAACCTACCTGGAAACATTGAAAGGAGTAAGTTACACCTATAAACAGGGCGTTGTTACCCTGAAGAATAATGGCAAGTATGCGCTGGGTACAGTGAGTATTAAGGCCTCATCAAAAGTAGACAGCAGCCTGTTTGGGATCGCGCTATTTGAAGATGGTATTGAGAAAGGAGAGACGGTTAAAGCCAATGTTTACTTTACGACCGGCCTGGGTAAAAATGTGCATGAAATGCCATTAAATCAGATTGATCAAAAGAACCTGATATTATCTTTCGATAAGGCAACCCGGGCTGCGAAATAAGTATTGAAGTTCTTCAATTTCTTGTAATCAGACCCGACCATGAGTATCGATCACGATTAAGCATCAAACGCACTTAACAGATGATAAATATTTAACACTGGATTAATAATCGATAACTAGTTTTGCATTATAAATATTTGGTTAGTATTTATAAGTTTAGGTTAGTTGATAAGAAAAGCCCGGATGGATATCCGGGCTTTTTATATATTAAACTTTACGCTAAACTTCTTATTGATCTAATCATTTTGGTCACGTTTGAGTAGTCAGGTGCCAGCTATAATGATAGTTAAGAACTGATTGCAGTATTTATTTCACACCGGTTACCATGTAAATACTTTGGCCAACTGCACCTTCATAACCAAATACCAGTTTGTATTCGTAAAAATTTTCGATTTCACTTTTAAACGAATCAAAAGAAGGTGTTTCTTTGGAGGCATATTTAGGGTCCCATTGAAACTTACTTCCGATTTTTAAAGTCGCTTTATTACAGTTATTTGCATGGTTGTTGATTAACTGAACAGGAGTGATGATGTTTTCCATATCTTAATTTTATTGATCTTCTCTATAAATTAACGACTGGCCAGCCGGATTGTTTCCACCTCAATGTAACAATCATGAAAACGTAAGGGTGCCTATCGAGTTAAATCATCGGTAGAATAAAAAATGAAATTCTTCAGGTTTTCATATCTACCAGGCATCTATATAAAATGGTATAAGAATACCACGTCGCCTACGTAAGCCGGTTTAGGCTGGTCTTTAATCACAAGCGTAGCCTGGATGGTTACTTTAGTAATGCCTCTTAAATTGCTGATGCACATAAGTTTAGCTTTTAACTGTACTTCATTATTAACTAAAACAGCCTGGCCAAATTTAAAGCGTTCAATACCATAATTGATTTCCATTTTAATATTGCGCACATCGGCAATCTGTTTCCATAAATAGGGGATTAAGGACAGGGTTAGGTAGCCGTGTGCAATCGTTGCTTTGAATGGCCCTTCATTTTTAGCCCGTTCGGTATCAGTGTGAATCCATTGATGATCTAAAGTCGCATCCGCAAATTTATTGATCTGCTCCTGGTCTATAGTGTGCCATTGCGAAATGCCTAGTTCTTTACCCAGATAGGATTCGTACTCCTCGAAATTATTGATCACCAACATATATTTTAGTTAAAAAGTTTGTATTGTTTTAAATTCTTAGGCACAACAATCCTTTTGCTGTTTAGTTTCAATTACTTTTCTATGACCAATCGCCCATGATAAAACAAGGTTTGCGACGATACCAGGATAACAACACTTCGATAGGTTTTTTTTGGATAGGAATAGGCCAGGAAAGGATATATTCTTACAGACTTCCCGTCAGCAACCAATAATTTAAAAGCACAAGTCAGGCTTTGCCTTAAGCTTAGCACACTAACACTTCCCCTAGATAGCGATAAAATTCGAAATGAAATTACATGTTGGCTAAACATTTTATTTGATATATTTAAATTAAAATTTAGATTTGTCTAAAATTATATTTAGATAAATCATTTTTTTATGAGATTGCTATTCATTTGTTTTTGCTTTTTATTGATATCGCTAAATGCTATTGCCCAAAATGCGACAGTTAAAGGTATTGTTACATCAAAGGGCGAAGTTCTGGAAAATATCACCATTAAGGTTTCAGGTAGTAAAAGTTCAACAAAATCAAACCATACAGGAAGTTATCAGTTAAGGGAAGTTCCTTACGGTATTTGTGATCTGGTGTTTTCAGGTATTGGTTATCAGGCTCAAACAGTCAGGGTAACCTTGAAAGCAGATACTGTTACAGTTAATGCCGATTTGTTAAGCCTGGCTTCCAACTTAAACGATGTGGTTATTACCGGGGTAAACCGGGCCACACAACTACGGAAAAGCCCGGTACCCATTGCCGTACTTTCCAGAAAAACAATGGACCAAAACGTAAATACCAATTTAATAGATGCGATTGTGAAAGGCGTGCCGGGTATTACAGCAGTTACTACCGGTCCAAACGTTTCTAAACCATTTATCAGGGGCTTAGGCTATAATCGCGTGCTAACTTTGTATGATGGTTTAAGGCAGGAGGGACAGCAGTGGGGCGACGAACATGGAATTGAGGTAGATGAATACGCCATTACCAGGGTAGAGGTGGTAAAAGGTCCGGCCAGTTTAACCTATGGGTCCGATGCTTTAGCTGGTGTAATTAATATGATCCCCTACACGCCTGGTTTTGAAAACGGGAAGTTAAAAGGCGATTTTACCGCAAATTATCAAAGCAATAACGGAATGATCGGTTCATCGATCGGACTGGCTTACGTCAGAAATGATTGGAAATATACCTTTAGGGCTACGGGAAAAACGGCACATAATTACCGGAATAAGATTGATGGATTGGTGTATGGAACCGCTTTTAGAGAGTACAATCTATCTGCCAGTGCCAGGTTAGATAAAAGCTGGGGTTTCTCTAAAACAGCCGTTACCTATTACGATAATGTAATGGAAATCCCGGACGGCAGTAGAGATTCTTTATCAAGAAGATTTACAAGGCAGGTGTTGGATGAAGGGGACGATATCAAAAACAGGCCTGTTGTGGCAAAACACGATCTGAATACCTATGTCATTAACCCCTTACATCAACACATTCAACACTTCCGTTTTTATAACACGAGTCAGTTCAAATTCGGAACCAGTGATTTAAATGTATTGGTTGGCGGCCAACAGAGTGTAAGAAGAGAATATAATCACCCTACAAGGCCAGATCAGCCCGGGCTTTACGTGGTATTGAATACTTTTAATTATGATCTTAAGTACAACCTGCCCGATTTTGCAGGTATCGAAAGTACTGTTGGACTAAATGGCATGTACCAGGTTAACAAGAGTAAGGATGCTACCGATTTTCCAATTCCGGATTATAACCTCTTTGATATTGGTGCATTCTATTTTGCAAAAAAATCAATGGGTAAGGTAGATGTTTCAGGAGGAATCAGGATCGACAGGAGAAACATCAATTGGGATGATTTTTATGTGGGTACTAATGTGCTAACGGGTTTTGATAAACAGGTAAGTGCTGGCGACCTAACTGGAAAACTGCAATTTCCATCTTTTACTAAAAATTATTATGGTTTATCTGGCAGTCTGGGCTTAACTTACAACATTTCAGAAAGGTTTTTGGTTAAGGCCAACATTGCAAGGGGTTACCGGGCTCCAAACATTACAGAAATCGGTTCCAACGGACTGGATCCGGGTGCGCACATTGTATATTTAGGGAACAGGACATTTAAACCAGAATTTAACCTTCAGCAAGATCTTGGTATGATCGCCTATTTAAAAGATGCCGATATCAGCCTGGAACTGTTTAATAACCATATCCAAAACTACATTTATCAATCACGCTTAACCGATGCCAGTGGGAATCCGGTGGTTATTGTTCCGGGAAACCTCACTTATCAATACCAGCAATCAAAAGCCAGGCTATACGGTGCGGAAATTTCTATTAATCTGCATCCCAACGCTTTAAAATGGCTGAGTTTTAATAATAGTTTAGCTTATACCGTAGGATTGAATCAAAACCGGGAACTATTGGATCATTATGGTGATGAGGCCAGATACCTGCCTTTTATTCCGCCTTTGCAGGTGAGGACGGAAATCGAGGCAACCGCTCAAAAACCTATAGGCATTTTTGATAAACCTTATATCAAAATCGATGCTGCCCTCTTCGCCGATCAGGACAAATTTTATGCGCTTGACAATACAGAAAGCTTTACGGCAGGCTATACCTTAATTAACGGAGGAATCGGCTCAACGCTGATAACAAAAAAAGGAAAAACCATCTGCGATATATTTCTTCAGGCCGATAATATTTTTAATGTGGCTTATCAGTCTAATTTAAACCGATTGAAGTATTTTGAATATTATAACAGCTCGCCCAACGGCCGGTCGGGGATTTACAATATGGGCAGGAATTTAAGTTTTAAAGTGATAATTCCACTTTAAGAGTTAAAAAAAATGCTTTTGCTACAGATCAATAGATTTACCGCATTTCTTTTATCCGTCATTGCGAGAAGGAATGACGAAGCAATCTTTTTAATTGAAGATATGTTATATGAAATGAGCGTTTGTGGTTCTTGGAGGCCGCTAGTCCCGCTTTCGCTCATAGTCCTCACAGCGCTCCGGGCTATTCCGCTCAATCCCTTAGGTTTATAAACAGGAGGTTTCTGCACCCTGCAACTTTGCAAATGAAATACTGCATAAGCCACTTAGCCCCGGTTGCAGCGATACCCTGCAGCAACGAGGTTACGAGGCAGCGAAGCGTATAAGCGGAAACGGGAGGATGCTTATTGTTTCGTATAGGTTTTGCGCTCCAAAGAAATATTACCTCTTTAATCAGGAAATGAACGTTAAGTGATTCTTGGCGGTCGCTGGTCCCGCTTTTCATTTCAAGTCCTCTCCCGATTGAAAAAATCGGGATACGGGCTTTACATTGCAATCGGGTTTAAGAACAAAGGTTTCTGCGCCCCTGCAACTTCGCAAATGAAATACTGCGTTAGCCCCTTAGCCCCGGTTGCAGCGATACCCTGCAGCAACGAGGTTACGAGGCAGCGAAGCGTATAAGCGGAAAACGGGAAGATGCTTATTGTTTTGTACAAGCTTTGCGCTCCAATTTTTTAAATATATTTTCAATATCACTTTATATCAATAATTGTATGGGGTATTAACCGTTTTATTTGGACGACTGTACCTCATTTACCTATCTTTATCTTTAAGCATCAAACATTAAAAACAGCTACATTTATGGAAGCCTCATTGAGCGAGCAGCGACTAAATTTTTTAAGACAATCAATTGGCAAAGTCATTACAGATTCGCCGTCTAACTTTATGAACTGGCTGGCACCAGTTTTAATTAAAGCAGAATATGGGATTTTGGTGTGCCAATATAAAGTCCGAAAAGAAATGACCAATCCATATCAGATTTTGCATGGCGGTGTAACCGCCGGTATTATTGATGATCTGATTGGTGCAACGGTTTTTACGATGGGATTAAACGACCGGTATACCACTGTAAATAATTACATCGACTATTTTGCAACGGCAGGTGAGGGTGACGAAGTGGTTGCAGAAACGTCAATCGTGAAAAGAGGACGTACGATTCTAAATCTGCAATGTGAAGTATCTTTGCCTTCAAAAAAACGGTTGATTGCGAAAGGTTATTCGAACATGTTAAACATAGGTTAAATTAAGTTACAACGCTTAAGAATAAGTTGTTAATTCCTTTATATTAACAAAACATTCTCGTCTATATATTGTTGTAAATTAACCTAAAATATAATGAGCCATGTTAGAAAATTATTCCACTCTGCAGTTTAACGTGAGAGGCAAAATTTTTAAGGGATTTTGCATGCGTATTCAAGATGATTTTCATGAAACTTATGCTGTAATTTTAGACGGTTACCATTCTTTCTGTATCTGGTTAGATAATAAGTCGGAAAAATGGTGTGCTTCGAAAAATGCGGTGATTGATCCAGACGCGATTGATGAAATTATCAATAGAATATCTCCCCAAACTCCCTGCTAGTATTGCATAATAAACATTTGAGGCATAACGCTTCTGTTTATTTTAAGATATTAACATCCCTGTCAGATGAATTTCTGACAGGGATTTTTTTTAGTATTTTCCTATGTTGTCATGCTGAATGCAATGAAGAATCTTTATCAAAAGCTAAACCTGAAAGCTATAATCCTGATAGCGAAGCCAATGTTGGATGGCGTCAACAGGTAAAAAACCGGCCCGATAAATCATGACTTGAGCGCCAATTCACTAATGACCAATGACCAATTCATCCAAACTAAGCAAAAAACATGTAACTGAGTGCAATTGCCGTACAAACGCCAACCAGATCAGCCAGTAACATCGAGCCTATGGCATAACGCGTATTTTTTATTCCAACAGCGCCAAAGTAAACCGCTACCACATAAAAGGTCGTATCTGAAGCGCCCTGAAAGACTCCCGAAAGCTTACTGGCAAATGAATCAGGTCCGCTTGAAATCATTGTACTCACCATCATACCGCGGGCTGCACCGCCACTTAAAGGCCTGATTAAGGCTGTAGGCAGGGCGTCGACAAATTTGGTGTCGGCTCCAAAGAATACGAACAAACTTTTAATCCCACTCATCACCACATCAAAAGTTCCGCTGGTTCTCAGCATGCTAACGGCTACCAAAATACCCACCAGATAAGGGATAATTTTCAACGCCGTTTCAAATCCACCCTTAGCGCCATCAATAAAAGCATCAAAAACATCTATTTTTTTATACAGGGCACCCAATACAATCAATAAGAAAATCAGTAAAATTATACCTCCGCTCAATAAGCCCGAAAATGATTTTATACTTTCTGCATTTAACTTGCTCACATACCAAACCAGCAAACCTATTATAGCTGATATACCAAGTACCCAGGTAATGATAACAGGTTGAAGTAAATTTATCTTCTGCCTAAACGATACAATAAGCATCGCAGCCATGGTACCTACAAAGGTTACAATTAAACAGGGGATAAAAATATCGGTAGGGTCTTGCGCATTTTGGGTAGACCTAATGGCAATTACACTGACCGGAATTAAACATAAACCGGCGGCGTGCAGGCATAAAAACATAATCTGTGAGTTGCTGGCCACTTCCTTGTTGGGATTCAGCTCCTGCAAACTTTCCATCGCCTTTATACCGAATGGTGTGGCTGCATTATCTAAGCCTAACAAATTGGCAGAGAAATTCATGATCATATGTCCCATAGAAGGGTGTCCTTTCGGAATCTCCGGAAAAAGTTTCGAAAAAAAAGGACCTATAATTCGGGATAATAAACGGATGCCGCCTGCCTTTTCAGCGATGCTCATTAGTCCCATAAATAAAGCTAATGTTCCTACAAGTTTAATGCAAAGGTCTACCGCAATCCAGCAGGTTTCGATAATGCCGTCTAATTTTAAAGGATTTAAAGGGTCGGAAGATTTGCCGATTACCATCCAGTTGAAGATATCGCTGTGTCCGAAGAAGAAACACTTAATACTTGCTACAACAATAGCTATAATAATAAATGCCGACCAGATTCTGCTTAATGCCATTGGGAGTGTTTAGTTTTATTTGATGCGTGAAAATAGTTTTTTTAAGCTGAAATTCATAAGAATCGTTGTTCTATTTACGATCTTCATGCTGAACTTGTTTCCAGCATCTTCCCGCTGAATAGACCCTGAAATAAATCCGATAGGAGTTATCGGATCAGGGGGACGATTGCAGGTATACATCAGACTGATCCATCATACCCCTAAACAGAAAATCCATGGAAAATAATAAATATACTATCAACCATGGACTTCGGTCTTCTAACCTCCGATTAACTACGGTTTATCATCTGTTAACTCAAAACCCCATGTTTTTCCTTTTTCGGTAGCCGGAATTCCAATTGTCATCCAGGCCGGAGCTTTGGCACCTTTTAAATAATAATCGAAAAATTGTTGTTCACGGATCTGAATATCTTTCCGGTTCTGGCGTTGAACCAGGTTATGCGCTTCACCATTATAGTTTAGCATCCAAACCGGTTTACCTAAACGGCGCAGGGCGGTGAACATTTCAATACCCTGGTACCAGGGCACAGCACCATCTGCATCATTAGCCATAATCACAACAGGCGTATTAACTTTAGGAAGCATAAATAACGGAGAGTTTTCGATATATAATTCTGGTTTTTCCCAAAGTGTTGCACCAATGCGGCTTTGTGTTTTCTCGTACTGAAACTGGCGGTTCATACCGGTTTCCCAACGGATACCACCATAAGCAGAAGTCATGTTCACTACAGGTGCACCTGCCCAGGCAGCAGCATACATATTGTTTTGCGTAATGAGGTAAGCCACCTGGTAACCGCCCCAGCTTTGACCTTGAATACCAATTTTGCTGCCATCTACCCAACTGTTTTTCTTCAGG
This sequence comes from Pedobacter sp. BG31, assembly GCF_042464845.1. Classification (NCBI taxonomy): domain Bacteria; kingdom Pseudomonadati; phylum Bacteroidota; class Sphingobacteriia; order Sphingobacteriales; family Sphingobacteriaceae; genus Pedobacter; species Pedobacter sp. BG31. Next base: position 65,277 of record NZ_JBHNZK010000017.1, read on the forward strand.
CTTTCTACACCTGAATTGATAAACTCAACTGCCGATTTTCCCGGGTGTCCGGTTTCATAGCTAATATCTGGTGCAAACACCAGGTAGCCGTTACTTACAAAGTAGGAAATATTTAAGCGGGATGGGGTAGGTGCTGGTGCCTGGTAAGTGTATAAACCATCCGTTAATTTTTCGTAGAAATAAGCAATCATCGGATATTTTTTATTTGGATCGAAATTTTCCGGTTTGTACAAAATCCCTTCAGCTTTATAACCTTTCGGTGTAGTCCACTTCACCAATTCTGCAGTACCCCAATTGTAGTTTTTTTGTTGCGGATTGGTATTGCTCAATTTGGTTTCGGTTTTGAAATCAGTGGTGATGTAAACATTTGGCGATTCCACATAATTGGCTTTATCGTAGATGTAAACATCAGCATCTTTAGCTTTTGTGAGGCCGGAATACTTAAATTTTGCCATTATAATTGGTTCGGGTGCCTTAGCAGTGCCTACGTTAGTGCGGTAAAAGCCGTTTTCTTTGGTCAGATTATTAAAGGCAGCTAACCAAACCAATTCATTTGCTTTAACAAACTTACTGGCGTTTCTTTCTGTTCTGTCTGTCCGTACGTTCTCGTAACGGAAGGTGATGTTGTTCGCTCTTCCAAAGCCTGCAGTGATATTTTTTGGTGCCGATTTTCCATCTGGCGAAAACGACCATATATCATATTTATCGTTAATCAGGACCGCTTTATCGCCCTCGGTCCAGGTGGCTAAACCATAAGCAGAAGGAAGGTCTGGTACATCGTTTTCTTCATCAACAAATTTTTCAGTTAGGCCTGCGGTTAAAACGGTAACCTTTCCGCTGGCTACCTGATAAGTGTTCCAGCTGCCTAGTTTCCGATCGAAGTAAAGGATATAATTCCCCGCGGGTGATGCCAAAGCGTAACCGTTCAGGTTTTCGATGATTTTCTTTCTCTGGCCGTTTTTGGTGTCAACCAGGTAATAATCTTTTGAAGTTGAACCGCTCCATTGCGATTCGATCCGCCTCCCGTAATCGGTAGAAGCCAAAACCTGCGCTGCATCACCTTCAGCGATGATACTGGCATCAGGTAGTTTTACATCGGTTAGCGGAATTACTTTTGGATCACTGCTGTAAACATCAATAACCGATAAATAGCTTTTTTTGCTGTCCCTTTCTGCATTTTTAAGCTGCATGGGTTGCAAATAATCATCTTTATAATTCCACACATCAACTTTAGCCACTTCAAAATCTACTATTGTAGTGTCTTTTGGTTTTTTAACAGGCGATATGCCAAAATATAACTTCTTCCCATCTTTGCTAAAAGAAATTTTGCCATCACCATTAACCGACCATTTCGCTGGTAGTCCGGGCATATCAAAATCAACCAGGATCTGCGCCGTGTCAAGTGTTAACGAGCTATAATAAATATTGTAGTCTTTTATTTCCTTTTTTTCCGGACTTTGTTCACCTACAAATGCCACGTGTTCGCTTTCTTCATCGAAAGTGAAATTCTTAAAACTTCCTTTACCTTTAATCAGCGTTTTTAAGGTGCCTTTTTCGGTGTTAAGCAAGAATACGCCCTGTGGAGCCGTTTTGTCTTTTTTAGATCCACTGCAGGCAAAAACCAATTGTTTGCCATCTTTGCTGAAGTAGTAATCAGTAACATACTTATAGGTCTTGTCAGTTCCTGTTGTAAGATTTTTTACCACCAGATCTGTTCCTTCTTCGGTTTTACCTTTTCCGGCAGGCTCATCATCAGCAAAATCAGTTTCGCCATCTTTTTTTTCAACAGGTTTCATGGCTTTTTGCGCAGTATCTGGTTTTTCAGTTAAATAGGCCAATACACCAGTACCTTCTTCCGGGAATTTGAAAGATTTTACCCTGGCTACTTTTGTTACCGCATTATTGGTAAGATTGGCAATCCCTAATGAATCTTTTGGTAATTCGTCTGACTTTTTCTTTTTGATTTTGGCCTGACGCAGCTCTTTATTTAGCGGACGGATGTTGAAAGCCGCAAATTTGGAATCATTGCTAAATTGTGCATTCATCCCTCTGGGAACATTGATTTTGATATTTGTTTTGATATTGGCAAGGTATAACTGCGCATCTCCTTCCTGCTGTAAGATGCTGTACATCGCCCATTGGCCATTATTTGATAATTGCTTTGTGCCTATTGATTCCCAGGTATCGTACACCGAATGATCTAAAGGTTTCTTTTGTGCGTAGGCAAAGCTGACAACGAAAAACAGAATAACAGTTAGTCTCTTTTGCATTTTAAATTAATTAGTTTGTTGATTTAATCTTCTAAAATTGGAAAATTTTAGCTTATTCTGAAACTTGTATATCAAATATTACAATTTAAGGCATTAATTGGAAAGGCAAAGGTTAAAGGGGAGAAGATTAGGCGGTGTGGGCACAAGCGCCTAACGCCATGCACTTATCGCTCAGCCCAAAACAGAAATCCCCGATTACCGTAAAAGTAACCGGGGATTTCTGTTTTGGAATAAAACAAGATTATTTCTTGGTTTGTTGCTGTTGCTGCTGACGCATGTAGTCATCTAAACGCTGTTGGAATTTAGATTTTTTCTTTTTCTCATCAACTGGTCTGGCTTTGTTCTGCTGGATTAAAGCATGGATTTTTTCATCATCAACCATTTTGCGGATCAGGAACTGCTGTCCGAAAGTCATTAAGTTGGCTAAGAAATAATAATAGTTTAACCCTGCTGGATAGCTGTTCAATACCCCTAAGAAAATGATTGGCATGATGTAACCGATATATTTCATCTGACCCGTAGCACCAGAAACCTGGTTGTTGAAATACGTCATGATCAGCGTTGATACCGTCATCAATACACACATTAAGCTTAAGTGATCACCAATGAAAGGGATTTTTACGCCAAATTTGATAAACTCATCATAGGTTGATAAATCTTTCATCCAAAGGAAACTTTCGCCTCTCAACTCAAACAGGTTAGGGAAGAAGAAGAAGAACGCCATTACCAAAGGCAACTGTAGTACCATTGGCAAACAACCGCCAAGTGGGTTTACACCTGCTTTTTTGTACAGTTTTAAATACTCCTGCTGAACCAATGTTGGGTTATCTTCACCTACTTTAGCTTTAATTTCGTCCATTTCTGGTTTCAATACCCTCATTTTAGCCATTGATAGGTATGACTTGTAGGTAAGCGGCGATAAGGCCACTTTTAACAAAATAGTCAGTACCAGGATGATTAAACCGTAGTTCCAGCCAAAGCTGTTTAAGAAATTGAATACCGGTAATACAATAAAGCGGTTAATGTACTTTAAAGGCCAGTAGCCCATATCAACCTGCTGTTCCAGATCATATCCCTGTGCTTTTAGCGCAGAGAATTTGTTGGTGCCAAAATAAAACTCCATTTCATAAACCTGGTTTGCACTGTGCGTATATGGCAGTTGCATATTGGCATCGTAGAATTTTACCTGGCCCGGAGCGGTTGGAATTTTAACCTCTAAACTTCCTTTTTCGAAAGCTTGTTTGGCTATTAATGATGCCGAGAAAAAGTGCTGTTTGAAAGAGAACCACTGGATTTTACCTTTCGATAGTTCTTCTTTTTCATCTTTAGAAACACTTAAATGGTTTACATCGCCATCTAAATATTTATAATATGGTGCAGAATAACGGTGTTCGCTTTCGATGGATTTTTCTTGTTGCAGTAAAGTAGTCTGCCAGTTTAAACCGATGCTATTGCCAGCAATTACCTGCTGTAAGCCAACCAGATTGATGTTGAAAGCAACTTTGTTACTTAATGCTTTTAAATCGTAAACATACTCTATATAAGCATTTGAACCATAGTTGGCGCGCATGGTAACCGTACTGCCGGTTTTGGTTGGTGTAAAGTATAAATCGTTAGTATTGATTACCTTACCGGCAGCGTTAAGATTTAAACCAAATTTATTCTGGTTACCATCAAATAAAATAACCGGTTTGCCGGTAAAGGTTTTCTGTCCTTTAACTTCAACTGAGGTAATTTTACCACCTTTATTACTTAAAGTAATTAATAAATTTTCGTTTTCCAGCACAGTGTTGGCTTCCGTGCCGTTTAAGGCCGTACCAAAAGGACCTTTTAAAGCTGCAGAATCTACTGCAGGGTTAGTCAGTGCAGCTGTTTTAGTGGTGTCTTTTTGTGCAGGTGCAATACCTGCTTTTTTCAAAGAATCTAAACGCTCTGTTTCTTTGGCTTTTTTTATTTCGGCCTCGTTCGGCTTCAAAAAGTAGAATGATCCTGCCAAAATGATCATAATCAGGAACAGTCCTGTAAAGGTATTTCTATCCATTATTTATGTATGTACTGCTTTTAATTCGTTTTCTTTTTTGCAAACTCCATTGCAGCGGCGACAAATTTAACAAAAAGTGGGTGAGGATTAGCAACTGTTGATTTTAATTCTGGGTGAAACTGTCCGCCAACGAAAAACGGATGGTTTTTAAGCTCTACAATTTCAACTAAATTGGTTTGAGGATTGATGCCGGATGCCGTCATACCCGCATCTTCATACTGCTTTAAGTAAGCATTATTAAATTCGTAACGGTGACGATGACGCTCATTGATATGTGATTTGCCGTAAATAGAATAAGCTTTTGTACCTTTTTTGATATCGCAAGGGTATGAACCTAAACGCATGGTACCACCTTTATTGGTTACTTTTTTCTGCTCTTCCATCATATTGATAACCGGATTTGCCGAATTTTCTTCTATTTCGGTAGTATGCGCATCTTTCAAGCCTAAAACATTACGCCCAAATTCGATAACGGCACATTGCATACCTAAACAGATTCCAAAGAAAGGCACATTATTTTCACGAACGTATTTTATGGCATCGATTTTACCTTCTATACCGCGGCTACCAAAACCAGGCGCCACTAAAACGCCTTGTAAATGACCTAGTTTTTCTTTTACGTTATCAGGGAAAATACCCTCAGAGTGAATATATTCTACCCTGACTTTACATTCATTTTTCGAACCTGCGTGTACAAAAGATTCGATAATTGATTTGTATGCATCCGGTAGCTCTACATATTTACCAATCAAGCCGATTTTTACCTCAGCAGTCGGGTTTTTCAAACGGCCAAGGAAATCTTTCCAGCTTTCCATATCCGGATCGTTTTTTGTTGGCAGTTTTAATTTCGATAAAACCGTTTTATCCAGTTGTTCTTTTAACATCAGTAAAGGTACATCGTAAATGGTAGATGCATCCATTGATTCGATTACGGCATTGATGTTAACGTTACAGAATAAGGCTATTTTTTTTCTCAGGTCAGCACTCAAGTGGTGTTCGGTACGGCAAACCAAAATATCTGGTTGTATACCATATTCCAGTAATGCTTTAACAGAGTGTTGGGTAGGTTTTGTTTTTAACTCACCTGCAGCAGCCAGATAAGGAACCAGGGTTAAGTGGATTACAATGGCATTGGTACTGCCTTCTTCCCATTTAAACTGACGAACAGCTTCGATAAATGGCAAAGATTCGATATCGCCAACTGTACCACCCAACTCAGTAATCACAATATCGTATTCGCCACTTTCGCCCAGAATACGCATGTTGCGTTTTATCTCATCGGTAATATGTGGAACAACCTGTACCGTTTTGCCCAGGTATTCACCTTTGCGTTCTTTACTGATTACATTTTGGTAGATGCGGCCGGTAGTGATGTTATTGGCCTGTGAAGTCGGAACGTTAAGAAAACGTTCGTAATGACCAAGATCCAGGTCGGTTTCGGCACCATCTTCTGTCACAAAGCATTCGCCATGTTCGTATGGATTCAATGTTCCTGGATCGATATTAATGTACGGATCGAATTTCTGAATGGTTACACGGTAGCCACGTGCCTGTAAAAGTTTAGCTAAAGATGCGGAAATGATGCCCTTACCTAAAGAGGAAGTTACACCGCCCGTAACAAAAATATACTTTGTCATGATTGATAATTTGTGATATCAAGCAGGCTTTTGAGGCCTGCTTGATTGTTTTTGTACGGGATACAAAGGTAAGAAAAAAAATACGGCTTTTAGGCTGTGATTAGAATATTTTTTGTGGCTATTATTTGTTTGATATTGAAAGTTTTAACAAAAAATGCTGATTTAAAGAAATAATGAATAAAGTTCCTTTTTAATATCTTCTGTCTTTCTCGGGTTCTTTTTATCATCATAACGGGTATAAAGATCAATCAATTTTTTTAAATCTTTTTCCGAATCGGTTTTCTTTCCTTTTGTTGGTGGACTGATGTTTAAGATCGGGACGTTTTTCGCTTCTATCCTGGTGGCAAACCAGGTGGTATTGTAACGTGGTATGGCTAAACCCAATATCATTCCGGGTAAACCGGTAAAACCTTCCGGGCCGCCCTTTAATAAAATTTCATCCGTATAAAAGGCCACTACGGTAACCGTATCATTGATCTTTGCGATAGCTTTTCTGCATTCATAACCGGCAATGTTACGCAGGTCGTGCATAATTTTCCACTTCAGACCCGGGATGGTATCCTTCAGGATAAAATCATCGCCCATAATACTTTTTCTCTTCACACGTTTGCTTTTCGCCAGATCTGTAAACAGTTCATCCGTATTGTCAGAACTGAAGAAGAAGGCATTGTCGCCTAAACTCTCCTTTGGTTTAGCCCGGTAAACCGAGGTGCTGTCATTGAAACTGTATTCCCAGTTGGTGGTGCGGTATTTACCCATTTTCTCTCTGGCCTCATCAGTCAGCCACTGGTTATTGGCGAGTTGCTCTTTAATGTTCACCTTTTTCTCAAAAGTAATTTTCGCACTTCTGATGAATACTGTTTGTGCATGAACCATCTGCAAACCTAAAAGTAGACTGAAGATCAGCCAGAACGCAGCTAAATTATTTCTTTTCATTTTTAACAAAATTGCCGTTTAAATTATAAACCACACCTATCAATACATATCTTGGAATAAAGCTGTTAGTGCTTTCTCCTATACTGTTCCCGTTTACATAACGGTTATAGCCAACCCTTTGGCCCAGGATATCGGAAATTGAAGCCCTGATCTCCATTTCTTCAGCCTTTAGCATCCTTTTAGATAGATAGGCATTCCATATAGCAATGTTTACCGGGCGGGCAAATGATGCATTGGCCGGTTGGTAAGATAAGGATACGGAAGTATTGAATTCCGTACTGTAGGGTAGATTGATGTTCCCTGAAATCTCATGATCATGACGGAAGTTCTTCCCATCATTAACCGTGCCGATGGTAGAACGGCTTTTGGAGAAATTTAGGGAAACATTGTATTCCAGGCTAAACTTATCATGATAGATGCTGATCCGCGGTCTTAAGGACATGCTGCTCCGGCTGGTTTTATTTAATTCTTTATTCAGGATAGAAACGTCCTGGTTATAGTTATAATTGAAACCCATATTTGTATTCAGGTGGATCTTGCTGAAACTTTTCCCGATACTACCGCCGGCATAGAGGCTTTTTCCGCCATTCAGGTTGACAAAAGTGGTCACAGTTTTGTTAGATTGATCAACTGTAGTGCTGGAAGCTACCGCATTTTGCACAAAATTATAACCCAGATAACTGTAGGCAAAAATTTCAGATTTCTGCCGATAGGTATTGATGTTGAGGTTGAAGTTATTGTTGAATGATGGCCTAAGGTTAGGGTTTCCGATTAGTGTATACAAAGGACTATTCACCTGTCTTAGTGGCTGCAGCTGCTCAATATCAGGCTGATTGGTGCTCCCGTTATAACCGGCGGAGATGCTGCCGCTCCGGCCCAGTTTATAACTCAGGCTTGTTTCGGGTGCCCAGTTGATATAGGAGCGGTTCACCTGGCGGTTCCTGTCTAAATCGTCCAGGTGGAAAGTGGTTTGAATGGCCTGTGTTCCGCCACGTAGCGTAAACTTTTTGCCCTTGTATTGCAATACCGCATTCCCGACATTGGAAAAGTTATTGAATTCGAAAAAATTACTTAATGAATCGATTTTCTGGTTACCCAGATCGCGGTTGTAGGTGTACTTCTTGCTGCTGGAGCGGATGGTTTTAAAACTATATCCTGCCTGTAACGAGAGCCTTTTGCTCAGGGGCTCGGTATAAGAAATCCGAGAGGCCAGTGAAGTTTTGCTTGATTGGTCGTCATTCAGGTAGTTTCGGCGATCCGGAGTCAGCATCACACCCGTAGAATCAAATAGATTAGTCTGGTTCAGGCTATTCCGTTCATTATTATTCCGGTTGTTTTCCGGCTGTAGGTCTACCGTTAAAATCCGCCCTTTGGTTTTAAATTTCTTCACATAACCGATATTACCGTTAAAGGCTTCACTTTTGCCGTTAGAATCCCCATTTTCGTTGTTGCTATTTACCATAATGCCCCGTCCGTTTTTCGTTTCGCTGTTGCTGAAACTGCCGGACGAACTGCGTTGCTGGCGTGCCCCGAAAGAAATCTTCAGGTTCGATAGCGAATCGAGCTTGAACTCTGTACTTCCACGCAGGCTTTGCCCTGTCGTGCGGTTTTCCTCCCGGCTTGCGCCCTGACTTAAAAAGGTGGTGCCATTTGGAATCAGCGATTCATTACGACTGGTGCTTTCGTTAAATGAACTGTTATCTGCTCCTTTGAAGTTCAGTTTCATACCCAGCTTATTATCCTTCCATTTATTGGAAAAATGCGCACCATAAGTTGTAATATTAGGAATACCGCCCCCAGGCCTGAAATCATCATCATCATTGTTGCCATAGCTGATCATAACAGAACTGCCATCATCACCAACCTCGATCACATCATATTCATCACCCTTCAGGCGGCTCATGGCATTGTTGGTTTTAGATTCAGTACTGATGTTGTTGTTGAAACCGAAAGCGGCCGCTTTCAACTTCCCCTTATAAACTCCCGCCATGGCACCTAAGTTGCGGTATTTATTTAGGTCGCTGCTTGCTTCCGTTGTACTGATATAGCCATTTTTAGCATTCTCCTTCAGTTTCACGTTGATCACCTTTTCCTTTGAATCTTCTTCCTTAATGCCCGTCAGCTCCTCGTTCTTACTTTTTTTATCATATACTTCCACTTCGTTTACTGCATTGGCTTTTAGGTATTTCTGGGCGAGAAGCGGATCGTCCCCAAAAAATTCCTCCCCATCTACCAGCAAGGTATTTACATCCTTACCACCGGCTTTGATGGCACCGTTTTTATCTACCTCAATTCCAGGTAACCGCCTCAACAGATCCTGTAAGTTGGCATGTGGTTTTACAGCAAAACTATCTGCCTGGTAAGTTATCGTATCGCCTTTCATCCTGATGGCTTGTTTTTGTGCCTTAATCGTTACTTCATTCAAAAGGGTGGCTTTATTATCCATTGCAATTGTACCCAGGTTAAATTTTGATGAATCTGACAGTTGGATATCTCTGATATAGTCGGCCATTTTAGGGTAGGTGATGACCAAGGTGTAAGTGCCTTCTTTAAGGTTGGCCAGTTCAAACTCGCCGTTTCCTTTGGCTCTGGTATCCCTGACCAGAACAGAATCCTTGCTGTTAATGAGCAGTATTGAACTGTTTGAAAGATTTCTTTTTTCTACAGTGTCGACTACAACACCTTTGATATTGGCTTTTTGAGCTAAGGCAGGAAGAAATAGTACCGAAAATATAAATACGGTGAGGAGACTTTTGAGCATGTACAGAGAAAACGTTGATAAATAGTTGTTTGGCTATGGTGTGTGAAAATACAACTATTTGATTAGTTTAGCTAAAATACTTGCAATATTTTTTTTAGGGTTGAGTTTGACGGTTTACGACATTGGTTTTTATCTTCGAATCAATTTTCTGATCAATACAATCTGCCCCAAATGGTAATAACTGTGTTCTATAACAGCTTCTATATTTCGCAGATAGGTACTGTACTTTTCATCTACAAATACCTCATCTAATTTTTCGTCAGGCATTTTTTCCACTTCATCAGCAAAGGCCTCCGCATTGGCCAGCAATTTCTTAACCAGTTGTTTCCAGTCGGCTTCAGCATGGATAGGGGGCAGGTCGAAACTATATTGATCTTTAATTTCCAGAAGACCGCCGTTAAATACATTTAAAACTCCAGATAAATAATAATTGATATGATAAGTTAAGGCAGCAATCGTATTTAAGTCACCTACCTGCCGAACGGCATGTTCCCAATTAATGCTTTGTAATTGATCTTTATAATTGGTATTGGCTATCCAATAACCGCTTATGAAAATTTCTCTTAATCGGTTTGCAATAAATCCAGGCCTTTTCATTTCTAAATTTCTGAGGCTTAGATACTAGCTAGCAGCAATTATAGTAAACTTTTACCTTCTGCTCTTTCTCGCTCCATGCGATGTAAATGTTGTTTTCTTTTCCTAAACGATATTTAAAGCCATTTAGGCCTGATTTTTTTAACTCTTCATAAAGGGCTTTGTCTGGAGTATACTTATCGGCTTTATCCTCCGGCATAACGGCAGGCTCAAGAAAATTCTCATCGCTAAAAAAATCATCGGCGATGGTTTTTAAAAAAACAATCTGGTCTTTCTCCTTTGAAAGATCAATATTTGGATCTGTGCTACCTAATAATTCAGTGCCTTTGATTTTGGTATTGTAAATTTCTTTTCCGTCAGCATTTTTGATCGTAAAATTCAATACCATTTCCTCTGGTTTTCTGCCGGTTAGTTCTATTTTAAAGGTATCTAGTGTTTTTAAATCGGAAAACGATTTTGCTACGCTTTGATTGATATTTTTGAATTCGACGGCACCTGATTCTTTACCCTGTTTAGATTGACAGGCAGAAAATACAATGAAGCAGCAAAACATGAAGATCGGTAATTTTCTCATGTTCCTAAAATACAAATTTTAAGTTTATTACAATTCAGCCTACTTAAAATAATATCCGGAAGTGAATGATTGTATCGGTATTTCAAATAATTATTTAAATTTGCGTAACTGGTTACGTAATTAATTATTTTTATGGGATTTTTTGATGAAATAGGTAAAGTAGCGATAGGGAGCAGATTAAGAATGTTGACTGATAAAGTGACTGAAGATGCTACACAGATTTATAAATTGTATCATATTGATATGCAGCCTAAATGGTTTCCGGTATTTTACGCGTTGACCAGAGAGCGGGAAAAAACGATTACCGAGCTGGCCAAAGCCATTGGACATTCTCACCCTTCGGTTAGTAAAATCATCAGTGAAATGCTTAAAAAAGGTTATGTTAAAGAAAATAAGGACGAAACTGATGGACGTAGAAATGTGATAAGCCTTTCTAAAAAAGGAATGAAAATTTCAGAAGAACTGAAGGATCAGCTTATAGATGTGAACGCCGCAATTGAAGAAATCTCGGCACAAGCACAACACAAACTTTGGGAAGCAATAGGAGAGTGGGAATTTTTATTGGAACAAAAAAACTTGTTAAGAAGGGTTATGGAAAAGAAAAAAGAACGCGATGGTGCTAAAGTTGAAATTATAGATTACAAACCTGAACACCAGGAGGTTTTCAGGTCGTTAAATGTAGAATGGATTTCGAAGTATTTTACCATGGAAGGATCTGATTATAAAGCTTTGGATGATCCTCAGGGCTACATATTAGATAATGGAGGTTTTATATTGGTTGCGCTTTATGGAGGTGAAGCATTAGGCGTTTGTGCGCTAATTAAGATGAATGACGGAGAATACGATTTCGAACTGGCTAAAATGGCCGTATCGCCAAAGGCCCAGGGAAAAAATGTAGGATTTCTATTGGCAAAGGCAATTATTGAAAAAGCAAAATCATTAGGTGCAGCTAAAATCTACCTGGAAAGCAATACCATTCTAAAACCGGCCATCAATCTTTACCATAAAATGGGTTTCCAAAAGGTACCAGGTAAGCCTACGCCATACGCGAGATGTAATATACAGATGGAACTTAATTTGAATTAGTTTCACGCCATACGTCATGCTGAATTCATTTCAGTATCGTAATTGTATAAAACCCTGGAATAAATTTAGTGTGAAGAAATTTTTAGATGCTGTAATGGTTAGGGTAACTTCAAAGCTTTCAATAACTTATTCAATTTTAGTAAATCCTCTGGTGTATCTATTGCAACGGTTTCTAAATCAGTTGCTTTTGTTTGGATATAAAATCCATTTTCAATCCAGCGTAATTGCTCCAGGCTTTCGGCAATCTCTAAAGACGAAGGCGGTAATTGGGTGATGGCTTTTAACGCTTCGGTACGGTAGCCATAAATACCGATATGTTTATAAAACTGGTGCTTTTCTGCCCATACACCTGGTTCGCCATTTCTGATAAAAGGAATCGGGCTACGGCTAAAATACATGGCCCGGCCGTTTACGTCAATTACCACTTTCGGACTGTTCGGGTTATAAATGCTTTCCTGGCTTTGAATCGGTTTAATTAAAGTGGCCAAATCTACCTTGTCTGCTACAAAACAGCTGGCCAGCAAATCAATTTGTGCCGGCTCTATAAAAGGTTCATCTCCCTGAATATTAATAACAATATCAAAACCAGGCATTTTTTCAATTACTTCAGCACACCTGTCGGTTCCGCTTTGGTGGTGAGAAGCCGTAAATGCAAATTCTCCACCAAACCTCGTTACTTCATCCGCAATCCGCTCATCATCAGTTGCAACAATTACTTTTGATAAACTTTTTGCTTTCAAAGCCTGTTCGTATACCCGCTGGATCATTGTTTTTCCGGCTATATCAACTAAGGGTTTTCCCGGAAAGCGGGTAGAGGCATAACGGGCAGGAATAATGCCTATAACCCCTAAATCCCCAAGTGGAGACTTTAAATTTTTATCGATCATATATTGTTGCGATAGAATTGATAAAAAACAAATATAAAGATCAATGCAATAATAATAAAAGATACAGAATGAGCGAAATTAAATGTCCAGCCAAGCAATTTTACACGTTTAGGAACAATTAATCTGGAATCTTTCTTATTGAAATAAAAAATACCCCATTTCCAATTTTCCGGATTTTCATGCCCGAAATCTTTTTGCATATTTATGGCATTAATATTTAAACCATTTATGATGAACTCAACTCCCTTTTGGGGGTGGGGATTAAAATAACCCGTTGATCTCTGCTTCAATCGACTGGATTACCGTACCTAAATCTTCCGGATTGTTGGTGAAATCTAGTTTGTCTTTATCCAAAATCAATAACTTGCCGAGTTTATATCCTTTAATCCAGGCTTCGTATTTTTCGTTCAGTTTAGACAGGTAGTCAATCCGGATACTCGCTTCGTACTCACGTCCACGGCGTTGTATATTGTTGACTAACGTAGGTACCGATGCACGCAGATATACCAGTAAATCGGGCGGTTTAATAAATGAAGTAATATTATCGAAAATAGCCCTGTAATTTTCATGGTCGCGGGTAGTCATTAAAGCCATGTCGTGCAGGTTTTCCGCAAAAATATAGGCATCCTCATAAATGGTTCTGTCCTGTATTACATTGCGTTTGTTAACCTCAATATCAGTGATTTGTTGAAAACGGCTGTTCAGGAAATAAATCTGAAGATTAAAACTCCAGCGTTTCATGTCGCTGTAAAAATCTTCCAGGTAAGGGTTATTGTCCACAGCTTCGTACAAAGCTTCCCATCCATAATTCTTGGCCAATAAGCCTGTCAAGGTCGTTTTACCGGCACCTATATTTCCTACAATTGCTATGTGCATCTTTGTTAGATATGAGATATGAGATATGAGATGTGAGATTTGAAATAAATAATCTATCTCAAATCTATCGTCTCACCTCTCAAATCTATTAAAATAATTAAAAACTTTTAAACCCGATTAAACTGCGAACCTCTCTGATGGTTTTTTGCGCGCTTTCACGGGCCTTCAACGCACCATGTTTGGCTACCTGCCTTAAATAAGCATCATCTTTAGCGATATCCTGGATACGCTCACGCATAGGTGCAGTAGCCAATATCATATCTTCTGCCAGTTGTTTTTTGAAATCGCCGTAACGGATCTGCATTTTGCTATATAAATCTTCGAAATGTGCAAGTGTATCAGCACTCGATACCACTTTCATTAAATCAAAAAGATTCTGGATCGGCTCAGGTTTTGGCTGGTTTTCTTCTGTCGGGCCACCATCACTAACCGCACGCATCACTTTTTTACGGATGGTTTCAGGATCATCAGATAGGTAAACAGCATTGGCTTCGCCCTCCGATTTGCCCATTTTTCCTTTTCCATCTAAGCCGGGTACCTTAACCAAGTTATCGGTATAGCTAAAAGCATAAGGCTCAGGGAAGTATTCCGTGTGGTATAACCTGTTGAAACGGTTCCCGAAAGTACGGGCCATTTCCAAATGTTGTTCCTGATCTTTTCCAACCGGTACTTTGGTAGCCTTGTGGATTAAAATATCAGCAGCCATTAATACCGGATAGGTTAATAAACCTGCGTTTACATTATCGGGATTGGCACGAACCTTATCTTTAAATGAAGTGCTGCGTTCCAATTCACCCATATAAGCATTCATATTCAGGTATAAATAAAGCTCTGCAACTTCAGGTACATCACTCTGTATATATATGGTGCTAGTTTCCGGATCTATCCCACTGGCCAGGTATTCAACCAAAACATGTTTAATGTTTCCGTGCAAATCTGCCGGGGTAGGGTGTGTAGTTAAGGAATGTAAATCGGCGATAAAAAAGTAGCAGTTGTAGTCGTTCTGCATTTGAACAAAGTTTTTAACTGCACCATAATAATTACCCAAATGTAATTTTCCTGTTGAGCGAATACCGCTCACCACTGTTTCTTTCATAATGGCACGAAATTAAAAATAAAATGCAAGCAATCCACAAGTCAGCTCGATTTTCATTCCAAGATTTTTTTCAAGACATGATTTATTCATTTAATGAAGACTGTAAATCAACGATAATGCAGAGATCTGACCATATTTTGTTTCGCATTAGCTCCAAATTCAGAAATACGCCAATCTGCTCACTCTTTTGTAGAAAGCATATACCGGTGATTCATCTTTTAACTGTTAAAACAAACTGGGTGAACTAGGTGGAGCTTGGTTCGCCATTACCGGAATCTTTAAATCTGTCCCTACTGCTTTGTTCAGTTTCTCTGTAAAATAAGCGGAAAATAATGGAGAGGAAAGTTCAACGTTTTGATGGACGAAAAAATATAGGTTTTCTAAACCTTGCGCTTTCCAGTCCACAATTCTTTCAATCCAGTCATCTAAACGTTTTTTATCAATTTCATCGTCGTTGGCACCTACAAAACGGATAAAAGCCGTCGGCGTGGTTAACCGCATGTGCAGCATATCTCTTCGTCCTGAAGTATCAACAATGATGTTGGTTATTCCGTTATCTTCAAAAAGTTTAGCAAATTCATTGGCAATGGCCGGGTTGGTAAACCACTCCGTATTTCTGACCTCAACACCCAAAGGAATAACCTTTGGAAATTCGTTGATCACAACTTTTAACCTTTCAAAATCTTTGGGTTTAAAGTTATCGTGCAATTGAAGAAAAGCCATGCCCAGTTTATCTTCGAAATTACTGATGGCATCGCAATATTGCGCTACCGGCTCTTTAACGTTGATTAGTCTTTTAAAGTGACTGATGGTATTAGTCAGTTTCGGAAAAAACTTAAAATCTGCAGGTGTTTTTTGTGTCCAGGTAATAACCTGTTCGCTGGTTGGCATACCATAAAAGGTAGCGTTAAGCTCAATTGAGTTAAATTGAGTAGTATAATAGGTAAGCTCGTCTTTTGTTCCCTTTGGGTAAAAGCCCTTTAAATCAGCCTTGTTCCATTTCGCACAACCTACATAGGCCTTAAAAGATTGATTAGGTTTATTTTTGGCTAAAATTGCCGCTGTTTCAGGCGCATCAGCCGGAAGGGTATAATCTATTATTGAAGGATCTTCTACTTTACCGAATTGCATTTCTTAAGGTTTTAGGTGTGGGGTTAAAAGGGTTAAGGCAAAAAAATACCTTAGCTTATTCAACTAAGGTATTTATTGTAAAAATACGAAACTTGTGCTTCGCTTTAGTTTATTGTGGAAAGTTTCTGCTAAGCAATTTCCAAACTCTTAACTCCAAACTCCCAACTGATAACTGAACTAGTAACCTAATATCTTCAGTACCTGCTTACTGTTCTGTTCTTCGCCAAAAACTTCAAAGTTAAAACTTTCATCGCGGTTTCTACGGATCAGTACATGTTTCGGACTTGGTAATAAGCAATGGTGTATACCGCCATATCCGCTCAATACTTCCTGATACGCACCGGTATGGAAAAATCCTAAATATTGTACTTTACGGGTTTTAGGCATAAATACACTGTTCATATGTGCTTCCTGGTTGTAATAATCCTGTCCATCGCAGGTAATACCACCTAAGTTAACACGTTCGTATTCTGCATCCCAATTGTTAATCGGTAGGAGGATATATTTTTGGTTTAACGCCCAAACGTCAGGCAGGTTGGTGATAAAAGAACCATCCAGCATTAACCAGCGTTCGCGGTCGTTTTGTTGTTTACGACCCAAAACCTTGTATAGAATTCCGGAAGCTTCAGCAACCGTATATTTACCAAATTCGGTGATAATATCTGGCTCCATTACCTCGTGGATGGCACAGATTTCTTTAATCCTTTTTACAATTTCGTTTACCATGTATTCGTAATCGAAATCAAAAACCAACGAATCTTTGAATGGCATACCGCCACCAATGTCAAGCGTATCTAAATCAGGATTGATTTTTTTAAATTTGCAGTAAAGGGTCACATATTTTTCCAATTCGTTCCAGTAATATGGCGAATCAGTAATACCCGAATTGATGAAGAAGTGTAAAAGCTTTACCCGGAAATTTGGATTATGTACAATTTTATTGTTGTAAAAATCAATTACATCTTCCATGCGTACGCCTAAACGCGAAGTATAAAACTGCGAATCGGGTTGTTCTTCAGCTGCAATGCGTATACCCAGGTTACAAGGGGTATCGATATCTACCTCGTCATCAAAAAGGTTAAATTCCTCTTTGTTGTCTAAAACCGGGATAATATTGGTGTAACCATCATGCAGCATATCAATGATATACTGTTTGTATTGGTAGGTTTTAAACCCGTTGCAAATAATTGTGGTATCTTTAGTTAAGGCACCTTTTTTTTCCAGTGCATCAACCATAGGCATATCAAAAGCAGAAGAAGTTTCGAGGTGAATATTGTTTTTTAACGCTTCTTCTACAATATGTCTGAAATGCGAACTTTTAGTACAATAACAATATTTGTAATCGCCGCGGTAGTTGTTTTTTAAAATGGCAGTCTGGAAAAGAATCTTCGCCTGCTGAATTTTCTTACTTACCATGGGTAAGTATGTGAAACGTAGGGGAGTACCGTAAGTTTCAATCATTTCCATCAGGTTTAAATCCTGAAAATATAATTCATCATCTATCACATCAAAGCCTTCCTGCGGAAAGCCAACGCTTAGATCGAGAAATTCTGAGTAACTCTGCATTTACTTTTAAATAATTTTTGCAAAAATGTAATTTTAAATCGAGAATTAAACGCTATTAAAAATATTTTTACTGTGAGGAAACGCTTAGTTTAATTACAAAATTTTAATATAGAATGTTTTTAAAATAATATGTGATTGGATTTTAAATTAAGTTGTTGTAATTCAGTTATTTATTTCGTTTTATTTGCTTCTTGTTTTTAGGAAAGCAGGTTCCTGTTTTTATAGGTTTGGGTTGGCCCTGCGCTCCGCTTTACTTGTTGCACTCGCGTCCGTTCCGATCAGGTTTAGGTGGCAAAGACTGTAATACTGTTTAGGGGTTCATAGTGAGGTTGCTTTTATGCGAATAATTTTCCGTGTATTTCGAGCTTCCGTGGCAAAAACAACAAGCCCCATGAGTTAGGATATGGTTAAAACGATGCAATCGTTTTGCTAGTATGCACGCGTTTGAAACGGGCGCCAGCAAACAATCTGGTCTTAGCGTCTCGCTAAGACTCTCCGTATCTTGAAAGAGATTAATATTTAACAATAATTTGAAAAGCAGGTTCCTGTTTTTATAGGTTTGGGTTGGCCCTGCGCTCCACTTTACTCGTTGCACTCGTGCCCGTTCCGATCAGGTTTAGGTGGCAAATACCGTGCAGCTATTTAGGGTTTTATAGCAAGGTGCTTTAATGTGAAAGTTTTCCGTGTGTTCTGAGCTTCCGTGGCAAAAAATAAATGGTTGGTGAAGATACGAACCACGGCTTATATGGTTGATAATAAGGTTTGTAATGACGAAATCATTAAGCTATTCAGGCACGCGTTTGAAACGCGCGCAAGCGAACGATCTGGTCTTAGCGTCTCGCTAAGACTCTCCGTATCTTGAAAGAGATTAATATTCAACAATAATTTGAAAAGCAGGTTCCTGTTTTTATAGGTTTGGGTTGGCCCTGCGCTCCACTTTACTCGTTGCACTCGTGCCCGTTCCGATCAGGTTTAAGGTGGCAAATACCGTGCAGCTATTTATGGTTTTATAGCAAGGTGCTTTAATGTGAAAGTTTTCCGTGTGTTCTGAGCTTCCGTGGCAAAAAATAAATGGTTTGTGAAAATACTAACCACGGTTTATACAGTTGGTAATGAGGTTTCTAATGGTGAAATTTTTAAGCTAACGGGCACGCGTTTGAAACGCGCGCCAGCTCGATAATTATCCTTTTCTTAAATATTTTGTTAAAATCACAATGGTTTGGCCTTCTACTTTACCCTCAATTTGTTCGGTATTATCGTGTACTAATCGGATGTTCTTGACTACAGTACCTAGTTTAGCACTCAGTGTAGAACCTTTAACATCGAGCGTTTTAACTAAAACTACGGTATCGCCTTCAAATAAACGGGTTCCATTGCTATCCTGATGAAACTCTACTGTTCCTTCCTGCTCATGGTCGCCGGTTTTTTTAGCCCATTCCAAAGTTTCATCATCCAGGTATAAAATGTCCAGACTGTCTGCAGCCCAACCTTCATTTCTCAGGCGACTTAACATGCGCCAGGCCACTACCTGGACAGGCGGAAATTCCGACCACATGGTTTCTGTTAAAATTTTCCAGTGATCACCACTAAGCTGTTCATTTTTTTCAATCTGGTCTAAACAGTTTTTACAAACTAAAATGCTATTATCGCTGTTCGCATTGCTGGTAGGAGGTACTTCATAAACCGATAAGTTGTTTTCAGCGGTGCATAACTCACATTTATTTCCTGAACGGGTTTGCAATTCTTGTAGTAAAGACATGGATATTTAAATTTTTCGCGAAAGTAATAAAACTAATTGGAATAATTTAATAGCAAGGCCTATTCTCTTCGGTTGGTTTTCCGCGTGTTCTAAGCTTCCGTGACAAAAAAATAAAGTGGTTCGAGCAGAAACGAACCACGGCTAAAAATTTCTTCCCAACAGTTCAGTGCTGCGCTAAAGTTGAAATGACGGACGGTATTTACTTAACCGGCAAATGTATTTCCGCCAGCATACATCTTGCGCTGCCACCTCCATTTTTTTCAATGGTATAAAGTGGTGCATAAATGATGCGGCTGTACTGTTCCAATGCTTTAACCTGTTCGTCGTTTAAAGATAAATACGCCTGCTCTGACATTACCAGCAAACTTTCGCCGGCCGCATTGGAAACCTGTAGCATGTTACCTGCAAATTTGTTCAGCTGTTCCAGACTGATTTCGATAATTTCTTTTCCGCTACCTTTTAAACTGATGCTCACCTGCATACGTTCTTCAGCATTTCTGATCGAATCAAGACAAATTACTGCGAAACGATCTCCAATACACATCATCACGTTGGTGTGGTAAATCGGGAAATTATCGCCATCTACCGCCTGAAAAACCACAGGTTCGTATCCGGTAAGCATGCAAAAGTTATTTAAGACCTCTTCGTCAGTCCGTACACTTAAGCAGGCATAGGCAATTTTATTGGTACGATCCAGCACCATGCTCCCTGTTCCTTCCAAAAAAGCATATTGCATTTCATAAAAACTCAGGTCGCTTACATGGTTTACCTCAAACCTGGTTTTCATGCTTTCAAGTATTTCCTTCCTGCGCTCTAAACGGCGGTTTTCAGAAAACATGGGATATAGATAAACCGAGCCATCTTCGTGAAAAGATACCCAGTTATTCGGAAAAATGGAGTCGGGGGTTTCTGGTTGCAGGGTATCATCAACTACAGTAACATCAATATCATTTTTCCTTAACAGTTCAACAAAACCATCAAACTCTTTTAAGGCTTCTGTTTGTACATCGATTTCGGTAGAGGCAACCTGGAACTTATTATTTCCTGCCGTTTGCTCGTTGAATTTAAAATCAACCGGGCGGATCATGAGGATATGGTTGGTGGTTTGCATTTTCTTTTTCTATTCGTCATCCTGAATTCATTTCAGGATCTTTCTGATTAGATGCTGAAATAAATTCAGCATGACGTTATATCTATAAATTATCTCTTAAAATAGGTAAACTCATACAATGGAAACCTCCTCGGGCCCGCGATAGTTCTGCTGATGGCATTAAAATCAATGTATCGGTTATGGTTTCGGTATTTACCTTGCCACTTTCCAGGTCCTGGATTAAATCTTTTACATCAACCACGTCAAAACCTGCCGCTTTAAAGGCTTCAACCGTTTTATCATTCCTGTCGTAACCTAAAACAACACCTTCTTTAATGGCCAACAGGTTGCACGAATCGGTCCATTGCTCTCTTGAATCGTAAGGAAAGGTATTGTTTCCGCTATAAATAATTTTGGTCGGTTCGGTACTCTTTAAATCATTCTGGCTAATGTCGTTCAGCAAGGCTTCTACATGCTCGAAATGCTTTGGTTCCTGTGGATTGGCTTTGGTAAACTGAATGGCAGTTGTGGCTTCGAGTTTTTCGGGCTCTTTTAAGAAATTGATCGGCTCGTAAGGATTATATTTCGGCGAGTGCGCAATCGAGTTTAGGATCACCCAGGTATTGCGTTTAACCTGAGTGAAAACAGTATCCAGGTGCATATAGTCGCGTTTATTCGGTATTTTGACTACCGTTACCTTTTCTACCACATTTTGATCAAATAAGAGTTTAATGGCTTCATTGGCACCATGTTCTGATGTTCTTTCGCTACACCCGATCAATACGTGGTTAGGACTAACCATCATCACATCTCCGCCCTCAAGCGTGGTGCTGAAAGCAGGCTCATCACCAGGCCGTAAAAAGTGCATGGTAACATCCGGAATTTCGAGGATGTTGTTGCGGTAACTTTCAAATAATGGGTGGTTAAAAAAGATATAGCGCATTAAAAGCGTTTCGCGTACACGTGCTTTTTTTGCTGGCTTATTTAAGAGAATATGGTTATTGATCGTGGTGCCCACATCACGGGTAAAAATGAGATTTGGAATTGGCGCAAAGATCATCGTATCGTTGGCCAGGGTGCCTGAAATAAAAATCTCTGCCAGTTCTTTAGCCGGGGTTTGAGTAAGTTCGATCTGAACTTTATAAGTACAGCCCTCAATGGCACAAACTGCGGCTACCAGTTTCTTTCTGATGGATTCATCCTCCAGCATCTCGCTCAATAAATTCTGTATTTCGATTACTGCTGTCGAGTTGTGAAAATCAGGATGATTGGGCTTATAGAAATTTCGGGTGGCCTCTTCAGAATCAATTTCAGCCAGTTTGCCCTTTATCTTATCCGGATCTAAAAAGTACATCAACAGTTTGATGTAATAGTCATATTCACCCTTACGGATGGTATCTAAATGAACAATATCTTCGAAAAGCCAGTCTTGCGCTTTAGATGGTACCACTTTGCCCAAACCGCTATCCGGGCTATGAATTAACAATTTGCGTAACCTGCCGATTTCGGTGTTTACATTCACTTTAAAGTTTAGATTCTGCTCGCTCATAAATAAATTAGTTGTTACAAAGCTATCAGAAAAAATCAGATATGAGAATGGGGATGATAGATTTGAGTTAGGATATGACATTCTTTTATATTCAGTAAGTCGGGTGTCAGAGGTCAGATGTTTTGATACCATTAAAAAAAAACATTCCTATTTTTTACAGCAAAGAACCAATATCAATAAACCTTATTGTAGCGGCAGCTCCCGGTTTTTTCAACGGGGACTATAGCGGAAAGAAGGACTATCGGCGCTGACAGGCACTACAGCACCTTTCCAGGCATATAGGAGCTTAAAAACCTTCCAGCTTAAACCTTTCACCTTCCACCTTTTTTACATATTTTTACGCCATGAATTTTATTATTACCGAGACACAGAAAGCCATTTTGGAGCTTTATAAAGAAGAAATAGCTGAAAGTGTAATCAATATACAGGAAACCCGTAAAGAATTTGAAGGTCAGGCTACAATCGTAGTTTTTCCGATCACGAAAATCTCTAAAAAATCGCCTGAGCAAACTGCAACCGAAATTGGTGAATATTTAGTTGCTCACGTAGAAGATATTACAAAATTTAATGTAGTTAAAGGCTTTTTGAACCTCAGCATTGCTGAAAGTTATTTCTTGAAGCAGTTTAACGAAGAAATTTTGGCGCCTGATTTCGGTATTTTTCCCTCAAACGGAAAAAAGGTAATGGTAGAATATTCATCTCCAAATACCAACAAACCGCTTCATTTGGGCCATGTGCGTAATAATTTATTGGGTTATTCTGTTTCCGAATTGCTTAAAGCTTATGGCTATGATGTGGTAAAAGTAAACCTGGTTAACGACCGCGGTATCCACATCTGCAAATCGATGCTGGCCTGGCAAAAATGGGGCAATGGCGAAACCCCGGAAAGTACGGGCGAAAAGGGAGACCATTTGGTTGGCCGATACTACGTCATATTTGATAAAGAATATAAAAAAGAGATTGATGCTTTAAAAGCAGCGGGGCAAACGGAAGAAGAGGCCAAGAAAAATGCACCATTGATTAAGGAAGCTCAACAAATGCTTTTAAAATGGGAGCAGGGTGATGAGGAAGTGGTTTCGCTTTGGAAAACGATGAACGAGTGGGTATACGCAGGTTTTAATATTACCTATAAAAATCTGGGTGTAGATTTTGATAAGTTCTATTACGAAAGCAATACCTATCTTTTGGGAAAAGGTACGGTTGACGAAGGACTTGCCAAAGGTGTTTTCTTTAAAAAAGAAGATGGTTCAGTTTGGATTGATTTGACCGCCGATGGCTTAGACCAGAAACTGGTATTGCGTGCAGATGGCACTTCCGTTTACATTACCCAGGATTTAGGTACTGCCGAAATGAAACACGAGGATTTCAATATGGATGAGTCGATTTATGTGGTGGGTAACGAGCAGGATTACCATTTTAAAGTATTATTCCTCATTTTAGAGAAACTGGGCAAAAGCTGGGCGAAAGGTTTATATCACCTGTCGTACGGGATGGTAGATTTGCCTAACGGAAAGATGAAGAGCCGTGAAGGAACTGTTGTGGATGCTGATGAACTGATTGAAAGCATGATTACCACTGCGCGGGAGAAAACAGAAGAATTGGGTAAAACCAACGATTTCCCTCAGGAAGATAAAGATGAACTTTATAAAAACATTGGCTTGGGTGCTTTAAAATATTTCTTGTTAAAAGTAGAGCCTAAAAAACGTTTATTGTTCAATCCGGCAGAGAGTATCGATTTTCAAGGCAATACCGGCCCGTTTATTCAGTATACCCACGCCAGGATCAAATCATTGTTAAGTAAATCTGACTACAGGTTTGGTGTTGGGAGTTTGGCGTTTGGCGGTATTAGTGATGTGGAATTGGAAATGATTCTACAATTGGCCAAATACCCTGCAGAGATAGAAATTGCGGCTAAGGCATTTAGTCCGGCAAGTTTAGCCAACTATCTATATGAACTGGCCAAGCTGTTCAACAAATTTTATCACGAGGTACCACCAATTGTGAAAACAGAGGAAGGTGACTTAAAACAATTCCGCTTAAATCTTTGTAAAAAAACGGCCGATATTATTTATGCCGGCATGCTGATTTTAGGAATTACTTCTCCGGAAAGAATGTAAAATGGTAGATGGAAGAGGTTTGATGGATGATGTAGAATGTAGGATGGATGAGGCGTTGATGAGAACAGTATGGCAATTGAACTGGTTTTACTTTGTTTGATGATTCTTGTTAACTGATTCTTTTTAACAGATTGATAAATACTATTAAAAATGGCGGGGGTTGTAAGCTTCCGCCATTTCGCTTATCTAATTTAGGTTTAATGTCAGCTGTTTCTGATTTGGTTATCGGCTATATGATGGATTGATTAGTCCTGTGAAAGGTATTGCGATCAATAATATTGTATAATCGATCCTTTCAGAATCACATTTTCTCCATTTGCAATTTTGGTAAAAACTAAAAACTGATTCTGATCGGCTTTAATTTTATATTTCCTGACCAAATCTTCGGGCTTTGCAGGATAGTTGCGTACAATAACGTTACCTTTTAATCTGGTATCTTTTTTCAGTTCGCCGGTGTTCAGGATGGCTTCAATTTTAAAAATGCGGCCGGGGAAATCTGTTTTTATGCTATCAGCACTAAACAGCTGCGTTTGAGGATGTAATTTTAAGAGCCCGTAGGTTGCGCCGATTAAATTAAAAGCACCCGATTTTAATAAGGCAGCATCAGGCTCGTACAGGTATTCGCCAATGTTCAAACGGTCTGTAAAATGCACTGAAGCATTTGATGATGATTTGTAAAAGGAAAAATCCTTTTCAATCTCATTATTTAAGGTTACGGCCTTGATTTTTATATCGTTTTTGTAACCTTTATCTATTATCCATAAAAGTTCTTTGCACTCATTTCTTACGCTTACGATATGGATTTCGCTTACGTGTCTCAACGCTGATAATCCGGCAGAAATATCGAGTAACGGGGCAGTTTTTATGATTATTCGTGAAGATTTTTCCAGTAATAGGTCAAGATTGCTTACCACATCGGGCGTGCAGTCTTTGAGCATAAAAACTTTGCCTTTTTCAGCTCTTCGCGCAGGATCAACATAGATGGTATCAAAACATGCATCCTTATCTTTGATATAAGCAATGCCATCTTCTGCCTGAAATTCTATATTCATTGCATGTAAAGCCTGTGCATTATGCTGTGCTATTGCAGATAGTTCAGGATTGATTTCGCAGTGCGTTACGGTTTTTACCTTTTGTGAAAAGTAATAACTGTCTATTCCGAAGCCTCCGGTAATATCAATCAACGTATCACCTTTAGCCAGTTTTGATTTGTATGCTGCAGTAACTTCAGAAGAGGTTTGTTCGATGGATAGTACCGGCGGATAATAAATGTTTTCGGTTTTAAACCAGGAAGGTAATTTCTTTTCTGATTTCTTTTTTGCGGTAATTTGTGTAGCTAACTCTGCAGGGCTTATACCTTCGAACGGACTTTTTGCTAAAGCAATCTGGTTTACATCAGCGCTTAAATTTGCAACGATGTAATCTTGTACGGCTTGAGCTAAAAGTTTATTGTTCATTGTTTATAACAGTATCAAGTAATAGGTAGCGAGCAGCAAGTATTAAGGGGAGTATCCGATCTTGATTTT
This sequence comes from Pedobacter sp. BG31, assembly GCF_042464845.1. Taxonomy (NCBI): domain Bacteria; kingdom Pseudomonadati; phylum Bacteroidota; class Sphingobacteriia; order Sphingobacteriales; family Sphingobacteriaceae; genus Pedobacter; species Pedobacter sp. BG31. The sequence continues at coordinate 90,773 of NZ_JBHNZK010000017.1, forward strand.
TAATACTGATTACTTGCTACTACTTTTATTCTTCATCACCATCTGGCAGGTGTGCCGACTCTTTACTTCCAACAAAATATCTTTGTCAATGGTTACCCGATCAATGGTTTGCTGATTATAATAACGGATGGTTACCAGTTCAAGTCCTTTGTTATATTTTACGGTAAACTCTTCCGACAGATCTTTGATCAGTTTTTCGATCTGTACCGGATGATCATCAATACTCACTGAAAAACTAATGGCCGAGTTAAGCATCGTATTAATTTTGATCTTATGTGTATGGAATAGCTCGAAAATATTGCTCAGGTTTTCTTCAATAATAAAAGAATAGTCTTTTGGGAAAATAGAAATCAGCGCCTGGTTTACCTTAAAGATAAAAGATGGAACAGGCAATGGATTATTTTCTTTGGTAATGGCTGTTCCTGAACCTTCCGGCTGGATAAAGGACCTCACGAAAAGTGGAATACCCTTGTTTTGAAGGGGTTTTATGGTTTTTGGGTGAATTACTGTTGCGCCATAGTAGGTAAGTTCTATCGCATCATGATAAGAAAGTTGTGCAATCAATTCCGTTTCATCAAACCACTTCGGATCTGCATTTAATACCCCCGGAACATCCTTCCAGATGGTTAAGGCCGCGGCATCTAAACAGGAAGCAAATATTGCTGCCGAATAATCAGAGCCTTCGCGACCCAGTGTTGTAGTATAATTTTCGCTCGTTCCACCAATAAACCCTTGTGTTACAACGATATTGTCTGTTAACAATGGTTTTAGGTCTTTCTGTATGATTTGGTTGGTCTTAACCCAGTCAACTTTACCTTCTTTATACGTATTATCCGTTTGGATATAGTTGCGCGCATCTGCCCAAAGGGTTTTATTGCCCGTTTCATTTAACCAGGCCGCTACAATTTTAGTAGAAACGATCTCGCCGATAGATACAATCTGATCGTAGATATAATCGGCATTATGATCTGGCTCATCCTCAATCAACCATTCTATTTCAACAAAGGTGTTGGATACATCATCATAAACAGGGTGGTGTTGTCCCTGAAAAAGTTCATCGATAATGCTGAAATGGAAATGTTTAATTTCTTCAAAAATGGCATGTGCTTCGTCATTTTGCGACAGGTATGCATAGGTAAGATCTTCCAATCTGTTGGTGATTTTGCCCATGGCAGAAATAACGATCAGCAGATTTCCTTTTTTATAATCGTGTACAATATTGGCCAGGTTTTTTACACCTGCTGCATCTTTTACCGAGGCACCTCCAAACTTAAAAATATCCATATTAAAATGCCTTGATCTTTTCTTTAGATAGCGATGCGTTGATCCATCCGCTTTCCAACTGTGCTTTATATTTATGATAGAAATTTATTGCAGGTTCGTTCCAGTCTAAAACTTGCCAAACCATGCCGCTATAGTTGCCGTTTTTTGCCTCTTCTATTACTTTTTCAAATAATATCTTGCCTAATCCCTTTCCTCTGAATTCTTCCGTAACGATAAAATCTTCAAGATATAACCTGCATCCTTTCCAGGTAGAATAGCGTGTGTAATATAATGCGAATCCGACGATGGTATGATCAACCTCAGCTACATAAGCTTTCCATACCGGATTCTTACCGAAACCGGCGTCTATGAAATGATCTAAAGTAACGGTAACTTCCTCAGGAGCCCGCTCATAAACAGCCAGTTCATTAATGAGCTCTAATATTCTCGGACAATCTTGTGCTGTTGCAAATCTGATGTTAAACTCCATATTAATTTGCCGAAATATCTGTTTTAAAATGTTTGATTATCCTTTTTCCAAAAATACTGCTACCAATGCGCACCATCGTACTTCCTTCTTCAATGGCGATTTTATAATCGGCACTCATTCCGGTTGATATTTCTTTAAAAGCTTCATCTTTGCGGAAAAAACTTACTTTAATGCCATCAAAAAACACTTTCAATTCGTTAAACTCTGTTGCAATCTGCTTTTCGTTCTTCGTATTGGTGGCAATTCCCATTAAACCTACAATACGGATGTTTTTCAATTCGGCTAACTCTTCCGCGCGTAACAGTTCGATTACTTCGTCAAAACCAAGTCCGAATTTGGTGTCTTCATCAGCAATATAAACCTGTAATAAGCAATCAATGATGCGTTTGTTTTTGGCCGCTTGTTTGTTGATTTCCTGCAGCAATTTAAGGCTGTCAACACCATGGATAAGTTTAACGAAAGGAGCGATATATTTTACCTTATTGCTCTGTAAATGACCAATCAAATGCCATTCGATATCTTTCGGAAGTTGCGCCTCTTTTTCAACCATTTCCTGTACGTGGTTTTCTCCAAAAATGCGTTGTCCGGCGTTGTATGCTTCTAAAATTGATGCTATCGGTTGTGTCTTCGAAACTGCAATGAGTTTAATCCCCTCTGATTCAACTTCGCTTTTATATTGTTTAAGATTATCAGCTATGCTCATTTATAACTATTTTTGGTAAAATTAATAACCTTGCCGCAATTTGGGCAAAAAATAATACTTAAATTAAGGATGAAGAGATTAATATGGGTTTTAATGACAGCTATATTATGGTTTGGCTGTAAGCCAGGCATACCTGACGACATTATCAAACCTGATAAAATGGAAAAGATTTTATACGATATGCACATTGTAGACGGATACCTTTCCAGTATCTATATGGTAGATTCGGCAAAAAAGGTTGCCGCAGCTTATTACAAGGGGATTTATAAAAAATTCGGAACAGATTCTGCCCAGTATAATAAAAGTTTACTCTGGTATAATACCAACCCTGTTGAATTGGAAACCGTGTATAAAAACGTACAGAAAATGTTGGCTAAACAAAAAAAAGGAACGGAGTTAGCCGATTTAATGATCAGAAAAAAACAGTTTAAAACTGATTCGTTGGTGATAGCAAAGAAATTTAAGGCCGATTCTCTTGCGATCAGAAAAAAAATGAAACCCGATTCTTTATCAAAGGTTAAAGCGGTGGCAGCAATTGCCAAAAAGAAAAAAGAGGCCGATTCACTCATTAATATAAAAAAAGCCGGAGTGGTAAGTACATTGCCCACACCAGTTGCAGTACAATAATATGTTATATCCCGATAATTGTTTAGAACGTTTAGGTTTTGTAGAAATCAGGCAACTGATCAGCAAACATTGTTTGAGTCCGATGGGCCAGGCAATGGTGGAAAAGATGCAGGTGATGAACCGTTTTGATCAAATTGATAAATTCTTACGTCAAACCAAGGAGTTTAAGAGCATCCTGCAAAATCAGGAGCCTTTACAGATCAATACCTTTTTTGATATTAAATCGCTGGTTGAAAAAATCAGGGTTGAAGGCACGTACCTTTTAGAAGAGGAGTGGTTTCAGGTATACACTTCATTGCAGACTGTTTTTTCTGTACTCCGTTTTTTTGAAGAACGTGCAGAAGTATACCCTACACTTGAGGCTTTATTTGAACACCTCCCGATTGAAAAAAACATTCTCCGGAAAATAGAAACCGTAATCGATGCAAAAGGAAAGATTAAACCCAATGCATCAAAAGAATTGCAGGAAATTACTTCGGCCATTTCGAAGGCAGAACAGGATGTGCGTAAGCGCATGGATGCTATTTATAAGCAGGCAATAGCCAATAATTGGGTTGCCGACGGTAGTTTGACCATTCGTGATGGAAGGATGTGTATTCCGGTTTTAGCAGAAAATAAACGCAAGCTGAAAGGCTTTGTGCATGATGAATCGGCAACCGGGCAAACGGTTTATATTGAACCTGAAGAAGTTTTTACATTAAATAATAAACTGCGCGATTTAGAATTTGATAAACGCCGTGAAATTATTAAGATTTTAATTGCCTTAACGGATGATCTGCGGCCTTATTCGCCATTATTGCTTTCCTACCATGGTTTTTTAACCAAGCTGGATTTTGTTCGGGCAAAAGCATTATTTGCGATGGATATTGAAGCCGAAATGCCGGGTCTCTTAAAAGAGCCTAAAACCAAGCTGATTAACGCAAGGCACCCTTTGCTATCCATCTCATTTGCTGCTGAAAAGAAGACGGTTACTCCTTTAAATATTCATATAGATGCCGAAACACGTGTGGTGCTGGTTTCGGGGCCAAATGCCGGTGGTAAATCGGTTTGTATGAAAACGGTTGGCCTTTTACAGATTATGTTGCAAACTGGTCTGTTAATTCCGGTTGACGCCAATAGTGAAGTAGGGATTTTTGAGAATATTTTTGCAGATATAGGCGATGATCAGTCCATTGAAAGCGATCTAAGTACTTATAGCGCACATTTAAAGAAGATGCGCTATTTCGTAGAACATGCCTCGCCGAAAACAATGGTGCTGATTGATGAATTTGGTACGGGTACCGATCCGCAATTTGGCGGACCAATGGCTGAGGCTGTTTTGGAAGTGTTAAATAATAAAAAGGTTCGGGGAGTAATCACCACGCATTATTCTAATTTAAAACTGTTTGCAGGGAATACAGCAGGCTTGGAAAATGCCTCCATGCTTTTTGATAATGCCAAAATGAAACCACTGTATGTCCTCGAAATGGGTAAGCCGGGCAGTTCTTATGCATTTGAAATTGCACAGAACATTGGTTTGCCTAAAGAGGTTATTGAGCTTGCGAAAGAGAAGACAGGTTCAAACCAGAATAGGATAGATACGATGCTTGTTGATCTGGAGCGTGAAAAGAAAAATGTTTATGATGCCAAAGTAAGTTTGGCCAACCAGCAGAATAAAGCAAAAAATCTAGTTGCTGAAAATGAAAAGTTAAAAAGCTTTTTAGAGGAAAATAGAAAGGTATTGATTAGGGAGGCCAAACAAGAGGCCCAGAATATCATAAAAAATGCCAATAAACTGGTTGAAAATACAATTGCCGAGATCAAGGAAAAGCAAGCTGATAAAGAGGTGACTAAAGAACTCCGCCAGAATTTACAAAAAGAACTGGTTAAAAATACATTACCAAAAGAACGCCCTAAACCTTTGCCTGTAGTAGTTGGCGGTGAAATTGAAATTGGTGATTTGGTGAAATTTAACGATAGTGAAACCATTGGTCAGGTGCTGGAAATAAACCGCAATGAACTGGTGTTGGCTATTGGCGATTTACGGTCGACGGTGAAAAAGAACCGTGTACAAAAAGTAAGCAACCGCGAAGCTAAAAAAGTAATTCAAAGTAGCGCCAGTTCTTTCGCCGGGCGGATGAATGATGCGGTTTCTGGCTTCAGGGCCGAATTGGATCTTCGTGGAAAACGTACCGAAGATGCGTTATTCGAAGTAGAAAAGTATCTAGACAAAGCAATTATGCTCGGCTTTCCGTCTATTAAACTAATACATGGAAAAGGTGACGGAATTTTGAGAAAAATGATCAGGGAATATTTACGCAAGTATAGCCAGGTAAACAGGATGGAAGATGAGCATGCAGACAGGGGTGGTGATGGCATTACCTATGTGTATTTGAATTGATTGGATGGGTAATGTAAGATGTAAAATGGATAATAGTGGTGTTGGATGTTACCATCCGACACTGGGAAAAAACCTGTTTGCCAATGTCTTTCTAAATTATTGTCATATTCGCTCTTCAGTTTAGCCTGTCAGATGAAAACACCTGACAGCACACAAAACTTTATAGCTGTAACTGTGTTGTTTTTAAAATGTTACGCTTATGAAAAAAGTATTACTCTGCCTTTTTGTGGTATTGCTTACCGCAACTTGCAAGAAAACGGACAATGGTAATGAAGATCAAGGTAACCTGCCGGATGCAGAATTAAAATCAAAGGTAATTGTATCAGGACTGAACCTGCCCTGGGAAATGGTGTATGGTCCCGATAATTTTATCTGGTTTACGGAAAAAGCAGGTAAAATCAGCCGGTTAAATCCTGTTACAGGCCAGGTAACAGCTTTGCTAACCATAACCGAAGTACGCACCAATGGAGAAGGCGGTTTGCTTGGCATGACATTGCATCCCGATTTTGCAAACAATCCTTTTGTTTATGTAATTTATGGTTATGGAAGTACCTATAGCGCTAAAGTAGTGCGCTATACCTATGCCGGGGGAAATTTAACGAGTCCACAGGTTCTACTGGATCGGATTCCTGCTGCTTCTATCCATAACGGTTCCCGTTTGTTGATCAGCGGAGGTAAACTGTATATCAGTACGGGTGACGCTGCTGATACTAATCTTCCCCAAAACATTAATTCTTTAGCAGGTAAAATTTTAAGAATAAATTTAGATGGCTCTATTCCCGCCGATAATCCTTATCCAAATAATCCGGTTTGGTCTTTAGGCCACAGAAATCCGCAGGGACTGACCCAGGTAGGTAATAAAATTTTCTCTTCTGAACATGGACCTGATTCTGATGACGAAATTAATGTTATTGAAAAAGGAAGAAATTACGGATGGCCTAATATAAAGGGATTCTGTAACGAAAGCGGAGAGCAGTCTTTTTGCAGCTCTAATAACGTAGCAGAACCGTTAATCAATTGGACACCAACTATTGCGCCAAGTGGCTTAACCTATTATAATAACAACTATATCCCGCAGTTTAAAAACTCTTTATTGTTGGCGGTATTAAAGGGCACAAAATTAATGCAATTGAAATTAGATGATGCGCAGGCTAAAATTATTGAAACTAAAGATTTTTACGTTAACACCTATGGCAGGGTAAGGGCTGTTTGTCAATCACCGGAAGGAAAACTTTACATCTGCACCAGTAATGGAAGTGATGATAAGATTGTAGAAATAGCGAAATAAACCTATTTCTTTTTGTTGCCGGGACACTTCTTACAACGTTTACCTTTTTTAAATTTTTCGCAACATTTTTTATGCTCAGCAGTGCAACTGAAAATAAAACCCATTCCCTTTTGAAATTCAGGGTCGGTGGGCAATATGAATGTATTTTCTTCTCTCTCGTCAATCATTTCAATACAAAGTTAAGGGTTATTTAGATTAATTCCAATCAATTTGCATTCCTGATTGATTTAAAATTTTTAAATGCTACATTTTTGATGGCAATTTGTAATTTAGCGAACTAACCAAAAATTCATAAAATGATAAATAAAGTGGTATCTGGTGCTGAAGAGGCTATCAAAGATATATCAGATGGTACAACCCTTATGCTCGGTGGTTTCGGGCTTTGTGGGATTCCGGAAAATTGTATTCAGGCGCTGGTAAACAAGCAGGTAAAAAACCTCACTTGTATTTCTAACAATGCTGGTGTTGACGATTTTGGTATTGGTTTGATGCTGAAACAACGGCAGGTTAAAAAAATGATTTCATCTTATGTAGGCGAAAATGCAGAATTTGAACGTCAATTGTTGAGTGGTGAACTAGAGGTAGAGCTTATTCCACAAGGTACTTTGGCTACCCGTTGCCTGGCCGCAGGATACGGGATGCCCGCAATTTTTACCCCTGCAGGTGTAGGCACAGAAGTGGCAGAAGGTAAGGAAGTCCGTAATTTTGATGGCAAGGATTATTTAATGGAATATGCATTTGATGCGGATTTTGCTATCGTAAAAGCCTGGAAAGGAGATACCGCAGGGAATCTGATCTTCAGATCTACCAGCCGCAATTTTAATCCGGTAATGGCTATGGCAGGTAAGATTACCATCGCTGAGGTGGAAGAACTGGTAGAAGCAGGTGAGTTGGATCCTGATTATATTCATACCCCTGGAATTTATGTACATCGCATTTTTCAGGGTAGGGATTATGAGAAAAGAATTGAACAACGAACTGTAAGAGCAAAATCGTAATGAAAAAAATCATTGCAATTGAAGAAATCGGCATGTTTCTGCTGGCAGTATTTGCCTTTTCAAAGCTATCCTTTCAATGGTGGGTATTTCCGGCACTCTTACTTGTCCCCGATTTAAGTATGTTGGGGTATCTGGCAGGTTCAAAAGTAGGTGCGTGGTGTTATAATTTATTTCATCATAAAACAATTGCAATTCTAACTTTCCTGATCGGATTTTATTATAAGGTGCCGGCATTGCAGTTATCGGGCATCATATTGTTTGCTCATTCCAATATGGATAGGGCGCTGGGCTATGGTTTAAAATATAGCGATGCATTTAATCACACACATTTAGGCTTAATCGGAAAAAATAAATAATGGCATTTTCAAAAGAAGAGATCGCACAGCGCATCGCTAAAGAAATAAAAGACGGATACTATGTTAACCTGGGCATCGGCATACCTACGCTTGTGGCCAATTATATTCCAAAGGGAATTAACGTCGTATTGCAATCAGAAAACGGCTTATTGGGTATGGGACCATTCCCTTTTGAAGGGGAAGAAGATGCCGATTTAATTAATGCAGGAAAACAAACCATTACTACCTTGCCGGGGTCGTCTATTTTTGATTCTGCCATGAGTTTCGGGATGATCCGCGCACAAAAAGTAGACTTGACCATTTTAGGTGCCATGGAAGTATCAGAAAATGGAGATATCGCCAATTGGAAAATTCCCGGTAAAATGGTGAAGGGAATGGGGGGAGCAATGGATTTAGTGGCATCAGCCAAAAATATTATTGTAGCCATGCAGCATATTAATAAGGCCGGAGAAAGCAAGTTGTTGCCAAAGTGTACTTTGCCTTTAACCGGGGTAAAATGTATCAAAAAAATTGTAACTGAACTGGCTGTGCTGGATATTTTACCTGAAGGTGGTTTTAAACTTTTAGAGCGTGCACCAGGGGTAAGTATCGGGTTTATACAACAATCTACAGCTGGAAGATTAATCGTGGAGGGCGAAATCCCTGAAATGAGACTGGATTAATTAGTGGCTGGCAGAGACACAAGCTACGGCGATTGTGATTTCCATTTTGTCAGGTTGGGGCAGGCCGAAACGCTTTCAATTATATTACAGCAAGTTTTCAACTCCGCTCGGGCTGACAAAAGCTATAATAATCAAAAAGGAGTCAGGCTCTTAAACCTGACTCCTTTTTGATTTACTGTATATCAACCAGAACGCTATTTCTTAAATTATTTGAAATATCTTCTGTGATGGCAATGATTTCATCGGGTTCGTTGGTATTGTTCATCACTACCTTATTGCACTCGTCGCGGTAGGGTAACAGGTATTCTTTATAAGCCGGCACCACGTGGTTATGCCATTTATAAAGTACATCATCTTCAGGGTAACCACGTTCTAAACCATCACGTTTAATACGGCGGTCTAAAGCAATATGCTCATCCGCATCAACAAAAATAGTATGATCCAATAATGCTGCAATTTCTTTGAAGTGAAGAATAAAAAGGCCCTCTACAATAATGATAGGGGCTGATTTGATTTCCAGGATTTTAACAACAGCCAATGGATTGTTGAAGTTGTATTCCTTTTTATAAACCACTTCGCCGTTGATCAGCTGTTTAATGTCTTTTAAAAACTGTTCGCTATCAATGGTTGAGGGTAGGTCAAAATTGTACAATTTGTTTTCTTCCTGTGTCATATCGCCAGCCGGAATGTAATAATCATCCTGCGATACAAGGGTTACTTCATCCTGTTTAAAATGATGGAGAAAGCAGTTTAAGAAAAATGTTTTGCCCGATCCGCTTCCACCGGCAATACCAATTATAAATGGTTTTTTGTTTACACTCATTGAGCACTATAAGTTAAATTGCAGAAAAAACGTTTGTCTAAAGCTCCCAACGAATCGGCTACTGCTTTAGTCATCACAATAATAACATCTTTTGTAGATTCGTTCTCTGTAAATTTACCAACAACTTTTGCAAAGGTAGTACGGTTGGTCATAGGGTTGGTAATCTTAATTACCCTTCCTACAGGTGCTGTGCGGTGTAAAACCAACATTTTCGTTCCGTCTAAATCCTGGTCTGCAATCCATACTGCAGTTCCTTTTTCTTCAATCTGGCTTAAGCCGTATACGCTCGGGTCGCGGCGGAGTTTAGGATCTTTAACCATGGTACTATCTGGCTCATTTTCCTGTTCTTCTTTTGATAAATCATTTACCGATCTTGGCTGTGGCGGCTTAGGAATAATCAGTTTCTGATCAACTTTGATATTATTGTCATCCAGTTTATTTGCCGTTCTGATCTGATAGGCAGTCAGGTTATATTTTTTAGCAATGGAAAAAATGTTTTCACCAGTAGCTACCGTGTGGATAAAACTTTCTTCCTTGCTGGCTGCAGGAACTTCTTTTGTTGCTGTTGTTTCAGCCTGTTTTTCTTTTGGTACCTGAACATCTGTAATAATTCCTCCAGGTACCTTCAAAACCTGTCCGATGGTAATGGCATTATCAGGAAGATTGTTCATTTTTCTGAGTTGGTAGGCCGTAACGCCATACTGCTTGGCAATGGTAAAAATCGTTTCGTTTCTTAAAACAGTATGGGTGCCTGCTGCCTCGGTAGGTTTGCTTTCCTGTACCGGTTTCTCATCAGCAGTCGCTACTACTTTATTTTCATCAACATTTTTAGTGGCGGGAATTTTAAGCTTCTGCCCAATCCGGAGGTTATTGCCTGACAAATTGTTGGCCCTTTTTATTTCTTCAACCGTAGTGCCATATTTCTCCGCAATTTTTCCTAAAAACTCTTTTGCTGCAACGGTGTGTTCAATCATGGTTTGATCGGACGGAGGCGTGTTGCTTACCGTTGATGCTGTATTGGTTGTCGCAGGCTGGCTCACTGGCGGTTCGGCTTCTGTAACCTGCGTTCCGTTTTTTGCCGGTATTTTTAAAACCTGCCCAATACTTAAATTATTGCTTTTTAACTGATTTAATGCCTTAATTTCATTGATGGTGGTGCCATATTTTTCGGCCAGCATGTTCAGGTTTTCTTTCGGCTTAATAGTGTGTTCAATTACGTTGCCGGTTGTTGCAGAAGTTGTTTCCGTATTCGATGATCCGCTAGCCGTAAAAGGAATATTGGTAGGTACTTTGATAATCGCCCCAACCTGTAAATATTTATTGTTGTTAAAAGCCATGATATCCTTCGGAGATACATTGTATCTTCTTCCAATAGAATAATAGGTGTCTTTTGCTACAGTCTGGTGAACGATGAGTTTTTTTCCATTATTGTTTTCTACACCGATAGAGTCTCTCGCTGTATTGGCTTTTGCATTTGCAATATTTAAGGCAAATAATACAACAGCAGATAAATATATTTTATGCATTTATTTCTATATAAATTTCTAAATCAAGGAGCGCAATTATACGAATAATATTGCTAAACATCTTAAGTCGAACGGTTGGCTTGCGATTAATAACAGGATGATTTTAATCTTTCAATAATGTTATATTGTTCATTTACAAATATTTGTAATATCTTCGTTTTGCTATTTATTAGCTATTAAACGATTGAATAAATAACGTATTGTTCAAAAGACAAAATTGAGCAAACTTTTATAAATTCCGTTTGTTACGTTCACATCAAAAACAATATAAATCATAATAAAATGGACGCGAAAGAAATAAGCTTGAATGAAAAAGAAGTTAAACCAGTTGTAGATCTGTTAAACGATTATCTGGCTAATTACCATATTCATTATCAAAAATTAAGAGGCTGCCACTGGAACATTAAAGGGCAGAATTTTTTTACGCTTCATGTAAAGTTCGAAGAATTATATTCTAATGCGCAGTTGACCATTGATGAGATTGCGGAACGTGTATTAACATTAGGTAAGCCACCTCACAGTCGCTTTGCCGATTACATTAAGGAATCGAAAATTAAGGAAGTGGATACCATTGGCATGAAAGATTTAGATATGGTTGAAGCCATTTTAGACGATATGGCCACACTGATCGAGTTGGAACGTGAAGTAATGGAAGCATCTGAACAGGCTGGTGACGACGGAACCAATGACATGGTAAACAAGTTTATGCAGTTTAAAGAAAAAAATACCTGGATGTTACGTTCTTTCGCTGGTAAGAGATAGTATTACAAATAGTAGGTTATTGGCCTTATATAAGTAGATTTATTGTAAAATATGCTTATATAAGGCTTTTTTGTTTTATAGAAAGTCTAAATATTTATCTTTGAACATGGCATACAAAAGTTTAGCAGCATGTGTTTCAGATCTCGAAAAACATGGTCATTTGATCAGGATAAAAGAACAAGTAGATCCTTATTTGGAAATGGCCGCGATCCATTTACGGGTTTACGAAAATAAAGGTCCGGCTATTCTATTTGAAAAAGTGAAAGGAAGCCCGTTTCCTGCCGTTTCCAATTTATTTGGAACTTTAGAGAGATCAAAGTTCATTTTCAGAGATACCTTACCCAAAGTGCAACAGTTGGTTGCCTTGAGGAACGACCCCATGAAGGCGTTAAAAAATCCTTTCAAATATGTCGGTTCTGCAATGTCAGCTTTATCTGCACTGCCGCTAAAAACACCTTCTGCTAAAAATAAGTTTATCAAAACCAGCATCAGTCAGTTACCACAGATTGTGAACTGGCCTATGGATGGAGGACCTTTTGTTACCATGCCGCAGGTATATACTGAAGACATAGAAAAGCCTGGCGTAATGAATGCCAATTTAGGTATGTACCGGATCCAGCTGGCTGGAAACGATTATATTCGTGACAAAGAGATCGGTTTACACTATCAGATTCATAGGGGCATAGGCGTGCATCAATCGAAAGCCAATGCGCTGGGGCAACCCCTAAAGGTGAGTATTTTTGTCGGCGGCCCGCCATCACACCCGCTGGCCGCTGTAATGCCCTTGCCAGAGGGATTGTCTGAAATGACTTTTGCCGGCGCACTTGGCAACAGGTGCTTCCGTTATTTTTATGATGATGAAGGTTTTTGCATTTCTGCAGATGCTGATTTCATCATCACAGGAACCGTATATCCCAATGAAAATAAGCCGGAGGGGCCTTTTGGAGATCATTTGGGATATTATAGCTTAACGCATCCGTTTCCTTTAATGAAAGTACACAACGTGTACCATAAAAAAGATGCCATATGGTCATTTACGGTGGTTGGTCGTCCGCCGCAGGAAGATACCAGCTTTGGCGCACTGATTCATGAGATTACAGGTTCGGCCATTCCGCAGGAAATACATGGTTTAAAAGAAGTACATGCAGTAGATGCGGCAGGTGTACATCCCTTGCTTTTTGCCATAGGTAGTGAGCGTTATACACCTTATTTAAAAGAAAGAAGGCCGCAGGAGATTTTAACCATAGCAAATCATATTTTAGGTAAAAACCAGTTGAGCCTGGCTAAATATCTTTTTATTGCAGCTCAGGAAGATGATCAGCATTTAAGTACGCACCATATCGACGATTTTATAAAACACGTACTGGAACGGGTAGATTTTAGCAGAGACATTCATTTTTACACTAATACCACCATTGATACCCTTGATTACAGTGGCGACGGATTAAATAGTGGATCGAAGGTTGTTATTGCTGCAGCAGGGGAAAAAAAACGCGAATTGTGGGATAAAATTCCTGAAGGACTAAGGCTGAGTCACGATTTTAATCAACCAAAAATAGCGATGCCAGGGATTTTAGTCCTGCAAGGCAATAAGTATAAAAATGCTGAGAAAACGGCTGCTGAAATGGCCATGTTAAACATGGCACTAATGAATCAGGATTTATCGGGCCTACCATTAATTATTCTGGCTGATGACGCATTGTTTACCGCTGCAACGGTTAATAATTTTGTTTGGGTAACTTTTACAAGAAGCAACCCTGCAGCAGATATTTACGGCATTAATGATTTTACCATTAATAAACACTGGGGCTGTAAAGGACCATTGGTTATTGATGCACGAAAAAAGCCCCACCACGCACCAGAATTGATTAAAGATGCAATGGTTGAGGCTAAAATAGATGAGATGGGTAAAGAGGGTGCAAGGTTATTTGGAATGATATAACCTGAAAATCCTACTAATTATGCGAGTATAAGACATGGTTTTAAGAGTTGTTTATTACTATTGATGTAATAAAATAAAAATTAAATACCACAAAAATTGGCTGCACCTTTTAAAATCATTGTTGCGAGAAAACCTACAACCAAAGTGAGGATCATCGGATTGATGGCACCTATCCCGATTGTAGCCGCTATTGCTGATAATGCAACAGTTAATATTTTTTTCAATCCCGCTTCTTCGTCAATCAGTTTTTGTATTTCAGCATAGATTTTACAAAGAATTTTTTTTATCTGGCTTGCCGTTTTATTTCTGCCCAGCCATTCAAGGAACCTTCAAAATGGATTCCACATTTCATAGCCAATATTTGATGAATATGATACGCTCATCATATTTGCAACCATATCCAAATTCGGTTTGTCGTCTAAATCTTTATCAATTTCCCAGTTAATGTTGCTTCGCATATATCCTACCGGATCTTTTGAGTCAACAGTTGCCTTTAACTGTTCTGATAATACATCTAAGTCAAATTTTTGATTTAATTCTCCAAGTGAACTCATTTTTAAATTCTTTTAATTCTAGTGCCTACTCTTTTTGGTTTTCAGCTTCCCCATTAAACCAATTGCTCATTCAAAACTACCATAGAAACCATATCTAAATCAAGCGTGAAAGCGCTCGAATCTGTACGCGTGAAAAACGCAATGCACTACCGTAAAATCGCTGTATTTTAAAATAAATAGAAGAGGTTTAAAGAATGTGATACTCAATTTAAATGCGTTATGGCTTGATTTTTAAGGCGTTGAAATGCTGTTTGTCTGAGTGGGGTATGGTTGGAGAATTTTCAATTTCAAATTTTCATCCTGTATATTTAGGTATAAGTTATTTATAAACCTCAAACTAAATTAAAAGCTATGGAACCATTACCAAAAACATTTGTTACCAAACAGGAAAGTAATTATCGAGAACTATGGTTCAATAATTACAAGTATCCAATACTGAATGTCATTACATCTTTGCAGGAAGGTGAACAGGAAACCAGAAAGATTGATTTTGTGAATATAGATGCAGCAATTGATTTTTTTACCAAATTAACCGAAGGGCTTAAAAAAGATGATGGAGTGAGAGTATATTTTGCCTCTCCATCAAGAGATGGAAATGTATATAAAGATAAATGTGGCGTACTTACACTCATTTTTGTCAAAACCAATGGCGTAAATCATCTTGATGATAAAACTTATTACGCTTTCAATGGAAAAACCTTCGATAAGATTGAGGAGGATCAAGCCAGACTTTGGGTTCATAATTATCAAAACATAAAACTTAAAATTCTTTTTGAAACCCTATCAGACAATGACCGAACTTATTTTATCCATGAAACAAAGCACGTGTGGTTTAGTTCGGAGCAGATGATACAAACTCGTGATGAAATGATATACCAAAAAGGTAAGGCGGGAAGTATGGTAACTGGGTTCGGTATCCGTTTTGTATCATACACGAACCTGGCCTATTCTTTTCCTAAACCGGTATCAGGCGCAGAAGATAGAAGACAGCGTCTAACAATCGGTTTTACCTTTATGAGCAAGAACAGGGATATTGGTATTGAAGATATTGATAGTGAAGAGTTTAATTATAGGTATGAATTAACTGTAAATAGATTTATTGGCGATACTTTTGATACCGGAGATCCCACACCACCGCCATCAAATGATAATATGGCAGCACTTGATGTCTCAGATCAATAGGAAATACTTATTTTAGATATGTATTTAAATTTTATGTATCTCAAATATCTATATCTTATCTCGCTGGGGGTATCCGCCATCACAGGTATTTACCAAATGAACAAAATAACAAGGCAACTCAAAACAGTTGCTTTGTTATGCACTTATACTTTTTTGCTGGAATTGAGTGTGTTTTTATTCAGGCAAAATTTTGGTTATCAGGGAAATATATTACCCCAGTATAATTTTTTTATTCTGGTGGAATTTATGTTCTATGCTTATTTCTTCAGGCAGATTGTCAAAAATACCTACGTGCTAAAAGCAATAAACCTATTCTTGTTTATATTCCCGGTGCTCTGGTATATATTTAGTTTTTATTGCTTTAATATCTTGCAGTGGAGTAGCTATTCTTTTGTGTTTGGCGGAACAACGATTATTTTTTTTGCGCTTATCTACTGCTACGAGAAATTAACATCAAACGAAACAACTTCACTTTTAAACGAAGGTGGATTCTGGGTTGCTATCGGCTTGATTGTGTATTATACCTGCGTTGTACCCTATATGGGAATGTTCCATTATTTAACCGCAAATTATGAGCAGTTAGCGGTCAAGCTGAAAAAATTAAATCTAATCACCAATATCATCATGTATTTATTGTTTGCTTACGCTTTTTTATGCAAAACGATCAAGACAGAGAAGTACTCTTCGTAATTATTCCCAGCATCATTATTTTTTTCGCACTGAGTAGTGCGATTGTTTTCTTTATGCTCTATTTTCAGAAAAAGAAATTTCAGTATGCAAAAGAAAAAGGAGAACTGGAAAAACAGTACGGCGAGCAGTTGCTGCAATCGCGTTTGGAAATGCAGGAGCAGACATTTGATACCATAAGTCAGGAAATACATGATAATGTTGGACAGTTACTTAGCTTGGCTAAACTGCAGTTAAGTTT
The DNA here is from genome assembly GCF_042464845.1 of Pedobacter sp. BG31. Lineage (NCBI taxonomy): Bacteria > Pseudomonadati > Bacteroidota > Sphingobacteriia > Sphingobacteriales > Sphingobacteriaceae > Pedobacter > Pedobacter sp. BG31. The sequence continues at coordinate 107,257 of NZ_JBHNZK010000017.1, forward strand.
GCTGGAAAAAAAAGAAGTAAGCGATAAAGTTTTGGTCACCGAGATTAAAGGGAATGTGGGCAATGCGCTAAACGATTTACGTGATATTGCGAAAAGTTTGAGTACGAGCCGCATCCAGGAGTTAAGCCTGGTGCAGGCCATTGAGCAGGAGCTGCAACGCATAAGCAGGGCAGGGGCAATTGTAAGCAAAGTTGAGGTAACCGGTAAAGAGCAGCACATTACCGAACAGAAGAAAATAATCACTTTCAGGATTGTACAGGAAAGTTTGCAAAATATTTTAAAGCATGCCCAGGCCACCAAAATAGAGGTCGGATTTGATTTTTCAGAACAGCTAAACATCACGATTGCAGATAACGGTGTCGGTTTTAGCACCGTTGAAAAAGCCAAAATTGATACCGGATTAGGTCTTTTGAATATTGTAAAGCGCGCTAAATTGATTATGGGAGAAGCGACAATCGACAGTGTGATTAATAATGGAACAAAAATTACCTTAACTATACCTTATGTCTGACCAGATTAAACAGATAGCCTTGGTTGATGATCATGTATTATTTAGAAAAGGATTGGCCGCATTGATCAGCTATTTTCAGGGCTATAATATCTTATTTGAGGCCGCCAACGGCCAGGATTTTATCAGACAGTTAGAAATATATGGTGTACCAGACATTGCGTTGTTAGATATCAATATGCCTGAAATGGATGGCTATAGCACGGCTTCATGGTTGCACAGGAATCATCCCGAGGTAAATATACTTGCGTTAAGTACAATGGATGCCGAAACGGCCATCATTAAGATGATTACCAATGGTGCTAAAGGTTATGTGCTGAAAGATGCTGAACCTGAAGAACTTAAAATGGCTTTTGATGAGGTATTAAGCAAAGGCTACTTTTACAATGATCTGGTTACCCGAAAGGTCATGCAATCGTTGAGTGCTTTATCACCTGGTTCAAAGCTATCAGGTTTTGTAAAATTAACTGAACGGGAGATGGAATTTTTAAAACATACCTGTACAGAAAAGACCTATAATGAAATTGCAGCAGAAATGTTTGTGAGTCCGCGTACCATTGATGGGTATAGGAATTCACTTTGTGAAAAACTGCAGCTCAAAAGCCGTACAGGATTGGCTTTGTATGCGGTAAAGCATGGAATAGTTAAAATTTAGAAAGAGTGATATGTTGCATAGTAAAGCAAAACAATTTAAATATCTGTGTGCTAATTATCTTCACCAATTATAGCAATCAAGTTTACCAATTTGGATTTATTTGAATAATTAAAATAAAAAGCTGATTTTTAAGCATACTAATATTATGCTTTTAAAACCTTTGCTAATTCTTTTTTTATCAGTGTTGTTTCATGTTTCAGCAAAGGCACAAAATCATCAACTCGATAGTGTGGCTACAAACCTGAATAGTTATGGTTTGAGTAATCTCCAATCTAGCCTGTTTGTACATTTTGATAAAAACATTTATACCAATAGTGAACAGGTTTGGTTTACGGGTTATTTGTTGAAATCAGTGCTACCTCTAGATAACCATCATACACTTTACATTTCTTTAGTAAATAGCATAGACAGTACTGTTGTATTACAGGAAAGATTTCTGATACAGGATGGATTTTCATTTGGGAGCTTTAATTTGCCCGATTCACTTTTAAGCGGATCCTATAACTTTGTCGTTAATACAAATATTCAGGCTAATGGGAAGATTGAAGCTATGTTTATACAGCCTGTATCCATCATATCTAATACAGTAAATATGATGGTTCCGCATTTTAGTTTAATAAAGAAGGGCATTCATGCCGCTGCTGATAATGTGCTGCTTAAAGTGTTGACCAGTGACCATCATTTTGTTGAAAATGCAGAAATTGGTTATGCTTTCGGAAAGTCAAAAGTAATATCACATGGCCATATAAAAACCAATAACATAGGCGAGGCAGTTATTCCTTATCCAACTGTAAAGATAGATAGCACCAATAATATATTATCTGTATCTATCAAAAAGAATAAAGATAAAAGGCATATTAAATATGATTTACCTTCGCCTGAGATTAGCAGATATAAGGTTAACTTTTACCCCGAGGGTGGGTATCTTGTTAACGGATTGCCCAGCAGGGTAGGGTATGAAGTTCGGGATTTAAAAAATGCTCCTGCTCAGCTCAAGGCTTATTTATTTGAAAATGACCTACCCGTTGACAGCTTTTCTACAGATTTTTCCGGAGTAGGTATATTTAGCATTTTGCCCAAGGTTGGATATAGATATTCCCTTCGATTGATTTCATCAAATGACCAAAATCAGTATGAACTTCCCAATATTCTTAATCGAGGTTTGGTAATGACAGCCGCTGATGCGGTAGTAGATCGTGATCTCAGGATAAGCTTACTTGCAAATCACGACACAAAGATTTATGCCGTAATCCACAACGGTAATGAAATATCTCTGCAAAGTGAGCTCGGGCTTAGCGGTGGACTTATTCAGAAACTACGATTTAATCTTGATTCTGTGAAACCCGGCTTAAACAAAATTACGATTTTAGACGCCGGATTTAAGCCCTTGGCTGAGCGTCTCTTTTTTGCGCATCATGATCAATTGGTTAGTCTCAATTTGAAAACAGATAAGAGTCTTTATGAAAAAAGAGATAGCGTAAAACTAACGCTCGACTATCATAGAAAAGGATTAGATAGTATAAATGGATTTGTATCCATTTCATGTGCACAATCCAATCGCTTTTCCAGTGTAAATAATAAAAATATTGTCGATTATGTATATCTGGAAAAGGAGTTAGCTACGTTGCCTTATGATTTTTCTTCTGTAAAAATCAAAGACAAAGCCTATTTAAATAAGGTTTTTTTAATAAAGGGATGGCGTGGCTACCAATGGCAACAGACACCAATTAACGACTCAATTGTTTTCTCAAGTAGTGAAGTTAAAGGTTGGGTGTCAAAAGGAAAAAGTACGATTAAATCGCCGATGGAATTACATACTATTGCCAAAACCAATATCAATTCCTTTAGTACCGATAGCAGCGGAAAGTTTACCATTCCGTTTTCAAATCTCATTATCGATGATAAAAGTGATGTTTGGCTAAGCATGAATGCCCGAAACCCCGCAATATTTTCGATAAAGATTGATGATCCATTAGCGCAGATCAAAACCCAGTTGCAACAGACTTCTTTCGGAAATCCAGACAAACCTGTTTCGGGGATGATACAAGATGCAGCGATAAAGGTATCTGCGGGAATAAATTTGAAAGAGGTTGTTATTGCAAAGAAAAAAGACAATTTCAACACGGGAGTTTTTTCCAATCAACCCAGAGTGAACCGGTGTGGCGACTACGTATGCGAGTCTAATATTTTAAATTGCGTTAATCATGCTGGAGATTCTCGGAACAGACCAGCAAAACCTAACGGTAGATATCGTGATCAGGATGGTAATCTGGTTACCTATTTTGGTTGCCAAATAAAGGAGGTGGATGCCAATATTTCTATCATAAAGGGTATTCAAATGCCAAAAAAGTTTTATAAATACGATGTTTCAAATATGGATGAACCCATAAATGCAACAACTATTTATTGGAACCAGCAAGTAAAATTGAGCAATACAGGAAAAACACCTGTCAGCTTTAACACAGGCGATTTAACCGGGGCATTTAAAATTGTTGTACAGGGGGTAACGGATGGGGGTGTGGTGTATGGGGAGCAAGAGATTTTGGTGAAGAGTAAATAAAAACAGCTTCAGTTTTTAAGCTGAAGCCGTTTTTATATCGTTTCTAAACTTCATTTTTATCGACTAGAATAGAATTCATGGGAGTTAACTCTTTTCCATTCATTATCATTTTTACTAGAAAATTTTGGATTAAAGAAAACTCGGTAGTGCAAAAATGTATATGCGATCAATACCAGATAACTAGATTCTTACGATTTTTAAATGATGAATTTATATTTTTCGAGGCTCAATTGCAAGGTAAATAGCTCCACAGCTAACTTCATTTGTAATGTAATTGTATCCAATAACAGTGCCATTTCTACCTGTGTATGTATATTGCTCCTTTCTTAAGATTATTGGAGATCCAAACTCTAAAATACCTTCCCCAAGTTCATCGGATCCTCTTGTTGTTTTATATTGATATGTTGAGCTTGAAGTTGTTTCTTGAGTTATACCAAATTTATAGCCTACCTTAACTTTTTCTCCAAAGCCTATCTCATAGTTAAAATTTGTTGCAAATTTTGTTGATTCATTAAAGGTTGTTATAATTTCTTCTGACGGATCATATTCACTAACAATAAATTTCCATGCTGCTCCATAATTTTCAAGATTCCAAGCAACTATAGGCTCATTCAGAATATAGTCTTTTGGTGTCAGTCCATCAAATCTAAGTTGCGTACTTCCCGGACGTCCTGGCACACCTTCAGTTCTATATTTGATATCATATAAGTCAGAACCTCTTGCAGATATTACTTTATTCAATTGAGTACCTGCGCCATTTTTGGCATTGATTAAAATAGAAATTCTTATATCAAAATATCCATCAGTCCAATTTGTTACATAACCTCCTCGCTCAGGTCTAGGTTGTACCCACTGCTCGCTAACGGTTGGATCTTCGGCCTGATCACTTATTCTAGTGTAGTTGCCATCTTTCATTCGGATTGATACAATATGCTCAATCATCCTATTGTTGAATTTTCCTTTATCGATACCAAGGTTAGGATTTAAACCATAGTATATATAATCCCGGTGCCAATCTAGATTAATATTAAATGCCTCTATAACTGAAGGATCTAGTGCGTTGGGTTGATTTGTTAAATTTACATTCACAACCCTGCTGATTTTATTTTCGTTAGTTAAAGCCAGTTTATTAGCGTTGGATAAGCTGGACTTACTTAAGGACGATTTTTCCATTCCATTGAATGCCTCATTGCTAAAACTAAAGCTCATATTATCTTTCGAAAGAAAGTTTGATGGATTAGATTCAACAGATGTTCTTAATAGGGTAGACGATATTGGTGACTTATCAATATTGTTAATGCTAACGTTAACCCTTTCATTTTCTTTTACAACTACTACAGGAAAGTTCGGTATGGCACCATAGGCAATTTTAGTTATTTCGCCTTTTGAATTATATAAATCAATATCCCTGAAATTCTTGTTTTCTGGCGAAATTGCTACTTGGGGTATCTCAGATTCTGTTTTCCAATTAATAGGGGTAAAATTGGGTAATTCGGGAACCATAATGGTCAAAGTTGGTAAGCTGTTTATTACTGAATCTAATGTTGTTTTTGATTCAGAATATTTAGACATTATCTGATAAAAGGTTTGGTTTTTTGTGATTTTTTCATCTTTTACCATTTGAAACAGAACATCATTATCCATGTCAAATTGCTTTAAAGCTTCATTTCTTATAAATAATCTTAAGTTAGGTTCTTTCTCTAGTGCTATAGCTAAAACTCTTGAGAAAATAACTTTTGCACTCTGTTTTTTACTAGGCTCTGTATTAAGAGTCGATCGTTCTTGATTTTTTTCTTTCTTGCATGAAAATAATAGTGCAAGCATTATTAAATAACAGATTTTGTATTTCATATCGAATTTATATTTAACTGTAATGATAGTTAAAATACATGATATGTGTATTGTTATACATTATTACATAATTTATATTTACAAATTTTGCAGTTTAATATAAAGGTGTGTTCAATGAAAAAAAGCCATAAAACGTAAGTCTTATGGCTTTAGCGAATTTAAAAATTATAATTAAAATCTTACCCCAAAAGTGAAGTATACATTATTTCTGTTACTTTTTACCTCTGCCAGGGGTTCAGTTCCATCGTTTAGTTCGTATGGACTTGAGTAAAAATTATTTTTGTAGTTTTGATATGCAACATCGAAATAATAATTATCTATACGATATCCGATACCACCCGTGTAGTATTGACCTTTAAAGAAATTGTTGTCACCATCTTTAATACCACTTCCATTTACTCCATAACCTGCACGTAGACTTAATTCATTAGTTACTTTTACCTCAGCGCCGGCTCTATAGTTGATAGTTTCTTTATAATTATTTTTGATAAAAGAATTGTTGGCATTGATGGTTGAAATATCTGAGCCGTTAGCATCAGAGAAACGCATAGAAGAATAATCTACATAATCCACATCAGCTGATATTAAGGCAGTACCTGCAATAACATAACTGATACCAGCTGAAGCTTTAAGTGGTGTACGTAGGTTATATGTGAATGCATAATATTGAGTTGGATTGTTAGATTTGGTTGGTCCTGTATTCGCATTTCCTGCAGTGGTAGCTTGCAAAGTCTCACTGGTATTATCTTCAATGTTCATCCAGGTTGGTGTCTGGAAATTTAAACCGATTCTTAATTCGCTAACCGGTCTGAAAATAGCACCTAATTTCAAGTTAAATCCACCGCCTTTGGTTTCCTGGTTCCTGAAATGGTTAAGGGTATAATTTTCATTTCCGTTGTAGGTAGGTACAGCGTCGCCATCATTATAAGAATTAACAATACCTGACTCAGTAAATGCCGCGTCGCTGGTGTACCTTACATTAACAAAACTTGCTGTAGCACCAATGTATACCTTATTGCCAAAATTAAGTGCACCAGCCACGTTAAATTCCGAAGTGGAACCTAACCTCGATTCGTTCCAGTTCTGTTGGAAACTGGCATTATTATAAGGCTCGGCAGAATATCGGTTCGGATAAGTAGGGGTGTTTTTATTAATCAGGAAACTGTTGTAGGCATCACCAGCAATGCTGTTTGATACACCGAAATTATTGGCCTGATCTACGTAAGAATCCCTGATGGAGCTATTGGTATTTAAACCATTGTAATTGATGTTATTCAAAAAATCATTGTTGCGGGTATAGCTTAAGCCAAATACCGTACTTACTAAACCTTTATCTACAGCAGATCCTTTCATTTTAGCTGCGGGGCTGTAAAAAACCACGCCAATATTATTCAGATTTATCTGGTTCTTGTTGGCTTTCGTGTTGTTTCCAAGATAAGCACTGTTATTAGAAACTGAATTAAATTCGGGTGTGATGCTAAATTCCGATTTGGTAAATAAGCCTAATCCGGCAGGGTTGGCATTAATAGAACCGATGTCTCCACCAACGCCGATTTGCGCGCCGCCCATTCCTTTAAAACGGGCAGAGCTACCATAATTGGTTTGAGAGAAACGGAATGCATCAGGTGCATAACTTTGGGCATATGTTGTTCCCATAGCAGCTACTGTAGCTACTAGAGAAGCCAGGATTATTTTTTTCATTTGTGTGTTTAGATTTTATAATTAACCTCTTCCAGCTCTTGATGGTCTTGAGCCACCACCGCCGCCACCACCAGTAGAGCCACCGCCGCCGCCGCCATATGATGATGGTGGAGGAGAATAAGTTGGTCTGCTTTCGGTTCTTGCAGGAGGGGTATAACCTTCATTTCTGGTAGGTCTGCCACTTTGTGAACCTTGCTGAGGTGAATAATTACTGTTTCTGGTTGGTCTGCCGCTTTGCATGCCGTCATTTTGGCTATAGCTACCCTGGTTTCTAACCGGCCTGCCGGCATTGTTGTTTGGTGCGTAAGATACGCCTCCGTTCTGATTCACGATACCACTTCTGCTTGGCCTTCCTAAGTTACCACCATTTCCATTGCCATATCTAGGGGTACCTCTGTCATTACTTCCTGGCCTTGGTCTGAAATTGTTGTTGGTATATACACCGCCACCATAATATCCGCCGCCGATACCCCAGCCTCCGCCGTAGTATCCACCGCCCCAGCCAAAACGGTCATAATAGGAGTAAGGTCCCCAGGCGTTCCATGCCCAGGGGTTATTCCAGCCGTAACCATAGTTGCCATAATAGAAGGGGTTGTTCCAGATACTGCCCCAGCCCCAGCCGCCACCAAAGCCCCAGCCGCCTAAACCATAACCGCTGTTCCAGCCCAAACCAAAACCTAAATAGTTGGAAGGGCCATAACTGTTGCCATAATAGTAGTTATCGAAATACGGGTCATAATAGCCCTGAAAGCTGTATCCGTTATGAAAACGGTTGATCCTGGAAGCATAATCCATGTCGTAATATGGATTGCTAGTTCCATAGTACTCATCATATTCTTCCTGACCGTTGTTTTGATTCTGCGCCTGTTGATTTTGAGCAGGAAGAACAACTTCCACCTCTCTGGCTTTCGCTACAGAATTATAAACATCATCAACCGGCTTTGTCTGAGCCAATTTGGATGTTGAACATGAGGCCACCATCCCAGCGGTGGCAATCATGACAATGGGTAAAAATTTAATTGGTTTCATTGTGTTTATATTTAGTTGTGTGCGTTTACTTATGTAATAAACAAATCAAAAGTAAAGAATTATTGCCTATTTTTTTGATCGAAGAACAGCTGTAAAATATTTGAGGTTGTTGTTAATCGTTTGTAGGCATAAATTTATAAATTTGCCATTAATTTTACACATTTTAACGTACAAATTACGTTCCAAATACATAAGATGAGCAAAGAAATTACAAGTAGAGAAACAGATTATTCCCAGTGGTATAATGATATCGTATTGAAAGCCGACCTTGCAGAGCATTCTGCGGTGCGTGGCTGCATGGTTATAAAGCCCAATGGCTATGCCATATGGGAAAAAATGCAGGCCATACTCGATAAGATGTTTAAAGATACCGGGCATCAGAATGCTTATTTTCCATTATTCATCCCAAAGTCATTTTTTTCAAAGGAAGCCTCTCACGTAGAGGGATTTGCGACAGAATGTGCTGTTGTCACACATTACCGGCTTAAAAATGACGGTAATGGCAATATCATTGTAGACGAAACTGCCAAATTGGAAGAAGAATTAATCGTCAGGCCAACTTCAGAAACCATTATCTGGAATACCTATAAGGGGTGGATCCAGTCGTACCGCGATTTACCCATACTCATTAACCAATGGGCCAATGTAGTAAGGTGGGAGATGCGTACAAGGCTGTTTCTGCGTACGGCTGAATTTTTATGGCAGGAAGGACATACGGCCCATGCTACTGCAGAAGAGGCGATTGAAGAAACCGAACGTATGTTGCATATCTATGCCGATTTTGCAGAAAACTGGTTAGCCGTTCCGGTAATCAGGGGTCGTAAATCTCCGAATGAGCGTTTTGCCGGTGCGCTCGATACCTATTGCATTGAAGCACTGATGCAGGATGGTAAAGCGCTGCAGGCGGGTACTTCGCACTTTTTAGGACAGAATTTTGCAAAAGCTTTTGATGTTAAATTTACGGGCAAAGATGGAAAATTAGACCATGTATGGGCTACATCATGGGGCGTTTCTACCCGTTTAATGGGGGCATTGATTATGGCCCATAGTGATGATTCCGGCCTGGTTATTCCACCGAAACTGGCACCGGTACAGGTAGTTATTGTTCCTATCTACAAAAGTGATGAAGATCTGTCCAAAATCTCAGCATACGTTAACGAATTAAGTTTGCGTTTAAAAGGTATGGGCATTTCGGTTAAATATGACGACCGTGATACACAACGCCCGGGCTTTAAATTTGCAGATTACGAAATGAAAGGCGTGCCTGTGCGCATCGCGATTGGCGGCCGTGACCTGGAAAATAAAACGGTAGAAATTGCCCGAAGAGATACTAAAGTTAAACAAACAGTACCGCAGGAAGGCCTGGATATTTACGTAGCCAAATTATTGGAAGATATTCAGCAGAGTATGTTCAACAAGGCATTGGCTTATCGCGATGAACATATCACCGAAGCGAACAGCTACGAAGAGTTTCAGGAACTGCTGGATACCAAGGCCGGTTTTATTTCGGCACATTGGGACGGAACGCCGGAAACGGAACAAAAAATTAAGGAAGAAACGAAAGCAACTATACGTTGTATCCCTTTGAATAATAAACTGGAAGATGGCGTTTGTATTTATTCAGGAAAGCCGTCTACCCAAAGGGTATTGTTTGCAAGAGCATATTAGGTCGGTTTTAGAGTGAGATATAAGATTTGAGAGAAAACAAATCTTGTATCTCACATCTATTGTCTCAAATCTCAAAACTAAAAAAAAATGAAATTCGCAACTAAAGCCATACATGCCGGGCAAGAGCCTGATCCAACTACTGGTGCCGTAATGACACCCATATATCAAACCTCCACCTATTGGCAAAAATCTCCCGGAGATAACAAGGGCTACGAGTATTCAAGAGGAACAAACCCTACCCGTAAGGCTCTGGAAGATTGTTTGGCCGCATTAGAGAATGCCAAATATGGCTTAGCCTTTTCCAGCGGGATGGGCGCTACTGATGCGGTATTAAAATTATTGCAACCGGGGGATGAAGTGATTACCGGAAATGATCTTTATGGTGGCTCATACCGTATTTTCACTAAAATATATAGCAAATATGGCATCAAATTCCATTTTCTGGATCTTTCCAGGCCAGAAAATATGTTGCCTTATATCAACGATAAAACAAAGCTGGTTTGGATAGAAACACCAACCAATCCAACCATGCAGATTATTGATATTGAAGGGGTAGCAAAAATTACCAAGGAGAAAAACCTTATATTAACTGTCGACAATACCTTTGCCTCGCCATACCTGCAAAACCCTATTGATCTCGGTGCCGACATTGTGATGCATTCGGTAACCAAATATATCGGTGGCCACTCTGATGTGGTAATGGGGGCGTTGGTAACCAATAATGAGCAATTGTATAAAGAGCTGTGGTTTATTTACAATGCCTGTGGTGCAACACCGGGTCCGCAAGATGCCTTTTTGGTTTTAAGGGGCATTAAAACGCTTCATCTCCGGATGAGGGCACATTGCGAAAACGGGGAGCGTATTGCACATTATCTAAAAACACATCCAAAGGTTGATAAAATCTATTGGCCGGGTTTCGAAGATCATCCTAACCATGCGGTGGCTAAAAAACAGATGCGGGGCTTTGGAGGCATGATTTCGATTACGTTGAAAAACGCTGATCTGGAAGAAACCTTCCGGATTTCATCTAACTTTAAGGTATTTACACTTGCCGAATCTTTAGGCGGGGTAGAATCTTTAATCAATCACCCGGCTACCATGACGCATGGTTCCATTCCAAAAGAAGAAAGGGAGAAAGTTGGGGTAACAGATAATCTGCTGCGTTTAAGCGTGGGGGTAGAAGATATTGATGATCTTTTGGAAGATCTGGAACGCGCATTGGCTTAAAATTCTATCGGGCATTATGGTGATCATTTGCCCGGTTTTTTTATTTTTTGTAAAGCAGCTGCCGTGCTAAGGTTAGTTTTCGTCCGGCTTTACCCTACATCTTTTTGCCGAAGTGCCGGCTTTATCAAATCTCCAAAACAAAAAAGGATACCGTTTCAACCCGGTTTAGTTAGCTGCTGATGTGCTGCTGTTTTCGTAAAAAATAATTACCCATATGCAATTTCTGGAGCTAAAGAATTTTCTTGACCGCAAAGTCGAGCAGTACAATCATCCTGATTTTATCGCAAACGATCCGGTTTGCATTCCGCATCTTTTTGATAAAAAACAGGATATCGAAATTGCCGGTTTTTTTGCTGCGGTTCTGGCCTGGGGTCAACGGAAAACCATCATCAGTAAATGCCGCGATTTGCTTAACCGGATGGACAATGCCCCATACGATTTTGTGCTGAACCATAACGACAATGATTTAAAACGGCTGCTTCACTTTAAGCACCGTACCTTTAACGATACAGATCTTCTTTATTTTATTTCGTTCTTCAATATGCATTACAGCCGGTTTGATAGTTTGGAACAGGCTTTTCTGCCGAAACAGGAAGTATTTCCTGACGCCTGTATCAAGGTAGCTAAAGTGGTAAGCTATGCCGCGCCCGAGGTTTGTTTAGCCGGGCAGCTCCAGGCTTCCATTGAGCAAAGCCTCAATTATTTCAGGCAGTATTTTTTTTCGCTTGATGATTTTCCGCACCGTACCAAGAAGCATATCTCTTCACCAGAGCAAAAATCAACCTGCAAGCGTTTAAATATGTTTTTAAGGTGGATGGTCAGGGCTGATCATAACGGCGTTGATTTCGGGATCTGGGACAGGCTGAAGCCTAAAGATCTGATTTGCCCTTGCGATGTACATGTAGACAGGGTAGGGCGGTTGTTAGGTCTCATTAACCGAAAGCAAACCGATTGGTTAACAGCGGTAGAGTTAACTGCCCGGTTAAAGGAATTCGACCCCTCAGATCCGGTGAAGTACGACTTTGCATTATTTGGCCTTGGGGTAGAGAAAACGTTTTAATGTCATTTTGAGTGATAAGTGATTAAAAACTTCTTTTTTAAAATCAATGTGCTTATTATTACAGGCAAATTTCTTTAAAAGGAAAAATTTGTCTATCCGAACCCTAATGCTATGATTGCAGTTAATATATCTGATGAGGACAAGTGGAAAAAATACAACAATTCTTCGCCACTGATCGATATTTTCAAAAAGTTTCATCCGTTAAATGATGAAATTGAAAGACGCATCAATAAGCATACGTTTCCAGTCAGCTATAGAAAGAACAAATACGTCATTTCGCCGGTTGACCGCAATAAATATCTGTTTTTGATTGTAAAAGGCGTTGTCAGGGGATTTATAAAAGACGGAAGTACCGAAATTACCACCTGGATTGCGAAAGAAAACGAAGTAGTGGGTACCATACGCAATTTATGGTTAGAAAGCGAATCAGATGAATATTTACAGGCATTGGAAGATGTTGATTTGATTGCCATTCCGCACGTTCTGTCAGAACACCTGTACGAGAACTTTACCGAAGCGAATATTGTGGGCAGGAAGATGATGGAGTTATATTACCGATCGGCAGAAGAACGGGCCTATCTCTGCAGAATTTCTTCTGCTGAAAAACGATACCAACGGTTCCTGGTTTCTTTTCCCGATCTTATTAACCGGGTTTCACTAAAATACATTGCTTCTTTCCTCGCCATCAGGTTGGAAACACTGAGCCGTATCCGTGCCAGGATCTGATCATTTTTAATGAGTTTTCTTTGCTTCTGTATTTCATGTAATGGCGTTAATCAGTATGTAGTATTAATAACACCCTTAAATATTGAGTTGACTTTTGTCAATAAAATATTTTTTATACACGACATCAGATTCAGCTACGTTTTTTCTTTAATATGTAGTATTGGGTATACATTGGTGGCCGTTCCTGTTTAAAATGTTTTCCCTTATATGCGTCAGCAACCAATACTGATATTTTATTTTTCTCCTCAATCCAAAAGTGTTTTTTAGATCTATGTTGGCTGTTATCTGTTTGATAAACAGTAGGTTATTTTCTTCGGTTTCATCATGCTTATAGCAAAATCATATGGGGGCTGCTCATGCGTAATGGCAGTGTAAAAACTGCTAAAAAGGTAGTGGTAGCAGCGGTCAACAGGCAGGTGTATAGGGCCTGGGTTAGAGTGATATATACAGGAAATTCATTGATTGTTCAGCTGCATATTTTAAGTTTTTAACAAAAAAGTTGAATTGTGTATAATAATATTTACAAGTTTTAACAAAAAATTCACTACAATTGTATGGAAAAAGTAACTTTTTGCTAACTTGCAGAATATCCTTAATTATACATGAAAACAAAAAATGCCGTAAGTACTTTTACTGTACTCATCGCCGACGATCACGAAATTATCCGTCGTGGTTTAAAAGGCTTAATATCAGACTTTTGGCCTGGTGTCGAAATCATTCACGCCTCTACAATGGAGCAGGCGCTGGTAGAAACCGAAAAATTACCAAGCTTAATCATTATTGATGTGAATTTGCCTGGTGGTAACAACCTCAAGGTAATCGACCAGCTTAAGGCGGTTCAGCCCAATGCAAAAATTCTGGTATTCTCTTCATTAAATGAAAACATTTATGCTGTACCTTATTTAAAATCAGGCGCATCTGGTTATTTAACCAAAAACGCTGAAGAGTCAGAAATTGTAACGGCAATTACTACGATTTTAGCCGGTAGCCGCTACTCCAGCAGAAATGTTAAAGAAAATATGTTCAACAGCATATTGGGTAACGATGCCGATAATCCTTTCACCAAACTATCTGGCCGTGAATTGGAAGTAGCAGAGCTTTTAACAAAAGGAATTGGTGTACTGGAAATTTCCAATCAGTTAAACCTTCAAATGGGTACTGTAAGTACGTATAAACTCAGGCTTTTTCAAAAGCTTAAAATCAAAAGCATCATCGAACTGGCCGAGAAGATGAGTATTTACGAAAGATAAAAAGAGTGTTACACTCTTTTTATCTTTTAATTTTCCTTGTTTTTGTTTACTGTGCCAGGTCCGCCATCGCCTGATTCGTTAGGTGTTGAGCCAGCCTGGCCAAATTTTTCTGATGCCCCTTCGCCATTCTGATCAAAGGAAGCCTTATCTTTTGAGCTTCCTTTTTCATTTTGCGCTTTTTCAGCCGCTTTTTTATTGTCTTTAGTTTCCATAGTCATCTTGTTGATTGTTAAGTTAACAGTTTAAAATAACACAAAGTTTTATTTTTATAACCAAAGCGGGAGGCCGGCAAATGATTGTTGTGGCGTTTGGCTTGTTGTTATCGTAAAATTTAAGCCGCCATCAATGCGGGGAACACAGGCCCGGGCCCCGGGTACGGGCAAATTTTTCGCGGTCCATATCCGCCTCCAGTCCGGCAGTTCGCTTAACAGGCCGGGTGGTCTGTATCCTACCATGCCCACCATCAGTTTCATTCATTGCCGCAATACATCAATAGCTTAGATTTTTTTTAGTAGAGGTATAAACCATTTCATTAATTTATAGCTAAATTTGTTAGTATTTATTTACAACTGCTGGCGCTATAATTTTTAAATAAACTAAAAATATTAGTAATTTTGATTTCAATCACCCTTATCATAAGAAAATGGATCACAACAGGCAGATTATTCATATGGATCAGGATGCATTTTTTGTATCTGTAGAAATCAGAAAAAATCCCGGGTTATCCGGTAAGCCGGTAATTATCGGTGGCGGTGGCGATAGAGGTGTAGTTGCTTCCTGTAGTTACGAAGCGCGAAAATATGGCATACATTCTGCCATGCCGGGCAGGACGGCTAAATTATTATGCCCCCAGGCCATATTTTTAAAAGGCGATATGGAAGAATATTCCAAAGCCTCGCATGAGATTACCGAGATGATTGCCGATCAGGTTCCGCTTTTCGAAAAGGCCAGTATTGATGAGCATTATATCGATATGACCGGTATGGACCGCTTTTTTGGCTGCATGAAATTCGCATCTGCACTCCGGCAAACCATTATGAAAGAGCTGCACCTGCCTATTTCCTTTGGCCTGTCGATCAATAAAACCGTAGCTAAAATCGCCACGAACGAATCGAAGCCTGATGGCGAAAGGCAGGTCAGTTTTCCTGAGTTGCGTCCCTTTCTCGATCCTTTGGCTATCCATAAAATTCCGGGCATTGGCCATGCCACCTATAAAAAACTGAGCGAAATGGGGGTTCGCGATATCCGCACACTTACGCAGATCCCGCAACAGCTGATGTTTAAAATTTTGGGGCAGCATGGCTTAAGCTTATGGCAAAAGGCAAACGGGATCGATCTTTCGCCCGTGGTGCCTTACCGCGAAAGAAAATCTATCGGCACACAGGCCACTTTTGAAAGCGATACCATGGATATGGCTAAACTAAAAGCCATTATAACCGGAATGGTCAGCGGGTTAACCTTCCAGCTGCGCAACCAGCAAAAACTCACTGCCTGCATTACCGTCACCGTGCGTTATACCAATTTCGAAACCGTTACCCAGCAGGAGCGGATCCCTTATACCTCGCTTGATTCATTTCTGATCAGCAAAGCCCATCGCCTCTTCGAAAAAGTATATGCAAAACGGATGCTGCTGCGCCTGGTAGGCGTAAAACTTTCCCATCTGGTAAGTGGTTACGAACAGATTGGCCTGTATAATGTTGCTGAAGAGGAGTATAGCCTTTGCCAGGCCATGGATAGGGTGCGCAACAGTTATGGCGCCGAAGCAGTGGTAAAGGCCTGTATTGTTACCCAGCCACCCCGCGATGAACAAGGGAAAGTGATCAAATACAACCCGCGTAAAAATAAAAAACTGATCGAAAATATCAGTGAAGCAGAACAGGCGCCTGAAATCAGAAAGCGGTCAAAAATCAGAAGTTTTATGAGGGAGAAGGGAACAACAGGCACCAAATCATTCGAGTAATTATGTTTTTAAATGTGCATTCTTCTTATAGCCTTAAATATGGTACACAAAGCATTAATCAGCTTATTGCTGCCGCACGGCATCTGGGTATTCACCAAATGGTGCTTACTGATATCAATAACTCAGGCGGGGCGGTTGAGTTTATCCGCGAGTGTTACAAACAGGGCATTGCCAAAGAGGCTGATGATATACACAAAGGTAATATCCCTTATCAGATCAAGCCGGTAGCCGGTATCGAATTCCGCGGCGATAATGGTTTACGCTATGTGGGCATTGC
Organism: Pedobacter sp. BG31; assembly: GCF_042464845.1. NCBI lineage: Bacteria > Pseudomonadati > Bacteroidota > Sphingobacteriia > Sphingobacteriales > Sphingobacteriaceae > Pedobacter > Pedobacter sp. BG31. Next base: position 123,729 of record NZ_JBHNZK010000017.1, read on the forward strand.
CAAAAATAAGGAAGGCATGCGCGAGCTCAATACATTTTTAAGCTACCATCATATCAATCACCTTCCGCTTCCTCAAACGCCGCCGGCAATGGAAAATGTGTATATCGTTTACCCCTTTTATAAAACGTTCAATAAAACGCTAAATGCCAACGAGTATGTCGGCATCCGTGCAAAACAGCTCAATCATTTGTATCAACATCCGCTTTTAAAGCAAAAAGACAAGCTGCTGGTATGGCATCCCGTTACCGTAAGCGATAAAGTTACCTATCGCTTGCATGAGTATCTACGGGCTATTGCACTCAATACCCTTTTAAGTAAGGTTGCTGACGACGAAAAATGTGATCCCGATGAATTTCTCATTCCCGAGGCCGAACTTACCCAGCGGTTTGAGCAGTATCCTTTTATAGTTCAGAATACCCAAAAGCTGCTCAACAGCTGCGATTTAAGCGCCTATTTTGAAGATACTACCGTACCCAGCTCAAAAAACAGGTTTCATTATACCAAAACCGGGGTAGAGGGCGATAAAAAAATGCTTCGCCGGCTGGCCACATTGGGGCTTAAATACCGTTATGGCGAGTACCACCAGGAGGCCCTTAAACGGCTGGAAAAAGAACTTCGCATCATCGAACTTAAAAACTTCTGCGCTTATTTTCTCATCACGTTTGATATTGTAAGGTATGCCATCAATAAATGTGGTTTTTACCACGTGGGCCGGGGCTCGGGCGCCAACAGTATGGTTGCCTATTGCTTGCGCATTACCGATGTAGATCCCATTGATCTTGATCTGTATTTCGAACGTTTCCTGCATGAGAAACGAACCAGCCCGCCCGATTTTGATATCGATTTCTCCTGGGATGAGCGGGAGACCATTCAGAAGTATATATTTAAACGTTATCCAAAATGGCATGTTGCGTTTTTGGGTACCATGAGTACTTTTAAAGACCGTGCAGTAATCAGGGAAATTGGTAAGGTTTTGGGTTTGCCTAAAGCAGAGATAGATGGTTTTACCGATCCCGCCAAAGAACGCGAAAATCTGTCGGATGCAACTTACCAGAAGTTGCTGGCTGTACACCGGTACCTCAAGAGTATGCCCAATCAGCGTTCTATCCATGCCGGCGGGATTTTGATTTCCCAGGAGCCGATTACCTATTATACCGCGTTAGATATGCCGCCAAAAGGTTTCCCTACGGTGCAATGGGATATGTATGAGGCTGAAGCCATCGGTTACGAAAAGTTTGATATTTTAAGCCAGCGCGGTATCGGGCACATCCGCGAGGCGGTGCAGCTCATTAAACAGAACAAAAATAAAGACATCGATATCCACGATTTCAAAAGCTATAAAAAAGACCAGAAAGTAAATGCAATCCTAAAAGAAGGACAGCCCATCGGGTGTTTTTACATCGAATCGCCGGCCATGCGGCAATTGCTCAAAAAACTCAAATGTGATAATTACCTTACCCTCGTGGCCGCCAGTTCCATCATCCGCCCGGGCGTGGCCAGTTCAGGTATGATGAAATCGTATATAGAACGTTACCATGCCCCAGAAAAGGTGGTCTACCTGTGCGATGTGATGAAACAGCAGCTCAGCGAAACCTATGGCGTAATGGTGTACCAGGAAGATGTGATCAAAGTATGCCATTATTTTGCGGGTTTAAACCTGGCTGATGCCGATATCCTGCGTAAAGCCATGAGCGGAAAGTACCGCTCAAAACTGGCTTTTGATGAACTGGTCAATAAATTTTTTGCCTCAGCCAGAAAACAGGGCCATTCAGAAGTGCTTATTACCGAAGTTTGGCGGCAAATCTCCTCTTTTGCCGGTTACAGTTTTTCAAAAGCACATTCGGCCTCCTTTGCTGTTGAAAGTTACCAGAGCCTTTACCTTAAAACCTATTACCCCATGGAGTTTATGGTAGCGGTACTGAATAACTACGGCGGTTTTTACAGCCGCTGGGTTTACGTGTACGAACTGCAGAAAACAGGTGCCAAAGTACATCTGCCCTGTGTTAACCATAGCGATGAGGTGGTCAATATCAGGGGGGAGGATGTCTACCTCGGCTTTATTGGCATTCAGGGCCTGGAAGAAAAAGTCATTAAAATCATTCCGCAGGAGCGTGCCGCAAATGGTTTGTATCTCCATCTCGAAGATTTTGTAAAGCGAACCTGTATCTCACTGGAACAGGCCATTATCCTCATCAGGCTTGGTGCCCTGCGCTTTACCGGCAAAGATCGTAAAACCCTGCTTTGGGATGTGCATCAATACCTGGGTTTTAAACAGAAAAAAGTAAACCATGCCGAACTGTTTAAAATCAGTTATAAAACCTATCAGCTCCCTGCACTGGCAGATTCTGATCTCGAAAATGCCTATACAGAATTAGAGCTGTTGGGTTATCCGCTCAACCATAACATGTTCGATTTTCTGAAAACACCTTTCCGCGGAGAGGTGATGGCGGCCGATCTGCCCCGGTACCTCGGCCAAACAGTACGGATGGTGGGGAATTATGTATGCGAAAAAACGGTACATACCATTAAAAACAACAAAATGTGGTTCGGTACCTTTTTAGATGCCAGGGGCGATTTTTTTGATACCACCCATTTCCCCAACACCAGTCCGCAATATCCTTTTAAAGGGAAAGGCTGTTACCTTATTTTAGGCAAAGTGGTAGAGGATTTCGGTTTTCAGAGCATAGAGGTGCTCAGGTTTGCCAAATTAGCTATTCAGCTAAATCCGGTCGCTATTCATTAAAAAAAACAGGTGAGGGGATGGGGGCTGAAAATAAAACCATCCAATGGCAGTTTTTTATTGTTACCATAAAAATTTCACCATAAGTTACCAGCCTTAAGGTTATCGAAACGATCTTTTCAAGGTAATTATCATGGTTAAAGGGGAGTGGGGTATGTTAAACTGATTTTGGTAACCCCTGCATAATTGCCCTTTTTTAGTTACGGGTCTTAAACCCATCAGCTACCCTCGCCCTAAAAAAAATAACCGCATGTTGCTTGTGGCTCAAAATTTGATACCATTATCATTATGGAAAACCACAATAAGCCCACAAAGAAAATTTTAATGCCATCTGTTGTACATGATGACCTGCCGGAGCTAAAAAAGCCAGCGCACGGGCAGCAAGTTCCAGATCATCATGCTGATACCTTGCCCGAAAATCCCGAAAGAAATTACCACCACGAAGAATTAAAGAGCGTCAGTTCCGGTCACAACAACATCAGGCAGGCTGATGATGATGTTTGGAATGGAGAAGATGCTTAGTTTTGGGTGTAGACTATAGGTTTACAGACCTGGCGATCTTACACCTAAATCCGTTAATTCAACTTTTATCAGGATTAAGCGTGGTTATCAAAATAAAAAGCTTCCGGTTTTTATCTAATTTCAGGACTTTTTAAGATAATACTTACTTACCATTTCTAGTGCTGCAGGATGTTTATCAGACAAGTAAAAAGTTTGCACAAACCTATAAAATCACCAATGAGCTGAATACGTATTTGATCAACAATGCTGACACCTGCTTTAGCGAGCGAGCGTTAAATGGTAGAGTATAGCAAATGAAATTTGTGCCAATTATCTTCTACTTGCAATATCTATACAGATCCCTAGATAATAATATAGAGAAAAAACTTTAGGTTTTCTGTTTTTCAACAATGCGTACCAAAAAGCATTGCCTTTAAAACCCGATCTTTCTATACAAAAAAAAGCCACATCGAGAATAGATTTAACTTAAACTGCATAATGTTTATATAAATTTCTAATTTGTATGAAAATCTATTTTAATGCAAAAATCAACTCCATATGAACAATTGTTTCATGTATTCTCAAAAATGGGCGGGCTGTCCAATATATTGAAAGAGGCCATCATTGAGCAGAGCAAAATTATTAGTTTACCTAAAAACCAAAAAATTTTAAGTGAAGGAGAAAAAAGTGACCGTATTTATTTCATAGTGAAAGGTGCTGTCAGGGTATTCTACCTCAACAAAGAGGGTATCGAAACAAATACTTGGTTTTTATTTGAAAATGAACTTGCCATTTCAGTATATAGTTTTTTCACTTCACAGCCTAGCTTTGAATATATTGAAACATTGGAGGATAGCGTTTTTATAGTTCTTCAGAAAGAAAAACTAGATTGGCTTTATGAGCATTTTGTTGAATTTAATATAGTCGGAAGAAGGCTGACAGAATTATATTATATACGTAACGAAGCACAGGCAAACGCGCTGCGCATGTTTTCCGCCAAGCAGCGTTACGAGCAGCTGATTCAAAACCAGCCTCAACTTTTTAACCGAGTTTCTCTCAGTCACATCTCTTCATATTTGGGCATAAGCAGAGAAACTTTAAGCCGGATAAGAAAAAAGTAAGCATTTTCATTTTGTGACTTTTGTCAAAAAATCTCAAAGAGTGACCTGGTATTTTTGGAGTATAACTTAATATAGTGAGGAGATGTTTTCTCAAAATCAAAGTTATGTTTATCAAAAATACAAAATTCATCAATCTCAAACTATTTAAAATGACGCAAAGCTTAACCTCAATCCAGCGATTTTATCGTTACTATTTACTGCTTATAGCTATCGTTGCCATTTCCTGCAAAAAACAGGCTGATTTTGTAGACGTGTCTCAACCAGATCAATCAGCCTCCTCTTTTGTTAAGGAACTTTATGCAAAATGGACCGCTTATTCTAAAGACCACCCGGTTGTGGCTTCACTAAAGCCGAACGAACAATTAGATTGGAAAAAGATAGTAATTAGAATTTCAACAAATGCTGAACGCAGTATTAATTATTATGTGCCGGTTACTGAAAATAATCAACCATGTGTCAAGGCCTTAGAATTATCTTTCAGCAGTGAAAAAAATAATTTCCAAGCTAATATGAGGAATTATACGGCACCTTCTCCTTCTGATGGGAGCTCTTCAGAAGAACGTCGATTGCAAACTATTCTTTATAATTTCTCAATGATGGGCCTAACCATACCTCAAAACATTATCAATCAAGAAAAAATTATCCAAAAAAAACTTAATGACGAGCATATAGCATCTGTAAGGAAAAAAACAATGTCGGTCGCTCCTAAAAATAGATCTACCACCTCATATCTGTCTACTCGCGAATGTAAAACTGTAGTCAATGCTGACTTTTATTACATATTCACTATGCCTTCAAATAGCTATTCAGGCAATGATAATGTTGTTATGAACTATTTTAGAAACCAAGTCTTTTCATATCTGACATATGCAAAGAATCTAGACTATGAAGTGCCCACATATGGAAATCGAAACGAACTGACTTTTTATAACATACCCGATAACACCAGCCTAGGATATACCATACGTACAGCACTTGATTATGCAGCAGATGCTACTCAATCAAATTATAATTTAATGCTTTCCACCATTAGCTCTTACAACTACGAGGTACTTTATACAACATGTGCAAGTACTGGCGGCATCGGTCTAGGAACCGGCGGCGGCAGTGGAGGTACCGGCGGCGGTGGTAATTCTGGTTCCGGGCAAGTAAATGTACAAGATCCTGGTGATAGCTATGAAGTTGAGTCATTTAACGATGGGATAGATTTAGCAAAAAAGTTAGATTGCTTTAATAGCATAGCCGACAACTCAAATACAATTTACATCGCAAAAATATGTGCAGATCTACCAAATAATTCAAATTCACTTGCATTAATTGGACCAGATAGAGTTGGTCATGCTTTTATTACTTTAACTAAAACTAATGGCGCAAATTCTATTACACAAACTTTTGGTTTTTATCCTAAAAAGGGATACAAAAGTTTATCAACTCTTTATGTTGATAGCCAGATTGAGGATGACGGAGCAACACACCATGAGTATAACGGCAGCTATACGGTTAATATAGGTCGCTTGGATTTTGAAAGAGCGATAAGTGCCGCTATCTCATATTCTACTTTGAAATACAATATTAATAGTTTTAACTGCACAGACTATGCCTTAACTGTTTTTAATGCTGCATTAAGTTATGGCAATCAAGTATCTGTATCTGACTGGCATGTTCTTACGAGTAATTATGGTAGAACGCCCAATGGGCTGTATAGAAAAATAAAGGAAATGAAAGATGATGGCAAAAGTGGAACGTCCGTTGCAGATGGATATGCTCCCAATTCATCAAGTTGTAATTGATAACAAAACTATATAACTATTGAATTTAAGTATTCAACATAAATTTACCGATAGATGAAAAAGAAATATATTTTAATCATATTGACTTGTATAACAATTATTCTAAGCAATATTCCGCCGGTACACTATTTATTCGACTATACTCTAGATGAAAAGCATTATAGATACAGGAATGCATCAGGAAATTTCGATGTGGCCGATAGAAGTGGCAATAACATAATTGGAATAAAAGAATCATTCAAAGCATATGTGAAAAGCAATAAAGTTAAGGAAGAAGATGCTATCTTATATCGAACTTTTTGGAAGAATCCTATCGCTTTCTGGCGTTGGCATAGCTATTTCAACACTAAAGATGAAAGGTATAAACTACCGTATAAGAATTAATATTTAGTCACTTAAGCAATTGCATAAAAAAAGCCCTATAACCGCTATTTTCATACGTCTAGAGGGATTTTTAGCTTCTAAGTTGCTTTCTCCAACCATTTGAAGATTAGTTGGACCGCAATTTTAAACTTCTTTTTTTCACTTTCCTGCGCTGCATCTTTAATAAGCCAATCGTTCACAAAAAGGCGAGTATAACATTCGGTCTCTCCATTTTATGAAACATTTGAACCAGCAGAGGCTATAATGCTATGAGATAGGTTCGAGTTCGTTTATACGCCCAAACATGGAAGTAGGCTCATTATGGCCGGAATAGCATTACATGCATTGGATGGCCAATGCCTAAACAGGCATATTTTAACACTGCAGAAAATCAATGAAGAGGTGGCGGCATGCAAAACAACAGAAAGAATAAGCATAGCAAAATTAAATGGCAGTTTTGAAAATTAAAGATGCCCGGATAAAACTCAAAAAGCTTTATCCGTCATTACACAATTAACTTTGCAATAGTAATGGTCCCTGCAATTAACTGATTAAAGTAAGTAAATGGAATCACAAATTAAAATGCAAACAGAGCAATTTAGCAAACCCCTATACATCATTAATGGAATTTGCTTGACAATGAGTATTTGGTTTACATATAAACACTATTTTTATAATGATGGCAAAGGAATTGATAACGTATTCTACATGCTTTCAATGCTTACTTTACCCAGCTGTTTTGGATTAATTGCCGTTACAAAATTAAGCCATGCAAAAGTTTATAAAAACTGGTTAATTATATCAAATATTTTCATTGTATTAGCTGTTGTTTTTGTTGAAAAAGAACTTATAAAAGGCGTATTTTATATAGCCATAATTCCCTTTATCACTTATTTATTACCACAATTTTCAAAAAACAGAAAGACAATAATTAACGCTATGACAGTATCATTCATTTATGCTTTTATAACTTCAATACTCCCCATTTTCTCATTTATGATGTCTCTTATTTCTATAATAATTGGAATAATCAATCCCGCTTAGTAATCATTATGGTACCAATACAGCAGGTGCTTCATTTCTTACGCTACATCCGGTCGGCCAGCTATTCATTACTTTAGATGGTGCCCTCCAGGTATAGCATGTTCAATACCAGGTTCAAAGGAAATCTTATTGATGATATTGCTTTAAACGCTGTCTGCGCTTGAAGCGCATAAAGAAAATAATTAATACTGATAAATAAGGAAGCGCAAAGAGTATTCCCGGCCAAGGCTCGTCCCACATCAATAATAAGGCGAGTAATACCAGCATAAATGGCAGTAGAAAAAAGCTTAAGCCACTCATTACCGGGCTAAACTTAACCCTATTATTGAGGTTAAATAATATTGGCAGGGTGCCAAAAGCCAGGCAGATGTTAAAACCGACTGCAATGCCATAAGGTAAGTTGATAAAATCAGTGTCTGCTGTACCCATTACCTTCATCGTCTGTAAAATAAATACCCCAAGCAAACTTACCAGCGTAGAGATCAGAAAACAATACAGTATCATCATCAGGTATTTCATCATATTGTGCATTAACTTTAATTAGATTTAACAGACCGTTTTAGTAATTGTTTTATGCGGCTCTGATGATCAATAACATCAAAAAAGGCTTACGCTAGTTGTGTTTAAAGTTCTCCGGTTCAGTCAACCAGCCTGTTAATCAGGTTTGCATGTTAGAGAATAACTTTTAGGTGACCATACGCATACCATGATCTACGAAATTAATACCATTGCAAACTATCATCAGGCCATTATCCCTATATCTGCACTTACCTGTTGGTACTGATTTAGCGCGTATAGCCGGAACAAGTGAGTTCAGTGATGATATCTGATAGCAAATCATTGCCTATCCAAAACTAAAACCATCCCGCTAAAAGAAAGAAATAGATTGCAATCCGGATATCGAGAAGTAATGGTATGTGGTTTCTGTCTAACCCGTCAAACCAAACGTTTCAATTTATAATTAATTAAATAATTTTAAACCGGTGCGCAAAATTCCAAACAGATGTAGCATACGTTAAAATAAAAATGGCTTTCAGATTTGATCTGAAAGCCATTTTAAGTACCCCGGAAGGGATTCGAACCCCTGACCCACGGTTTAGAAAACCGTTGCTCTATCCAACTGAGCTACCGAGGCCCATTTTTTTAATGAGCTGCAAATATAGAAGTTCTGTTTAATATGTAAAAATATATTTTAAACTATTTAGGGTACACTTTTGCTATTTTAAATAAGTGTTTAAAAAAGAAGCAATTAAAATCAAAGCTCCAGGTTATCAAATCCGTTTTAAATAGTAAAAGGGCCAATTATCTGGCCATATTCATCAATAATAGCAGGTAGAGGATTTATTCCTCATCTAAACCATCGGCATTTGACGAACCATTTATCCTGATATCAATTCAAAAGGATATTCAACGGTCATCTAAAGCAAAACCACTTTTTATTATCTTTGTAATACTAAATAACGACAGGAAATGAAAACAGCAAATATAAATATCAACATAATAGACAGTTACTTCACCTTGCTGAAAAGTTTAAGTCCAGACAATAAACTGGAACTGATCGCCCGAATATCAGAATCAATGAAAACGACCGCAAAGAACGAGAAAGAAATCTCTCTGGATGCGTTATATGGTTCCTGGGAATCTGACCAAACCGACGATGAATTGGTTGCCGAACTTAAAGCAGCAAGAAACTTTGCCAGAAAAAGAGTCGCATTGTGAAAAAATACTTGATCCGCACCAGTATATTTAATTGCCTTTATCAAACGGAAGTTTGACCCGCCAAAAAATATGATCTTACTGATCCGGTAATTACAAATCCATTAATGTGGCCGGAAGAACTGATCCTCCCGTCCACATCAGATACCGTTTAAAACTTGTGGGGCCGATAAGTCACTCTTCAACCTGGCTTTGTAAATAAACCAGTAAAGAGGATAGCACCATCTGTTCCACTCTTAAATTTTAATACGCACCGTTTAGGATTTCTAAAGCCGTGTACGATTTGATGCGCTGCATTACTGACCACATCGATTCACCACCTAACTTTCTACGGTCTATAACGTTTCCGCCCCTGTCATTGGTCCATCGCATACCACCCTTGATACTGTTCATTTCTTCCTTGGAAAGAACAGTTAGTTTTTTTGCTAAGTTTTTCATAGTTAAGTTTTTTTATTTAACAGATATGAATATAACACAGATAAAAACTAATGAGCTAGGCTGATTTACATTCGTACAGTACTATTTTATATTCGTTAGGAAATTTGGAATATTTGCATCGTATCAGCGGCGGGCTAGGCTATACAAATATTCAGCACAATGTAATGAGACGGTAGAGCCAAAGCCTTCTTTAGAAATCGGTAAAGCCGTTTGGCCATCACCCGTCAGGAGGGCAAATTGACCAAATCAGTTAAGTAATGAGGATATGTTTTTACCTCAAGTCATTTACATCAATTATCTTTGATTTGAGGCAGGGTATCGATCTTCATCATTCCTTTACGGTATACTTTCACTATCATCGTTTTCTGCTGTTCCAATACTTTCTTGCCATTTCGATCCTCGTGTACCTTATAATTATATAATGCCGGGATTTGCCCGGATGCTGACATGATAGCAAAATGCCTTCTAACCGGATCGTAAATAAAAATACTGTCGGGTAAGTTTTGGTCTTTAGCGGAGAAAAATCTGTACCAATATCGTTTGTGCATATATCCTTCAAGAAAAACACGATCCGACCCTTCAGCAGATGAGCGAAACAGCCTACTTCTTGGTGGTGTCGGAACATCACACCCACTAAGCAATTAAACGCATATCGCTGCAAGTATGAGTGGATATAAGATTTTTACAGACAGGCGCTTCAATCTTAATGTGTAGGTTGAAGAGAATGGTCTCATCAGAGATTAATAGTTTTACGCTTAGAAGATAAATAAGAGGCAGCGTTTTATTAAGGTTTAACTGAAAATTGAGCACTTTGCACATAAAGCGTAACTAAGCAGAATACATGTTCTGTCCATTACCCATCAAGAATCTCTACAGCAATTTCCCATAGTTAAATCCAAATTGTTTGGCCTGTCTATCGTTGTCTATATAAGTGAATATCTTTATCTTGAATCAGTAGGATTTGCAACAATCCCTTAGATTTTGTACTTCAAATATCTGTTGCAAATTCTACATCAGTTCGCTTTTAGTACTCACTTAATTACGAATTATTAGTTATTGTAGCTTGATGTTATAACTACACCAAATGACAGTAATATTAGTGTTATGCAGATTTTAATAGAATGAAGTTTAGGTGTACTATTGGTTCGTAGAGGGAGCTCTCACTGAAGTCTGATAATAAGCTTAGCTCTTGATAATATTAAACTTTTAACAATTTGATAATATAAAGATTCACTTTTGTTTTAGTGCGTAAATTAAATTTGTTTCATATCAAACGCACTAATGCTCTTAAATCTTTCATATCGTTACGAAGGCCCAAAAAAAGGGACAATCAAGGCTCTCAGGTTAAACTCAATGGATTTGATAACAAATACCTATTGGTTTAGTTTGATGAGACGGATAGCTTATCATCCAAATCGGTCTTTTAGTAGAGCGCTCTTCAAGAATACCGGATCTGCCTGATTTACTCTTATCCTTATAAAGTCCACAACAATCATAATCGTCATACCATGTTTTTAACCAACAGATCTCCTATGCGTATAGGATTTCGTCATTTCTTTGTGCGGGTACAGAATTTTGTTTCATGCGTCATTCGCAAAAAAGTTTATTGCTTAAGGGTTTTTATTGTTCTTGTTTCCCTATTGGGTTGTACAAGTGCAGGTGCCCAGCAAGAATTGAAAAAATACGTTAATCCCATAGCACCTAATGTCGCCTCCTTTGAAAAATATGGAAATATACCCATCAACTATAGTACCGGACAGATCAGTCAGAATATCAATCTTTATACCCTCGATATTGACGAAAATTTGAAGATTCCTATAGACTTAAGTTATTCCAATTCAGGAATGAAACCTGATGATATCCCAACTTGGGTGGGCCATGGTTGGGACCTCATGCCAGGTGGATATATTATGCAGGAAATAAGGGGGATGAATGATTTGATGCCCGGAGGTCTGTTCCGCGATCAAAATGCCAGAACATCTCTTCAGAATTATTTGAATGGAGTGATGTCGGATCCCAATCAAAAATATCTTTACATCAAGAATGTACTAAGAGGAAATGCAGATACCCAGCAAGATGTATTCTCCCTGAATCTTTTTGGAAAGATAGTTAAGTTCTATTTTGATGGTACAACTGCCAAGTTTATTAAGTACGAGCCATATAAAATAGAGTTCACATTAGGAAATGGCTTTATTGTCACTGATGAAAAAGGCTATAAATTTCGTTTTTCGACCAGTAGTGGTAATTCTGGTACATCAGTTACTGATCCAGATGGAGGATTTCCTACAGGCGGCGCCTGTACCTGGAATTTGGATGAAGTTATAACACCAAACAACGATAGTGTCACTTTTCAATATGTTCCTGATGTTGTGTATGCAATCAATAACCAAAACACCTCATTTACTTTTGGTGCATCCAGTATAACCGATAACGGATCAGGATATCGTTGTTACTCAAGTTTTAACGGGCCTAAAACTTCATATTCAACAACAACCATCGCCCAAAATATACTTAAAACGATAAATTTTAAGGGACGGGCAGTCAATTTTGGTACAATTTTACGAAATGATATACTAGGGCTATCAGGCGCAAAGGCAAATGCACTGAATAACATCCAGATAACGAACGAAAACAATCAGATTATAAAATCAATTGTTTTGAGTTATGATAATAATAGTCGCTTGAAATTAAATCAGTTAACCATAACTGATCCATCTAACAGCTTAAATATTCAACGGTATGGATTTGAATACTATGGAGATCTGACAGCCGTTCCACTCATAACTAGCTTAGACCGTACCTATGGTATAGACCATTGGGGATATTACAATGGTGCCGGTAATTCGCCCTATAGCGTTACCAACGTAGATTACAGTACTTTTATACCCGGCCTGATCAGTAGGTTTGGACATAACAATAATAGTCCTAACAACTTTTCGGTTACTGGTATGTTACGCAGGATTACATACCCTGCAGGTGGCTATACCGAAATCGAATACGAGCCCAATCAGGTATCCTTTAATTCCCTCGCAAAATATACCTATCTAGACTTTGTGAATAGGCCTTTAACTACACAGATTCTTTCAGCAGATACGAATTGTGAGGAAGGGGCTGCTGGTGGTACCGGTGGGGGAGGTTATGAGATTGGAGTTTTTACTATCGATCATCAGATTAATGCAGCGGAAATATTCTGGTCGCTTACCAGCAGCAATATGTCTATCCCTACATGCACGGTCCAAAAAATAGAAAATGGAAATGTTGTTCAGACGATAATGCAGGAGATTGCCAATAGTGGTGCCAGTGCCTCTGGTTCGAAATATTATGGTTTATCCCCAGGAACCTATCAATACATACTTGATTCCGGCTGTGATGAATCGACCACCCAGAATTCAGTTGTATTGTACATTGGTGAGGATAAAGTGCCCCCAGGCGGAATGATTGTTAATGTGGGTGGAAACAGGGTATTGAGGGTTAAAGATTTTGATTATACAGGACATATAGCCGGTATTAGAAGGTTTAAATATGCAGAGGCCATACTAAACCAATATCCAAAGTATGTTGATACTTATGACGTAATCGCTGAATCATTGGTGCAATCACCCTGGACGCATATGGTATGCGGTCCTGCATACACCATTGGAAATCATAATCTAACCCCACAGCTAGGCTTTCCGATAACTTACAAACAGGTTACTGAACTATCGGGAGAAAATGGCGAAAACGGCAAAACTGTTTATTATTATGATAATGAGGCCATAATAGGGGGTGACTATGCAAACCCTCCTTACCCTCCCGCAATCCCGTTAAGCTGGCGGAACGGAGATATTTTGAAAAAAGAAATATATCAGAATTCCGGAGGTATCTTTAATAAAAGGCAGGTAACATCTTACACTTATACGCCAACCCCTCCAACTTACCAGGAGTCACCTGAAATACTTAAGGGAATTAATTTTGGCATTAAGGCGAATGTGGTTTTGGGAGACGAAAATCCTCTTCACTATTATGAATATTTTAATTCGGGTAACGTTTATCTACCTACCGATCGGCATGCTGTTTTATCGGTAACCGATACTACCTTTAACAGCGATGGGACTTTCGTCATAGAAAAAAGCAATAACACCTATAACAACGGCGATTTTCTGCTCTCCAGCGTTCTAAGGACGGGTTCATCCGGCAAAATCTTTGAAAAAAAAATATGGTACACGAAAGATTTTAACGATTTGGGCAATATAGCAACCCTTAAGTCAAAAAATATTATAGGTTTGCCGTTAAAGCAAATTAATATTAATTCGGGGAGTATTGTTTCGGGTGAAGTTTTTACCAGGGATAACTCGGGAAATGTTACCCAAACCCACGAATATGAGAATATTTCATTGGAGGCTGCACCATCCCATGATCCTAATAATTATTATCCTCAGAATTTTGTACAAAAGACGCTGCTGGATTATACCACCAATGGTAAAGTAAAGGAGTATAAAGATGTGGATGGTATACCAGTAGGGATATTGTGGGGATACAATAGTTCATATCCGGTGGCTGAAGTTAAGAATGCCACCTATCAGAACTTAGTAACTGTTCTTGGCCAGAATGTTATTGACCAATTGAGCGGAAACAATCCGGGTTCAGATGAACAGGTTAGAACTTTGCTAGCACCATTAAGGGGATCACTGCCCAATTCACAAGCAACAATGTATACTTATAACCCTCTTGTAGGTACAACCAGTGTTACCGATCCAAAGGGAATAACAACATATTATGAATATGATGCGCTTCTGCGTTTAGTGGTCGTAAAGGACCAGAATGGACATATTGTTAAATCTTACGAATACCATTTTAAACCCTAGACCTCTCTTATGAAAAAACTAATATACGCGGTATTCTATATTTTGATATTTATTCAGGTAACGTTTGCGCAAACACCTAGCAGTAGTCAGAATTACATATTAGAGACAAGAGTTCGTGCAGCGGGGCATAAAACAGTTGCGAGTCTTTCAGGATTGCCTGTAGATTCTGCTAACCGGACCATCAAGTATATCGATGGATTGGGCCGTCCTTTACAGATTGTACAATGGCAGGGTAGCCCTGGTAAGCGGGACATGGTAACCCCAATGGCTTATGATGCCTTTGGCCGTGAAGAAAAGAAATATTTGCCATATGTGGCTACCACTGGCACGAGTAACGGAACTTTTAAGGTTTCGGGAATTAGTGATCAGAATTCCTTTTTCACTTCTCCCGGTAATGGGAACTGGAACTCTCCTGGTGTAATTCCTACACCCAACGCTGCCTTTTCGCAGACAGTTTTCGAGGCATCGCCTTTAAACCGTGTACTGGAGCAGGGTGCGCCAGGCTCGGTATGGCAGCCCGGTACCAGAACAGCCACATCTGGCAGGTCGGTACTTGTTGATTATAGCACAAATAACAGTTCTACAGCTTATTCTACCATAGGTTTTGCGGTACGCCAATACAGTGCTGCAGCCGTTACGGCTGTAGGGCATGAGCAGGAACGCACGTTAAATGGCACAGGGTACTATGCTACAGGGCAATTGTACCTAAACATTTCGAAGAATGAGAACTGGTTACCAGCAGACGGCAAGGCAGGTACAATCGAAGAATATAAGGATAAAGATGACCGGGTGATACTAAGAAGGGTGTTTAACCAGGTCGGCAGTACTTTAGAAGCTTTGCCTACGTATTATGTTTATGATGACTTCGGAAATCTGTCCTTTGTGCTACCTCCCGGGGCCAACCCGGACGGAGGTGCCCCAGACGCAATAGCAATGGATAACTTCTGTTACCAGTATCGGTACGACGGCCGGAACCGTCTAATTGAGAAAAAGGTGCCAGGCAAGGGTTGGGAAAACATGGTATATAATAAACTGGATCAGGTTGTTTTTACGCAGGATGCCCGCCAGCAGACAGAACAGATTACGGGCTTTACACCAGGTTCCTACCATACTTTTCATAAATACGACGCGCTGGGAAGACTGGTAATGACTGGAACAGAGCGTAACCGCGTATTAAACAGGAAGCAGATACAGCAAATGTTTGATGCTCAGGCAAATAATTGGGAGGTGCGCACAAATGATCAGGGTAATATGCATGGCTACAGCAATCTATCCATGCCTCAGAACTCGGTTGATATGCGGGTTGAAGTAGTGAACTATTATGATAACTATGATATACAGGGTCTCCCAGATAATCAGAGCAGCAGTTATAGTAATAAGACCAGAGGACTGCTCACGGCAAGTAAAACACTTGTATTAGGCACCACCGATACCTTTTTATGGACGGTGAACTATTATGATGAAAAAGGGCAGATAGCGAGAAGCTGGCAGCAGCATTATAAGGGGGGGATAGTATCGGCAGATAGTTATGACCAAACTACCTCTACTTACAATTTTGCTGGAGAACTAACCTCTAGTGTAAGATCTCATGTATCGGGAAGTACGCCCACAGCCCGCACTCTTGTTGAAAATAACTTTACGTACGATCATGTTGGCAGGAAATTGTCAACCACCTCCGAAATCAATAAGCAAGGAGCAGTAGTGTTGAGCAAACTCGAATACAATGAAATTGGTCAACCCAGTAAAAAGAGCCTACATGGCAGTGCCACACCGAGTGATACGAATGTGGTTTTAGGCAGTGCAGATGCTTTGGCTCCTGGTCAATCGCGTACTGTAACCGCCTCCGCAAGCATCACCCTATCAGATGGATTTTCCGTCGCCCAGGGAAGTACCTTTACCGCCCAGATTTCCTCCGGATCGTTCATGCAAGAGACCATATTTGGATATAACGAACGGGGATGGCTTAAGACCAGCAGCTCCAAAGAATTCAATATGGAACTGAAATATGAAGACGGAACGTACCCGCAGTATACTGGGAATATTTCTAATCAACGCTGGGGAACATCTCTGAACAACGAATTTATTTATCAATACGATAAAATGGATCGATTGGTAAATGGTAGTATGGTTAATACTAATCCTTCCTTAGGACCTGCAATGAGAGAGGTGTTGAATTATGACAACATGGGCAACATCAACCAGCTAGGCAGGGATGGTGGTACAATGAACCAGTATCATTATGATGGCAACAGGCTACAGCGTATCGATAATGTTGCCGGAAACTATGCTTATGATGCTAACGGGAATGTCACGCTAGATGGCAGGACCGGAATGCAATTTAGCTATAATACAATGAACCTGCCTTCCGGGGCCGTTGGAAACGGTAAAAACATCCAATATGTTTATGATGCCTCGGGCAATAAACTGAGAAAAATTGTTGCGGAGAATGGGCTGACCACGGTAAGGGAGTATATAGATGGCATTGAATATGAAGGGAACAATATCGATATTATTCATACAGAGGAGGGTGTAGCGCAACGGAACGGTGACAATAGTTACAGTTATCATTATAACCTTCCAGATCATCTGGGGAACGTACGTTATACCTTTGATATTTACAACGGCCTGGTCAGGCCGTTACAGGTTGATGATTATTATCCTTTCGGTAAGCGCAACAGTTTAATGTCCGGAAATAATAAATATCTTTACAATGGCAAAGAGATTCAGGATGAACTTGGCGGGCATTATGATTACGGTGCAAGGTTCTATGATCCGGTTATAGGCAGGTGGAACGTGGTAGATCCGCTGGCGGAGCTTGATAGAAAAACAACTCCTTATGCTTATGCGTTTGATGATCCTATTCGCCATACGGATCCAGATGGAATGTTTGGCGAAGATTTTAATGAAGATTTTGATGGTGGGCCAGGGCCTAAAGTTGGTGTAGGCATTACTGCAGGAGGAATCATTGGCGGTTCGCTTGCTGCTGGAGGAGCAGTTGCCCTTGCAGGAACTGGTACTGTAGTTGGTGCCCCTGTAGGATGGGTAGTAGGTGGAGGTATTGTTGTTGGAGGGATTATAGGAGGGGGAGCAGTTTATCTGTGGGATAAATTTCATTCGAATAATAAAGAATCTTCTACTGTTCTGAAAAATGAAGATTCAAGCAAGAGTTCTGGGGGAAAACAAGCAACCTCAGAATCTGGTGCAACAGCAAGAGGTACAGCAGGAAAACTTGAAAAATCGCCAACGGGTAAAGGGACAGTCCCTGCTTCGCAAAGAGCTAAATCAAGAGTTCCGACAGCTAAGGAAAAAGAACAGGAAAGAAAAGCTAATGACAATAAGTGTACGAATTGTGGTAATGAAACAAAAGCAAAAGACACAAGGTCACATCATTATCCGAAGAGACATGCAGATGGCGGGACAAAAACTACTCCTGTCTGTAAAGAATGTCATACTTATTTACACAGTACAAAAAAATAACTAATGACAAATAAGGAGTTTTTAGATATTATCAGAACAAATATTGATAAAAATGGCTATCATATTACGCTCGTTAACGGTGGACAGCATCCAGATTTTTCTTACTCTATTGGATTAACTGAAAAATTAGGTTTTGAATTGATCATGGCAGGAGGATTTAACTCAGTAAAAGGTAATGAGGCAGTATTTGATTATGTAATTAATCAATTACAATATGGATATACGGTTGATTCTAAGTTTTCATTACCAGACGAAAGTACTTTTTATCTGAGCAAGGTAGACCCATCTTGGGCTAAAAAAATGATGTTGGGCGTTTATGATTATTATGACACAAGTGAAATTATCGCTTATCAAATTATTCCAGTAGAAAGAACACTAGATATACCATTAATGTCAGAATCAAGAGATCTAAATGATCCTATTTGGAAATGGCTAGATATAGATTGGAATATAAAAGCACCAGTAAATTCTTATGTAATTACTGATTTTGATGCGTTAATAGGCAAGACAATAATTGAACTTACCAGATGGGAAGAAGGTGTATGGGAAATGTTTTCGGGGCCAGGGCCAGATGTTAAGGAAGAGGATATTAGAATAGTTCCGTTGGGAACAATCTTAGGGATAGATGCTACGTTATGGCCAATTGTAGATTTATCTATAGGTGAAGGTTTATGGAGAGAAAGTAAAGATTCAGAATGGCAGAAGTGGGAATAATAATCCTCATGACCTGATTTGTAATAGCCACTACTTAATCTGACAGTTGGTTAGTTTTTGCTAATTGTCAGATTGAATTTCTGAATATGTTTTTTGCTCTTCTGAGATCGTTAATTTATCTATTACTTTCTCTTGTTTATAGCTCT
>NZ_JBHNZK010000018.1:0-120462 GCF_042464845.1 Pedobacter sp. BG31
AGAGCTATAAACAAGAGAAAGTAGTAGATAAATTAACGATCTCAGAAGAGCAAAAAACATACTCACAAATTCAATCTGACAATCAGTAAAAACTAACCAACTGTAAGATTAAGTAGTGGCTATTACATTTTATCCCACCAAACTTCATCTTAAGGGATAGTTTACCCATAAACTCTCGTAAGTGCCGTCATTTCGAGCGGAGTGCAAAGCAGTCGAGAACCACGAAGTGCTCAGCGAAGCTAAATCTATCTTGCTAGATCTCTCCATTCCGCGGTGCTCCAGTCGAGATGACGCAACTTATTAATAAATGCAGAATATTATCCCCAATTCCATATTTTTTCTATCTTTGGTTTTTAATGAATTTCCTTTATCCGGGCTTTCTTTTTGCACTACTATCGGTTGCCATTCCGGTTATCATTCATTTATTCAATTTCAGGAAATTTAAAAAGGTTTATTTCTCTAATGTTCAGCTTTTAAAAGAAGTAGAGCAGCAAAATTCATCAAAAGAAAAACTTAAAAACCTGCTTATTCTTGCATCGCGGATTTTAGCGATCATCTTTTTAGTGCTCGCATTTGCCCAGCCTTACATTCCTGCTCACAACGAAAAAGCTACGGCATTAAACAATATAGTTAGTATTTACATCGATAACTCTTACAGTATGGAAGCCGTTAATAAAGACGGCAGTTTATTGGACGAGGCAAAACGTAGGGCAAAAGAACTGGTTAAAGGTTTCGGAGTGAACGACCGGTTTCAGTTATTAACAAACGATTTTGAAGGGAAACACCAGCGTTTGTTAAATGAAGAAGCATTTTTAAAAGCACTGGATGAGGTGAAAATCTCGGCAACGAGCCGCAATCTCCAGCAGATTTTAAACCGTCAGGAAAATGTTTTATCAGGCGCTGAAAATAAATACAGCTTCTTAATCTCCGATTTTCAAAAAAATATCCTATCCACCAAAAAACTCGAAACCAAAGCCGATATTCAATATTCATTTTTAAAATTGAATGCGAATACCTTAGCCAATGTTGCCGTAGATAGCGTTTGGACACTTTCACCAAATCATCAGCCAGGTGCAAATGAACGTTTAGTAGTACAGCTAAAAAATTATTCGGAAGAAGATGCAAAAAATATTCCCTTAAAACTAAGCATTAACAACCAGCAAAAAGGATTGGGTTCTGTAACCATTCCTGCGGGTAAAACAGTGAAAGATACCCTGAATTTCTCGGGACTTAACGCTGGGTGGCAAAAAGGTATAGTGAGTATTAAAGATTTTCCCGTAACCTTTGATGATACCCTTTCATTCAGCTTTAAAGTGGATAAAAGTTTCCCGGTTTTAAGTATTAACGGACCTGCTGCGGGTAGTTATATCAAATCCTTATTTGCGGCTGACGCATACTACAAATTAGCTGAAAATGCAGAAAGCAACATCAACTATAGCAATTTTACCAATTTTGGCTTAATTGTATTGAATGGATTGAAAAATCCTTCCAGCGGACTGGCACAACAGCTAAGAACCTATCTCAAAGCAGGGGGTACAGTTGTGCTTTTTCCAGATTTGGATGCCGATATCCAAACTTATAATTCATTTTTAAGTGTATTGTCGCTTCCCACCATTCAGGGGCTAAATACTACCCCAAGTAGAGTTGATCAGATTGATCTTCAAAATCCAATTTTCAAGACTGTTTTTGAAGAAATTCCTAAAAATCTGGATCTACCAACGGTTTCGCGTTATTATTCTTTTGTGGAGAAAAACACATCCAATAAAGAAGATATCATGTCATTGGCGGGTAGAAGAATTTTTTTTGCTAAATATGGAATAGGGAATGGGCAGATTTATTTGTCGGCCACCGGTTTGAATGCCAATGACGGAAATCTGGCACGTCATCCGGTTTTTGTACCGTTAATTTATCGCTTAGCCCTAAGTGGGGGGAATGAAATACCACTCTATTATCATATTGGTAATGATAATACATTAGCCAGTAAAAGAATTGCGATAGGCAAAAACCAGAGTTTAAAAATTACGGCCGATCATTTCGAAGCCATACCTGAGATACGCCAGGTAGATGGAAAAACATTGATCTATATCGCCGATCAGGTTAAAAATGCAGGCTTTTATAACTTGAAACTTGCTGATTCGCTGCTTGCTGTTTATAGTTTTAACAATGGCCGGACCGAATCTGATTTACATTACCTAAGCAAAACAGAATTGGAGCAATTAGCCGGTAAAAGTAACCTGAAAATATTCGATACCGATAAGGATGCTGTTAAATTAATTGCCGGTGGCAATAAAATCGGACAAACTTTATGGAAACTTTGTCTAATTTTGTCGCTGATTTTTATTGCAGCAGAAATTTTGCTCATCCGATTTTTTAATAACACAAAGAAAACAATATGAATCTCCTGGTTAAAAATGTAACCATTGCCGATCCGCAAAGTAAATTCAATAGTCAACAATGCGATGTAAGAGTAGAAAATGGTAAGATCACGAACATAGGTAAATTATCTGCCGATAAAAATGAAACCGTTTTTGATGCTCAGGGTGCTTTTTTAACACCAGGGTTTTTCGATTTAAATTGTGCCGCAGGAGATCCGGGCTTTGAAACGAAGGAAGATCTTGATACGTTAACACAAACGGCGAAAGCCGGTGGATTTACAGGATTGGCCCTGTTACCGCAAACCAATCCGGTTGTACAGTCGAAATCTCAGGTCGAATATATCGTTAACAAGGCCAAAAATAATCTGGTTGATGTTTTTCCGGTTGGAGCCATTAGTCAGAACCGTGAGGCCAAAGAACTGGCTGAACTTTTCGATATGCAACAGGCGGGTGCTGTAGCCTTCTCTGATGGGGATAAAGCCCTGCAGGATGATGGTTTTATGAGCAGAGCCTTACAATATGCCAAAGGTTTTGATGCATTGTTAATGGTTTATCCCGAAAATAAATCAATTGCAGGTAAATCGCAGATCAACGAAAGTAAAAATTCAGTGCTGCTGGGGATGAAAGGTTTGCCGGCATTGGCCGAGGAAATGCACATTGCACGCGATATTTTTTTAGCAGGCTATAACGAGACCAAAATCCATATCAGCAATATTTCAACCGCAGGTGCAGTTGCTTTAATCCGTAAAGCAAAAAAAGATGGTGTTCAGGTTTCATGCGATGTAACGGCACATCACCTCGTATTTACAGAAGAACTTTTAAGCGATTTTGATAGCAATTATAAGGTTAAACCACCCTTGCGTGGAAAAGCTGATGTAAAGGCATTAATTGCAGGTTTAAAAGACGGAACCATTGATGCAATTACTTCCCAGCACCGCCCGGAGGAAATAGAATTTAAAAATGTAGAGTTCGAAATTGCCCATTACGGTATTGTGGCCCTACAAACGGTGTTGCCGTTGTTGTTAAAAGCTGGATTGGATATTGCTTTAATTGCCGAAAAATTAGCCATTAATCCGCGCAAATTGTTAAATTTAACAGTGCCGGTAATTGAAGAAGGGGCGTCAGCTAACTTCACGGTTTTTAATGCAAGCGAAAAATGGCTGTATAATGCAGCCAGTAATTATTCCAAATCGGCAAATAGTCCGCTGTTAGGTAGCGAGCTTACGGGTAAGGTAAAGCTGGTTTGTAACAATGATCAATACTGGGAGAGTTAAGGTTGAAGGTTAGAAAGTTGAGGACAAAAGGTTTTTAATGATCTCTCAAAAGATATAGTAAAAAAAAATTGGTAAATTAACAGGTTATAAGGACTTAGACTGAAGCAAGAAATGATAATTTTGTTGTTCAGGTCATACAATCTTATCATCCTAAAATCTTAATCATGGATAATAGAGTAAAAAAAGCATTAAGTGCTTCAATTAATAAATATGCTGAGATTTCGGCAATCAATGTTGAAGGTTTTGAAACAGAATTATTGTCTGCTTTTGAACTGGATGTTAACTTTTTAGATAAGGCTACCGCTTTTGATGCTGTTTTTGATTCGCATCCAAAATTTGAAGAGCTGAGAGAAGTATTTTTCGATTTACTGATGGTAAATTTCTTCAGCAGCGACGTGCAAAAACTGGAAGATGATTATTTGGAAAGCGATGAATGGGCCAATATTGAAGAGGAAACCATTGACAGGGGAACCGAACTTTTAAATCTCTTGTTATATATTAAAGAGTGCAAGGATGAAGATTTGGATCCTGAACTGGGTGATTTCCTGAAAGAATTTTTGTTGGTAGAAGACGATGAATTTCAGGATGAGTTTGAGATTTACGAAGAGCTGATCAGCAACCAGCAACTGGCCGAGAGCAGTGTAGAAGAGATCTGTAAAACGGCTGCAAAATTAAATATCAGCGAAGAAATGCAGGAATTGTTCGTGCCTTTTATGGTTTTCTTCCTGGATGTTGAAGGCAGTAAGGAAACTGAAAAAGAATTAATTCAGTTTAGCCGTAACAAAGCTTTCGACGCTGCATCTTATACATTGATCACAACAATCAATAACTAAAAAATTAAAAAAAATGGACAAGAGTGCTCTTATTTCCAAATTAGCTTTAAAAAATGGATTAATGTTGGCTGCGGTTTCAATCGTATTATCACTAACCCTGCATTTTATCGATCCCGTTTTAATTTACACCAGTTTTATGGCGCAAATATTAATATTTGTTTTATTTATCGTCTTATTGGTAGTAGTAGGGATTAACATTCGTAAAGAAATTGGTGGTTTTTGGACATTTGGAGAAGCTTTCAAAGCTTTTTTGATTGTTTCGTTAATTTTGGCATTAACGGCTACACTTTACAACGTAGTACTCATGAAATTTATTGATCCAGATCTTCCGGCGAAGGCTGCAGATGCGATTGAAACTGCGCAAAGAGCGATGATGGAAAAATTTGGAATGGCCAGTGAACAAATTGATGAAGCGATGGCCAAAGCCGGCAATATGCAGGAAAAACTTGAGCCTACCTTTAAAAATATATTTACCAGTTTTGGCGTTTCACTTGCCTTATATGGTGTGCTTTCGCTCATACTTGCCGCTATTTTGAAAAGAAAAGAACCAGTTACCTTTAACTCGTTTCCAAAAGAAGACTAATTTCTTCTCTAAAATTTTGAAAGTGCAGGTTTTATCATTATTTTGATGAAATCTGCACTTTTTAGTTTAACTAGCTACTGGTAATGCATCATTTATATATTATTTCGGGTTGTAATGGAGCTGGTAAAACAACGGCATCATTTACTGTCCTCCCTGAAATTCTTGATTGTAGGGAATTTGTGAATGCCGATGAAATCGCCCGTGGAATATCTCCGTTTAAGCCTGAAAGCGTAGCCATTCAGGCAGGAAAAATTATGCTGAACCGGATTGATGAGCTGCTATTGCAAAAAGCAGATTTTGCTATTGAAACTACGCTCACTACTAAATCTTACTTAAATACAATTAAAAAAGCAAAGGCTTTAGGTTATCAGGTAACGCTTTTATTTTTCTGGCTAAATGATGTAGAACTTGCTATTGAAAGGGTTAAAATGAGGGTGTCTGAAGGTGGACATGATATCCCTGAAGATGTAATCAGAAGAAGGTATAATAAAGGAATACAAAATTTACAGCAGTTTATCAAAACTGTTGATTTTTGGTTTGTACTAAATAATTCGAAAAAATCGCTTCAGTTTATAGCGGAGGGTAATAAATTTGAAATCACTATCTTTGAAAAAGAAAGTTGGATAAAATTATGTTAAAAATCATGGATGATAAGCAGATCACGCTTCAATTATTACATAGAAAAATAAGTGAAGGTATGGAATTAACTTTCAAAAAATTGATCGCGTATAAAGCGAAAAACGATGGCGTTTTGGTTTTTTCCGATCAGGGAAAAATTATAAAAGTAAAAGCCAAAGACATTAAATTATAATCAAATCAAAAAAATTCAACGTGCAGGTTTTGTCAATTAATTTGATGAAATTTGCACGTTTTAATTTAACAAACCTCGCAGGTTTCTAAACGGCGTAGCCCTCAATGAGACTGTTGAAAACAACATAAAAAACGAATTAAACCTGTGAGGTTTATGCTTAAAAATGGATATATCAGTTGTAGTACCCTTGTTTAATGAAGATGAATCCTTGCCGGAATTAACGGCCTGGATTGATAAAGTGATGATCGCCAATAATTTCAGTTATGAAATTATACTTGTTGATGATGGTAGCACCGATAGATCCTGGGCTGTAATTGAAGATTTGAGACTTCAAAATCCTGCCATAAAAGGCATTAAATTTAGGCGTAATTACGGTAAATCTGCCGCTTTAAATGTTGGTTTCGAAGCTACACAGGGTGATGTGGTGATTACCATGGATGCAGACCTGCAGGATAGTCCTGATGAAATTCCGGAGTTGTACCGACGTATTAAAGAAGAAAAACTGGACCTGATTTCAGGCTGGAAAAAGAAACGCTACGATCCGATTACGAAAACCATTCCCACGAAACTCTTTAACGCGGCTACCCGTAAAATGAGCGGTATCGAACTGAACGATTTTAACTGTGGCTTAAAGGCTTACCGGAGTGATGTAATTAAAACTATCGAAGTTTATGGTGAAATGCACCGTTATATCCCCGTTATTGCCAAATGGGCGGGATTTAGCAAAATAGCAGAGCAGGTGGTTGAACACCGTGCACGTAAATATGGCACAACCAAATTTGGTTTCAGCAGGTTTATAAACGGCTTCTTAGATTTACTTTCTATTTTCTTTGTGGGTAAATTCGGCAAGCGCCCAATGCACTTTTTTGGGTCGTTAGGGGTGTTGAGTTTTCTTATTGGTACTTTTATGGCACTATGGATGATCGGTGAAAAACTCTATCACCTTGCTGCACATATTCCTTACAAAAGAGAAATTACTGACCAACCGTTATTTTATATTGCGTTGGTGGCTATTATTGTAGGCTCGCAAATGTTTTTGACAGGTTTTGTGGCCGAACTGGTAACCCGTAACGCTCCAGAAAGAAACCAGTATTTGATAGAAAAGAAGGTATAAGGCGAAAGGTCTAAGGCGTAAGGTTTTTTATACGCCCTAAGCCCTAAACCTTCAACCTTCTACCCTTTACCTCTATAAACATGTTTTTCTCCATTATCATTCCCCTTTATAATCGTCCACAGGAAATTGACGAACTTTTATACACTTTAACTAAACAGACTTATTTACAGTTTGAGGTTTTGGTAATTGAGGATGGCTCTAAAAACGATGCGAAGGAAATCGTTGCTTCTTATGCAGATCGACTGGATGTTAAATACTATTTCAAGGAGAATGCCGGACAGGGTTTTGCCCGTAATTTTGGCTTTGAAAGAGCTAAAGGCGATTACTTTGTTATTTTTGACTCTGACATTCTGGTTCCGGCCAATTACTTAGAGATTGTTAAAAATTATCTGTACGAACATCATTTAGACGCCTATGGTGGCCCGGATGCAGCGCATGATAGTTTTACACCTGTACAGAAAGCAATCAGTTATGCCATGACATCGCCTTTCACCACTGGTGGCATCCGTGGAAACAAACAACATGTAGGGCAGTTCCATCCCCGCAGTTTTAACATGGGCGTTTCGCGCCAGGCCTGGGAAAAAGTAGGCGGGTTTATTTTAACGCGTTTAGGCGAAGATATTGAATACAGTATCCGCATACACGAGAAAGGTTTTAAGATTGGTTTGATTCCCGATGCAAAGGTTTATCATAAGCGCCGCACCAGCTTTAGCCAGTTTTATAAACAACTGCATTTTTTTGGCAGGGCCAGGATTAATATATATAAACATTTTCCAAAAGAGTTAAAGCTCGTTCATTTTTTTCCTGCCTTTTTTACATTGGGGTTTGGTTTCACTATTTTGTGTAACTTTATATATCCTCCATTGGCATATGTTTGTAACTTCTTCTTATTGGTTTACTTTATGTTGATATTTTTTCATTCATGGTCTGTAAATAAATCGTTAAAAGTTGCATTTTTGAGCATTATATCCTCATTTATCCAATTAACTGCTTATGGTTTAGGGTTTATACAGGATTTATTTAAACGTGTGGTATTCAAATAACATGATCAATTATTTAAAAGAAAGTACTTTTGCCGTTAATGATGTGATGCAAAAAGCATGGGGCATCACCAGAAAACACTATTTCTCAATTGCTACATTATGTTTTTTGATGTTTATTACCGCCAGTGCATCAAGTTTAATGGCCTTTTTTATTAAGGATGTGAGCAAAGCTTTAAGCGTGATCATGGTGATTATTTTCGTTCTGCTTTATTTTACTATCAATCTCTCATTGTTTAAGTATATCTTTCATTTAATGGATGATGAGGAAAACGATGTGAAGATTGTTGATACACTCCCAACCAGACAGCAGATTATCAGGTTTCTGATCGCTACCCTTTATTTTGTAGGCTGTATCCTTGGTGTTTATCTGGTTGTCATTCTGGTCGCTTTTCCATTTATTTATACCGGGATTAATTTATCGATCGTTAAAAATGTAGCCATCTCGGTAGGGATCATTGCCATTTTCATCACCTGGTTAAGGATTTCATTTTTTCCGTTTTTTATTATCGATAAAGGTGCAACACCATTTGATTCGATCAAATTAAGTTTGGCTACCACCAAAGGAAATTTCACTAAGATATTACTGCTATTGGTTGTTTTGGGTGGTGGATATTTAATTTACCTGTTATTAAATTACCTGCAATGGCCTTTAATCGCCTTTATTGTAAATATTTTAAGTTCATTCATTATTGTTCCATTATCAAGTGTGGCTTTAACCGTTGCATACCGTAAAATTTCAAGTGAGTATAAAGGCGATCAGCATCCTGATATTTTACATAATATAGTTTAATCCCCAGCCCCTGAAGGGGAGTTAAAATCAGATTAAATTTATGGAAAAAGAAAATAACGGTAGAAGGGAAAAATCCTCTTCAGGGGGCTGGGGGCTTAAAGCAGCGTTAAGTAAACCCTTTGCGGCATTTGCAGTCTGGCAGATCAACAAATGGAAATATAATGCCGTTAATGCTCAAAATGATATATTAAAGCGGCTGGTTAAAGCCGCCGAAAATACAGCTTTCGGGAAAGATCATCATTTTAATGATATCAAAACCTATGCTGACTTTAAAAAACATGTGCCGATTCATGATTATGAAGGTTTAAAGCCTTATGTAGACCGTGTTGTGGCCGGAGAGGCTGATGTGCTTTGGAAAGGTAAACCACTTTATTTTGCTAAAACATCAGGTACTACATCAGGTGTCAAATATATCCCGCTATCTAAAGAATCGATGCCTGAGCATATCAAAGCTGCGCGAAATGCCATTTTAACTTATATCAACGAAACGGGAAAGGCTGATTTTGTAAACGGAAAGATGATCTTTTTACAAGGGAGTCCGGTGTTGAATGTAAAAAATGGAATTAATGTAGGTCGTTTATCTGGCATTGTGGCCCACCACGTACCAGCTTATCTGCAAAAGAACCGGTTGCCTTCTTATGAAACCAATATCATTGACGATTGGGAACAAAAGGTAGATGCCATTGTGGAGGAAACCATCAATGAGAACATGACTTTGATTTCAGGCATTCCGCCCTGGGTACAGATGTATTTCGATAAGCTTTCGGAAAAATCCGGAGGAAAGAAAATTTCCGAAATATTCAGGAATTTTAGTCTCTTTATTTATGGTGGTGTAAATTTTGAACCTTACCGGGCAAAAATTGAGCAGAGTATCGGTAGGAAAATTGATGCCATCGAAACCTATCCGGCTTCAGAAGGATTCATCGCTTATCAGGATTCGCAGAAAGATAAAGGTTTATTGTTATTGGCTGATGCTGGTATTTTTTACGAATTTGTACCAACTGATGAATATTATAATGATCATCCAACACGGTTATCGCTTGGTGAAGTTGAACTGGATACCAATTATGCATTAATTTTAAATACCAATGCAGGATTATGGGGCTACAGTATTGGTGACACCGTTAAGTTTGTTTCTAAAAACCCTTACAAAATTGTGGTAACAGGGCGGATTAAACATTTTATTTCTGCTTTTGGCGAACATGTAATAGGAGAAGAGGTAGAACAGGCTATTTTAAGCGTAGCTAATGAAGAGCAGGTAGAAATTACAGAATTTACAGTAGCGCCACAGGTTAATCCGGAAGCAGGGCAATTGCCTTATCACGAATGGTTTGTGGAATTTTCATCTGCACCAAAAGATCTCGCTTCCTTTAGCAAAAAGGTGGATGAGGCTTTGCAAAAGAAAAATATTTATTACTTTGACCTCATTGAAGGAAATATATTGCAGCCGTTGATTATACGTACTTTGCAAAAAGATGCCTTTGTAAACTATATGAAAAGTGAGGGAAAATTAGGCGGACAAAATAAAGTACCGCGGTTGAGTAATGACAGGAAGTTGGCGAAAGGGTTGGAGCGGTATATTGTTTAAAGAATCCGTCATTGTGAGGAGGAATGACGAAGCAATCTTTTTTGTAATAATAGCTTACGATAGATTGTCATTTCGAATGCAATGCAACGCAGTGGAGAACCCGAAGGTTCAGCGAAGCCAAATCTGTTTACACGGATTTAAAGTTTCAGTTCGCGCCCTTACGAAACGAAATTATAATGGTTTGTGAGGACACAAACCATGGCAGAATAAAATAAAGCTTAATTGATTTAAGCAAAACGGTATTAATAATTTGAAAAGAATAACTGATCGCCGCGGTTCGTGTTCTCAAGAAACGAAACTATAATGGTTCGTGAGGACACGAACTATGGCAACTGTAACGATATTAAAAAGATTTGAAAAGAATAACCATATTAGGTTCTACAGGGAGCATAGGTACACAAGCTTTGGAAGTGGTCAGGGATCATCCTGGAGTTTTTAAAGTAGCGGTGTTATCAGCACTGAAGAATTCTTTATTACTCATTCAGCAAGCAAAGGAATTTAAGCCTGCAGTTGTTGTAATTTGTGATGAAAGCAAATACAACGAAGTTAAAGAGGCTTTGCATGGCCTTAATATAATAGTTTTGGCAGGCGAAGCCGCTTTGTCCGAAGTTGCGGCTTATCCGGATAGCGATGTTGTACTTACGGCATTGATGGGGTCGGTAGGGCTTAAACCTACTATCGCAGCTATAACAGCGGGAAAAAATATCGCGCTAGCGAATAAGGAAACCCTGGTGGTTGCAGGCGAACTGATTACCCAACTCGCAGCTGAACACCAGGTTAAAATTTTACCGGTTGATTCGGAGCATTCGGCCATATTTCAATGTTTGGCGGGGGAGGAACAAAATGAAATCGAGAAGATTTATTTAACCGCATCTGGAGGGCCATTTTTAGGTAAAACAAAGGGTTTTTTATCCACTGTAAAAAAAGAGCAGGCCTTAAAACATCCCAACTGGGTAATGGGTGCAAAAATTACGATCGATTCTGCATCGTTGATGAACAAAGGTCTGGAGGTAATTGAAGCTAAATGGCTGTTTAATCTCGAGGTAGATCAAGTTGATGTAATTGTTCATCCTCAATCAATCATTCACTCCATCGTTCAGTTTACCGATGGTTCTATGAAAGCCCAGATGGGCGTCCCTGATATGAAACTGCCGATCCAGTACGCATTAAATTATCCCGATAGGCTAAAAAACAATTTTAAGCGTTTTAATTTCTTAGATTATCCGACTTTCAGCTTTGAAAAGGCAGATATGGAAACATTCAGGAATCTGAACCTGGCATTTGCTTCCTTAAGAAAGGGAGGGAACATGCCCTGTATTTTAAATGCGGCGAACGAAATTGTGGTCGCGGCATTTTTGGAAGATAAAATCGGTTTCCTCCAGATGAGTGATGTAATTGAACAGTGTATGGAAGAAATCGGTTTTATAGAGAAACCACAATTGAACGATTTTTTAGAAACTGACAAACATAGCCGTATCTTAGCCGGCAGATTAGTAACAAAAAGTAAGGTTTAACATCTAACATAAAAATTTTATAAGCGAATATGAACGGATTGATTATGGCGGGGCAACTGCTGCTTGGATTGTCTTTATTGGTAATATTACACGAATTAGGACATTTCTTGGCAGCCAGAGCATTTGGTATTAAAGTAGAAAAGTTTTATTTATTTTTTGATGCGTGGGGTTTTAAACTTTTCAGTTTCAAAAAAGGTGATGTTGAATATGGGGTGGGGTGGTTGCCACTTGGCGGATATGTGAAGATTGCCGGGATGATTGATGAGAGTATGGATACCGAACAGATGGCGCAGCCTGCACAACCTTGGGAGTTTCGTTCTAAACCAGCCTGGCAGCGTTTAATCGTAATGCTTGGGGGAATTATCGTAAACGTAATTGTAGGTATTTTTATCTTTTGGATGCTAACCTTCAACATCGGGCAAAATTATACGGTCAACAGTAAACTCAATGATGGTATTTCTGTAGGCACAATTGGTAAGGAAATCGGTCTGAAAAACGGAGATAAGATTTTAGCCATCAATGGCAATAAACTCATCCGCTTTGAAGACGCGATATCAAGCAAGGTATTGTTTGATGGGGCACAATTAACTATTTTGAGAGATAATAAAACCCTTTATATCTCCGTGCCGGATACCATTCTAAATAAAATATCTAAAAATGATAAAGAAAATTTTATCGCTCCAAGGTATACCATGGAGCGTGTGGAAAAGGTAAGTGCACCTGATGAGAAAGCAGATAAGCCATCATTTTTTGATAATTTATTTGGGAAAAAATTCGAGAAGCCTGTATATCCGGCATATACTGCTGGTATTAAACCAGGTGATAGTATTTTAGCTGTGAATGGAAAACCAATCACTTTTTTTGATCAGTTTAAAGAAGAAGTTTCTGCGAATAAGTTAAAACCCATTACGGTTAAAGCCTTGCGCAAAGGAAAAGAAATCACTTTCAATCTTAAAGTAAGTAAAGAGGGTACGATCGGAATTATTCCTAACCTGAAAATGCCTGAAACTGCACATGTAGATTTTGGCTTTATAGAATCGCTTCCGGTAGGCGCTAACATGGCCTGGAGTACGTTTGTAGACAATGCTAAAGGTATCGGAAAAATGATTACCGGTAAATTGAGTGCACGTAACATCAGCAGTCCGATCGGTATTGCAAAAGTATATGGCAGCACTTTCGACTGGGTTAAATTCTGGACACTGACAGGATTGATCTCCATGGCGCTGGCATTTATGAATTTACTGCCTATCCCAGGCTTGGATGGTGGTCATGTAGTGTTTCTTTTGATCGAAATGGTACAGCGTAAGCCTGTAAGCGAAAAGGTGCTTGAAAGGGCTCAGATTGTGGGTTTCGTTATCCTGATCTGTCTAATGGTATTTGCCTTCGGTAATGATATTTTAAAATCTTTCGGTAAGTAAAAGCAAATTTATATTATTGCCGCAGATGCGCAGGTCTTTTAGTTGATCTGTACATCTGCGGCTTTTTAATTTAACATACATCATGAGTGTAGCAGCATCAGGTATTAATTATTTCGATTTTTACGAATTACCAATTCAATTTTTTCCAGATCAAAATATAGTAAAAGCAAAGTTTTATGCTTTGAGCAAACAGTTTCATCCTGATTTTTATGCCAATGAAAGCGAAGAAAAGCAGCAGGAAGTACTGGAATTATCTACATTGAATAATAAGGCTTATCAAACGCTCAGCAATGCTAAGAAACGCTTAAAGTACGTATTGGAATTGAAGGGTATCGTAGCAGCTGATGAATCCTATCAACTGCCGCAATCTTTTCTAATGGAAATGATGGATATTAATGAGGCTTTAATGGATTTGGAATTTGAGCCGGATACAGACAAGCGCACGAAGGTAAAACTTGATGTTGAGACGATAGAAAAAGATTTAAGTAATGAGCTACAGGAGCTGACGGAGCAGTTCGACAGCAATCCAAAAGAAGCTGATGCGCTATTGCCTGCTATCAAAGATAATTTCTACCGGCAAAAATACATTGACAGGATCAGGGAGAAATTGGCTTAACAGATGAGTGAAAAGTCGGGGGTCTGGGGTCCGAAGTCCGAAGATATGTTGTAATAGTCAGTTGACGGGCTTGGTGTTCTCGGCGCTTTCACATAGTGTGCTCGGTGGTAGAAAGATTGGATTGGTCTGAAAAGTCCGGGGTCGGAGGACGGAAGTCCGAAGATGTGTTGTAATAGCCAGATGAAGCGCTCAGTGTTCTCTGTGCCTTCACTTAGTGTGCTCGGTGGTAAAAGATTGGATTGGTCTGAGAAGTCCGGGGTCTGGGGTCCGAAGTCCGAAGATATGTTGTAATAGCCGGATGACGGGCCCAGTGTTCTCTGCGCCTTCACTTAATGTGCTCGGTGGTAAAAGATGGGGGTGGTCTGAAAGTCCGGGGTCTGGGGTGCGATTTCCGAAGATTTGGTGTAATAACAGGAAAATGCGCTTGGTGTTTTTGCTTTAACTCTTTGATCGTTGTGGTTAATATAGAATTGATACTCAACCGAGTTTCGGAAAGGTGATCGTCTAAACCCTAAACCTTCTGCCTTAAAACCCTCAACCTCATGAAACACTCTATTGTAAAATCATTTTTTACTTTTTGTTAGACAAAAGCTTTGTTTTATTTTCGGAACAAACAATCAGATCAATGAACAGCTCCCTTTCTATTTTTCGCAAAGTAGCCGTGGCAGAAGGAATATCATACCTGCTTTTATTATTTGTAGCCATGCCGATCAAATATCTTCTTCATTATAAAGAAGTAGTTAAATATACGGGCTGGATGCACGGTATTTTATTTATAGCCTACATTGCCTGCCTGATTTTGGCCTGGCAGGAGCAAAAATGGAAGTTTGGTAAAGGAACCCTAATTTTTTTGGCCTCCTTGTTGCCGTTTGCCCCTTTTATTGTAGATCGTAAGCTGAAAGACGAACGGCCGGAAAATGTAAACGGCATAAAGTAAAATAGTTATAGATTAATTGAAAATATTTTTTGGATTTTAACTTTCAATTTCTACATTTGCAACCCCGTCCAACACGAATGCCCGGATGGCGGAATTGGTAGACGCGCTGGTCTCAAACACCTGTGGGAAACCGTGCCGGTTCGACTCCGGCTCCGGGTACTAACCGGGCTCAAGCCCAAAACCTTAAAGGGTTGCTCGTTAAAAAGCAGCCCTTTTTGTTTATTTTCAGTATGTTATCGTTTAACGTTGGGTCAATAATTTTACAAATTGATCCGGCCTTCCGATATCGATAAGTTTTTCCTTCAGGTTTTATAGTTATTTGAAAGGATTGTCTTCTTAAGTTTCAGTATGACTAAAGCTCAGATATTTGCCTGGCATGGTCAGACTCTCCATTTAAGTGGCTTACATCCATTTAGCTGTAAACTGATAATTCAATCTTCATTTACCTGAAAAGCTTTTCTTCAGTTATAAACTGTTCATTCAACTGGTAATTTTCAGACATAAGTGATTCATCCAAAAAACCTGAATTTGATCTGACTTCACCTGAAATGGTATGTAGGTTGTGCTGAAGTAAACTTCTGATCCCGCTGATCTGTTCCCTGTGGATAATAATTAGGTTTTGAAAATGCTCTGCCTGATTAGAGACTTCCAAGATCTGTATTTGCTGATCTGATTTCTTCTAGGCGTTTCTGGAAAAATTTTTAGCTCTTTACTGTATAACGCAAGCGACCTTAGCGCATCACTGTGAACATTGGAAATATGCTTAATGCTGATCTGTTTCATGTACACAATATCGAAACGGATTTAGAATGAAAGAACGATTGCATCATGAGTGTTTATGATCTAAATGTTTTTCGTATGATAAGAAAATAAAGGTACGGTTTGTCTTTTCATATGTTTTTTAGCCTAATCGGGAATTTTAGATTTTGTTCCTGAGATTTTTCTTCGCTAATTATTGGGTTTAAAAACAGGTTGCAAATGTTATTAACCCGGATCATCCACAGCGATGACATCAATCATGGCTTATCAGCCTCGCAGGATTTAAATTTGAATGAAAGTCAGCAATGGATGGAAAAATATATCAGGCCCTGAATGCCTCGGATTCCTTTATCGGCTTTTGATAGATAATGGAGTCTGATAGTATTTGCATTATCCGGATGACCTAATCAGTGGAATATTAAACATCCGGCGCGTAAACTCAGAAAATAGTAAAGTACTGATAAAAAAGCAGATAATTTGAAAACCCACTCGCAACTACTTCTTGAACTCTGGCAGGAGGCCAGGGCCTGGTTAACCGATCAGTTAGCAGAACTATGCACCGAAGATCTAAAAAAAACATTGTCCCCATCGCCAAATTCCGTGGGTTTCTTGTTACGCCACATTGCTGAAGTAGAACTTTTGTTTGCAAAGAATGTATTTAAAGCCCCAGGGATAACCGTGCACGCCGCGACCCTGATCGCTAAACATGATACGGATGAATGGAATAACCTTAATGCCTTGAAGGACTTTCTTGGCTATGCTTTTGAAAGCCTAAAAGAAATAATCGAAATTCAGGTTACGGACTATTGGGAACAATCCGTTACAACAGCGGAGTTTGGAATAAAAACCAGGGCGGAGACTTTAGGACGGATCGCATCACATACAGCCTATCATGCCGGGCAGCTGGCAATGGTGTTAAAATATGGAAAATGAGTTTTATAGACAGGAAATTATTCGGTTTTTCCAATACACGGCCTGGGTAAATCAATAACCAGCTCCCGTATATAAGGAAAAAAAGTACAAGACCTTTTAAAATCCCTGGGCTCATCCAAGGAAATGCTTCAAACCGATTTAAATACTGAAAATTAAACAGAGAATATGAACTGGTACCGATTGGGCATAGAAGAAACGTTTGAATTATTGGGCACAGGAAAAAAGGGACTAAGTTCAGCTAACGCAGAAGAAAAATTATCTCTGCTCGGGCTAAATGAGCTTTCAGCAGGAAAAAAAAATGGTGCCTGGAGAATTTTGCTCGCTCAGTTCAAAGATGTAATGATATTGGTCTTACTTGTGGCCGCTATTATTTCCGGAATTATAGGGGATCTCACAGATACAATCGTTATTCTGGTAATTGTGCTCTTTAATGCCCTGATAGGTTTTTTTCAGGAATATCGGGCAGAAAAAGCGATGCTGGCATTAAAGCATATGGCCCTGACTCAGGCCAAGGTGCTAAGAGATGGAAAGCCGGTCTGGCTCCCGGCAACATTGTTGGTTCCCGGCGATCTTGTGCTGCTGGAAGCGGGATGTGCAGTTCCGGCAGATGTGCGCATTGTCTCCTCGGTAAACATAAGGATTGAGGAGGCCGCCCTGACCGGAGAATCCGAATCTGTTGATAAGGTCAGCCATCCCTTAAGTCAGGATGGATTGGCCTTGGGCGATCAGATCAACATGGCATTCAAAGGCACTTTTGTTTCATACGGCCGTGCAGATGCTGTGGTGGTTGCAACAGGTATGGAAACTGAACTTGGCCGCATTGCCGCCATGCTTCAGCAAGATGAACCCCCAACTCCTTTACAACAGCGAATGGCCGCTTTCGGCAAAAAACTCTCTCTGCTAGTGTTGTTTTTATGTGTGGTATTCTTTCTTGCAGGATGGTTCAGGGGTGAAAATATCGTTAAGATGGTACTCACCAGTATTTCCCTCGCTGTTGCGGCTATTCCTGAAGCATTAACTGCAGTGATTACTATTTCTCTCGCGCTTGCTGCGAAAAGGATGATACGGTTTAACTGTCTTATCAAAAAATTACCAGCTGTCGAGACCCTCGGCGCTGTAAGTTTTATCTGCACAGACAAAACCGGTACGCTAACCAAAAATAAAATGCATGTTGAGGAGATTTTTGTAAATGGGCAGTATTATCCTCCCGGTACCCTGCCAGTTATCAGGGAGAATGATAATATAAATTTATTGTTGCACGCATTTGCGCTCAACAATGATGCCTTGCTGGCCGAAGATAACAGCATTACCGGTGATAGTACAGAAGTTGCCCTAATGTCGGTAGCAACAGAGTATAACATCAAAGGCAGCATTTGGCCACGCTTAGCGGAAATCGCTTTTGATGCGGATCGTAAACTGATGACTACCTTTCATCATGATGGTGAGCGGATTATTTCGTTCACCAAAGGTGCTCCTGATATTTTATTGCCACTATGTAGGGATATCGATCAGGCGCGGTTGCAGGCTCAGGTAGATCTTATGGCAAAAAGAGGAGACCGCATCCTGGGGTTTGCTTACCGTTACTGGAATGCACTGCCCGAAAATCCCGATAGTGCGGTTTATGAAAGGGACCTGCATTTTTTAGGTTTGACGGGTATTATAGATCCGCCGCGTGAGGAAGTATCTGAAGCGGTTAGGGAATGTAAGGCTGCAGGTATCGTGCCGGTCATGATCACCGGTGACCATCCGCTTACAGCAAGTACCATTGCAATGCGCATTGGTATT
The DNA here is from genome assembly GCF_042464845.1 of Pedobacter sp. BG31. NCBI lineage: Bacteria > Pseudomonadati > Bacteroidota > Sphingobacteriia > Sphingobacteriales > Sphingobacteriaceae > Pedobacter > Pedobacter sp. BG31. The sequence goes on from NZ_JBHNZK010000018.1 coordinate 18,374, forward strand.
CTCGATTGCAGCAAGGATATTACCATTACCGGTCAGCAGCTCTCAGAAATGGACAATGAACAGTTGCTTGAAAAAATAGAAATAATCAAAGTTTATGCCCGGGTCTCCCCCGAACAAAAATTGAGGATAGTAAAAGCCCTTCAGCAAAAAGGACATTATGTAGCAATGACAGGCGATGGGGTAAATGATGCCCCTTCTTTGAAAAGTGCAAACATAGGCATCGCTATGGGAATCGCAGGTACCGATGTTGCTAAAGAGGCAGCCCATATGATCTTGCTGGATGATAACTTTTCAACCATCATAAAGGCCGTTCGTGAGGGCAGAAAAATATATGATAACATCCTCAAGTTTATCAAATACCTTATGACCACAAACTCCAGCGAGCTATTGGTTCTTTTATTGGGGCCGCTTTTAGGCATGCCCATTGCCTTGTTACCCATACATATTTTATGGATAAATCTGGTCTCAGATGGTTTGCCCGCAGTTTCGCTCTCTTTTGAAAAAGCCGAAAAAAATATTATGAAAAGACCGCCCCGCCCTGCTCAGGAAAGTGTTTTTGGGAATGGGAGAGGTTTGCACATGATATGGGTCGGGATACTTATGGCTGCCATCACCCTGGCAGCACAGGGATGGGCGATAAGTCATGGTCTTCATTGGCAAACCATCGTATTCAATGTTTTATGCCTGAGCCAGATGGGACATGTACTTGCCATCCGCTCGGAATACCAATCTTTCTTTAAGATAGGTGTTTTTTCGAATAAGCCTCTTATCTCATCGGTAATGGCAGTTTTACTCTTTCAGTTCCTCATCACCTACTTACCTTTCCTGCAATCTGTTTTTCATACCCAGTCGCTAAGCCTGAAAGAGTTTTTAATTGTCGGAGCCTTATCAACTGTTATTTTTCTCGCAGTGGAGATCGAAAAGGCTGTGAAAAGCAGGTGAAACCGGCGTAGGACCCCGCCCCAGGATCTGAACCCAATATACTCCCAAGATCATTATCGGGAATGATATTGCTCATTTATTTAATGTTCCAATGCAGGTAGTTTTACTTACAAAGAAGACGCATTAATCCAATATCAATGAAAAATATTCTTTTTCTAACCGATCTCTGTAAAGATGATACGCAGCTTTACACAATGGCGGTAAATATGTGCAGCCAGATAGGCTGCAATCTACAGGTATTAAACCTGTACAATGGTGTACCTTATGTTCCCTCATTGGATGCCGGATCCTATCAGGCCAAATGGTACAGCGATGCATACGATGGTCACCGTGAGGCTTTTAAAGAGTTGATGGAAAAAATCGAAAAGGTTTCCGCATCGCTACCGGAAAATGCCCGCCGTCCCCAGATCAGTTCTGTGCTGACTGAAGGGGATCTGGGAACCGTGGTAAAAGAATACACCATCGGCAAAGATACTGCTCTTGTGATCATGGGGGCAGGGCAGTCAGGGGTACTTTCGCATATGCTCTTTGGGGATGCAGTGCGTGCAGTGATTCATGCTTCAAGCGTTCCGGTGTTGATTCAGGCCCCAGGCAGCAAGAGCATAAAAGTAAATGAGAAAGTTATATTCGCAACTGATTTTAATAACAATGACCTTGATGCCTGCAGCTATCTTTCCTTTCTTGGCGAGCGGCTTGGATTTTCCGTAGAAGTTGTTCACGTGAAAAGCGAGCGGGGCATCCACCCCGGTGAAATAGAGCGTGAACAAAGGTTTGTTGAGGAGATTAAGCGCTTGGGTAGAAAAAACCTAACCTACAGACATTTAATGGGTGGTAATGTATTTGGCCTGCTGGAGCAATGGAGCAAAATTCTAAAAGCAGGCTGGATTGCCCTTTCTGAACACCATAGACCGGTATTCGTTTCCATTTTTAAAAAGAACACTTTAAAGGTCGCCATCTCTGAACAAAAGATGCCGCTGTTAATATTCCCGGAAAACTTTCAAAAAGGTGAATATTTTCTTTGAGCAGTAAATGACCACTTAAAAAGTAGCTTTTTTATTTTGGGCCTCGTAATGGCCTGTGCCAAAAGAAAGCTAATAATCTTCCGTTTTTTTATCCTAATTATCATTCCGGAGCATGACAGGGGTCATTACTTTTCATTTTTGCGGAGTCTATCTTTAATCAAAAATATAAGAGGTATGAAAAGAATTGCTGCTGTTTTTGATGGATTGGACTTTGCAGGATCGACCATGGACTTCGCTATCGGGTACTGTAAGAAATCGGACGCGCACCTGGTGGGTGTTTTTCCGGAATCTTTTCTTTATCACGAGTATGACTTTGCTGAACTACTTGGGAAAAACGGGATTTCCGCAGTAAAAATCAGGCATGCCATTATGAAAGAGGCCGAAAAAAGGACCAGGTCACGAAAGCTGTTTGCCGATGGATGTAAAAAGGAAAAGATAAGTTATTCCATTAGCCACCCGGAGGGTATTACTATTGACGAGGTGCTAAAGGAAAGTACTTTCGCCGATATTATCCTCATCGCTAAGGACGAAACGTTCAGCACCATAGGGACACAGCTGCCTTCAACCTTTACCAGACAATTGCTTTCAGATTCCAGATGTCCCGTACTGCTCCTTGATGAAAGCATTGAAAATCCCAGCCGTGTTGTACTTCTCTACGACGGTAAACCCGGATCGGTATATGCCATCAAATTGTTTTTTTCACTTTTCACCGCGGGGCAGGATACATCTACAGAAGTCCTGTATGTCACAAGTTCCGATCAGAATGCGGAAATTCCGGATTTTGAAAAAATAAAAGCCCTGGTAGAATGTCATCGCCAGGGTGCAATCTACACCTGCATATCCGGGCCGGAGAAGCAGTCTGCCATTGATTACGTGCAGAGACTTGGTCCAGGAACGCTGACTGTGGCGGGCGCATATGGCAGGGGAAGTACATCACGTTGGTTCATCCCCAGCATAGCAGACGGGCTGATTGCCCAATGCAAATGTTCACTCCTGGTTGCGCACAACCGTTAAACCAAATCGTCCGCGCTTTTGGTCCGTCCATGCGTGCGAACCGAACCGGGTACTTGAGAAGGTTGAATACCCATTTGTTATGATTCCATATCATTGCCCTTTTTCTCCATGTCTGAAAGCTCCTCAAAATGTCCCTATGTAATCCACTTTGCTAATTGTAAAGTGTTGTTAATATGAGCCTTATACCACAGGTTTTTTTTGCGCAGGGCGGAAATTTTTTTCTCCTCTACACTACGTGAAATGATTTTCTCTCCGTCATAATAATAGTTTATCGTGTCAATATACGGAACGCCGTTGTTACTGCATACAATCCTGCCTGCAACCTGATTGCTCAAAAGGTTTTCGATCTAACTGTCGTTTAGTTCTCCTAACATCGTATTTTAACTTTCTGGGTAAATAAAATCTTCTCAATAAGGTTTTCAGTATGCCGCTAAAATTATTCATGCTTGGTAAAAACCAATAGCGGTATTCTTGTATAGAATGAATACTGTTCGGCATTGGAGGGAAACAGGAGTTTGTCAAATCCGGAGCGGTCGTGATGGGAGAAAAGTGCTAGAACAGAGTTATGCTTATTGTTTATGGTGTGATGAATATCTTCTATTACCGACCTTTCTATGTTGCGTTTAACCTGAATGAACGTTATCGGATAACTATATTTTTCTCTCATTCTTAATTCAAGCTCTTCAGGGCTGCTCATGCCTTCAAATGGTAGTTTGATATACAGCATCTGGATTTCTGCGCCCAGGGGAGATGCAAAATCAACCAGATCCGGCAGCTCGCGCTCAATATCCTGCAGGTCTGTTGCATATATGATATTTTTTATTTTCCTGTGGCGATATCTGCTGGGCACTACGATCACCGGAATTTTGGAAGTGGCCAAGAGTTTGCTGGTATGAGTACCGAAAAGTTTTTTTACCATGCCCGCTCCACGTGTAGCAATCAGCAAATAATCGAATTTCTCTTTCATGGCATAATCACATACAGCATCAACTACCTCCATTGAATTAAGTACCACAGATTTAAACCTGAAAGGTTCCAGATTGATGGAATGGCAGATTGCGGAAACAAAGTTACTGAGTTCCCCGGTGAGCTTATCCATGCTTTTTTTTAAAAACGTGGTATAAGCCCCCTGTGTCCAGTTAAAAGGTTTAGGTATATGATTTACTTGCACCACACTTAAGGCACAATCTTTAGTTTTGGCCAAACGCAGTGCCATACGAACAGCTGATTTTGAATTATCAGATAAATCAGTGGTTACCAAAATTTTTTTCATTTTTTTTTCCTGGTCTTTAACGCAACTTCTTTCACTCGTTTAATTGCCCCAGATTAACATCAATTTCAGAAGTTTATCCCGATAATGTAATGATTTTAATCACTTCCTTCAATGATCCTAAAACGGGCCTCCATTTAAATTGCCCTTACCGAAAATCTACAGGCAGCATCACGGCCGATGAGCAAACTCATAGCAGATCATGACGGATATCAATTAAACCTTGTTTCAGGCAGGTTAACTTTATATAAAAAAAGTTATGTCAGTCACAGAAAATTTAAACAAAAAAGAGATAGGCTCCATGGTACAGGATTTTTGGGATCCTGAATTCTTTGATGAGCCTAATGAGCCAAAGAAGGCTGTAAATGTTATAGAAAGGGATACCAAATTCAAAATCGAGGTGCTCGCGCCCGGGTTTCGAAAAAAAGACTTCTCTGTAAATGTTGAGAATGGGATACTCAATATCCTTGCCGAACATGAAGCGGGCGATGAGGAAAATTATCTGAGACGAGAATTCTCGCGCTCTTCTTTCTGCGGGGCGTTCAGCCTTCCTGAAAATGTTTCTCCCGAACATATAAGCGCCAAATACAGAGATGGTATTCTCTCTCTTACACTCAGGAAAACCGGCAAGCTGTCTTCAGTGAAAAAGCATGTAAAGATTTCCTGAACAGAAAATTAATTTAAGCCGGGTTTTACGGTAGGATAATCCCTGAACCGCCGGCTTCTGTTTCCCTCACCCACATCATTGAAGCGCATGAGGGAAATCATCGCATAAATATAACGGTTTTTGGATTTTGGCATTAAAATGAAAAACATGGAAAAGCTGATAACTTCTTTTACCGAACGTAAATCTTTTGAAGAACTGCTGCTTGCAGAAGTCAAAGTCTTAAAAAGCATGGCCAAGCACTTTGTAAATGAGAAAGATGAAATGGAAGATCTGGTTCAGAATACCCTACTCAAGGCATTGCGCTTCTATGAGAAGTTTAGTATGGACACCGATATCCGCAAATGGTTGTATACCATCATGAGAAACACCTTTATTAACAGGGTCAACAAAACTTCCAGAGTGATGGAACACCATACGCAGATTGAAATAGCCTTCAAGAACAGCTGTTCGGTAAGCACTGTCTTCTCAAAATTCATCTCTGATGACCTTCACCAGGTGATCAACAGCTTTCCTTATCACGTCAGGCAGGCGATAACGATGTACAATGCAGGCTATAAATATCGTGAGATTTCCGTGGCAACTGCCCAACCCATCGGAACGGTAAAGACCAGGGTCAGAACCGCGCGTATGATCCTTGAAAAGAAATTTTCCCTCACCGCTCACTGAATTTGTAGACCCGTCAATTTTGATAAAAAGGATTTCAAGAACGAGACTCAGGAATGACCTCTTGATCATCAGCAACGAATAAGAATCTGAAAAAGTAGAAGATAAATATACACGCAAAGAATTCTATGTCCTCCTTTAAGAGAACATTTAATCCTACCCGCCGTATATATTGCTGGAAGAAGTAAAGGCCAGCTACAAGGATGGCCCGCTGGTACTTGAACTCAGCTCAGGCAGGAAAAGGTTTCCGCAAAAAGACAGATAGCCTTTGAATAATGGGTATCATGTCATGTAAAGTACAGATTTGATGTTAAGATACCCAAAATAAGCAATCAGCGCAGCTGCCGGTGTTCCGGTAGCTGCTTACCACAGGATTTGTTTGCTCAGGCTGTGCAGACGGTTTAAGTTTTTTTGCTGGGAATAAACAATTGGTACATAGGCAAAAGAAATTTTTAAGGTATGTTATTGCTGCGTTATGCTCGGACCGAAGATCAGTTGTGCATATGCCTTAATTTATCGATCTGTTCTATATGGATGATACTATCGGTGATGCTGATGAGCCGTTCATCTTTAAACTCGCCAAGCATTCTGATCATGGATTCCTTGGCAACACCTGCAATAGCAGCCAGGTTCTCCCTTGTCAGATCGATTTCAAAGGTTTGCTGTTGTTGGGGATTGTATTTTTCGTAAAGGGTGACCAGTGTATCTGCAACCTTTTTGCGCAGGGAGTTATATGCAGTGGCCAGTAGATGTTCCTCGCGTTCAATCAGGTTTTTTGCAAGAACGGAAATGAATTTTTTCATCACCTGGGGGTTACTGCCCATCAATTGCTCAAACTCAGCGCGCGGAATTACGGCAAGCACGGTATCTTCCAGTGCCTCAGCAGATTCTCGGTAATTCCTGCCCTCAAGCAAAGGCAGGTACCCAAAAAAATCGCCTTGGTTGTAAAGCCCTATGATAAGTTCCTTTCCGTCATGGTTCCGTTTGTAAGTCTTAACTTTTCCTTTTTGCAGATAAAATAATTTGGAGGGAAGGTTTCCTTCCGTATAAATAATCTGTTTTTTCTTGTACTGATTCTGGCTGCGGTTTTCTTTGAGCAGATCGAGATGGTCTTTCCCGCCGTTAAGTGTAATAAGCCGGTCCATGCCATTTATCCCCGGCGCAATCTCTTCCCGTAGCGAAGCCGCCTTGCGCAACCGCCCGTCTATGGCATTGATTACATCAGTTCCGTCGAAAGGCTTTATGATATAATCATCCGCGCCCATCTCCATTCCCTTTCTTACCTCACTACGTTCGGATTTAGCTGTAAGAAAGATAAAGGGGATGTTTGCTGTTGCCGGGTTTTTCTGAAGCATGAGCAAAACACCATAGCCATCCAGAATGGGCATCATGATATCGCAAACTACCAGGTCGGGTTTTTGTTGAAGGGCAATTTCCACACCCTGCTTTCCATTTTCAGCCTGTTCAACTTTATAGTTGGCCAGCTCAAGGATCTCCGAAAGGTTCTCCCTGATGTCATGGTTATCCTCAATAACTAAAATTCTTTTCATCATTCAGTCTGTTTTGTTTTTACAAATTCTATACTAAATTCCGTTCCCGATCCAAGTTCGCTTTTACAGGAAATTTTTCCGCCCATTAAATCTATGTATCTTGAAACAATATGAAGCCCCAGACCTGTCCCCTGGATATTGTTGGCATTGCTTCCGCGAAAAAACCTTTCAAAGAGATGGCGCATATCCTGCTTAGGAATGCCTAATCCCTCATCACTGATTTTTATGGTTATCTGGTTTTCATCAACCGAACTGCATATTTCAATTTGGCTGTTTTCAGGCGAGAACTTTATGGCATTTGAAAGAAGATTGATGATAACGTGTTTGAGCATGACCTGATCTAGATGCACATGGGTTTCTCCCTGATGAGAAAGCCTGATAACCTGGCCTTTCTTTTTCAGGGTTTCAATTTCAGTAACCACGTTTCTGATATGATCCGTTAACTCAAAAGTACTGTAGTATGGTTCTGCCTTATTTTCCTCAATTTTCTCAAGAGATAGAAAATCGTTTAAAATATCGGTTAAAGATTGCACCATGGTGGTGATCCGGTTAACATGGCTTTCCCGCTTTTGCTGCTGATTTTCTGTAGTATATTTTGATATCAGATAGGCAGAAGAGAGTATGGTACTCAAAGGGGTCCGGAACTCATGAGAGGCCATTGAGACAAACCTCGATTTGAAGTCGCTCATCTCTCTTTCCTTCTTCAGGCTCCGTAGAATTTTTTCCTCGGCTTTCTTCCGTTCAGAAATGTTCATCGCAATCCCCAGATAGCCCTCAATATCTCCGGTTGTGGTATGCATCGCTGTAATGGTAAGTGACGCTGGAAAACGGCTTCCATCTTTTCTCAGATAGTCAATTTCCCGTTCATTTGCCAATCCCAGATCAGATTTTATTTTTAGTGCCTCAAAGTCAGCAGAAACAGTTAACTGAAGTGATTTTGTAAGCTCGTCTGCACTTTGCTTAAGTGTTTCAACAGAATGAAAGACGGAGGGATCAAGTTTATCTATAATTTCTTCTGCAACGTATCCCAGCTCCCGTTCGGCAGCAGGATTGAACATCTTAATGGTTCCGCCGGAATCGGTAACAAAAAGGATAACCTCTGCATGGCCCCAAATACTCCGCAAAAAAGTGTTTGCCCTATTGAGTTCCACATCTTTAAGCTCTGTTTCGGTGATAAGCTCGGCCAATTGTTTTACCGTGCTTGTTAATGAGCGTGTCCTGCTTAACACCTTGGCCTCCAGCTGTTCATTTAAGACTTTAAGCTCTAGTTCCACTTTTTTTCTCGCCGAGATATCACTTATAAAACCGATTACAAATTTTCCCTGATCTGTTTGGTAATTGCTCAGGCTAACCTCAACGGGAAATTCCGTTCCGTCTTTTCTAAGTCCGAAAAGATCAAGTCCCAGTCCCATAGGCCGCGACCTGGGATGTTTGATATAGCCATTAACATGGTGCTGGTGCCTGTCTGTAAACCGGCCTGGAATCAGATCTTCAATAGGCTTGCCGTCAAGTTCATGCGGGCCATAGCCAAACTGCTTTTCTAAAAATGGATTGGTAATCACAATATGCCCACCGTCGTCGGCAACGATTATACCCATTGAGGCATTGTCAAATAAAGGATCGAAACCGATTCCCGTGGTTTTGTTCATCTTTTGGTCGAAAGACATATTAGCCTACTTCATAAATGTACAAAAAATTAGTCGTCCCAATTCCTTCGGGGTGTAAATTGTTTGCCCGCCAACAGTTCTAAACTCAACTGATCATGTGCAGATCGCTGCTGATAGCTAAAATTGTTTCCTTTTTTTATCTTTATTTATGACCGGGATCATATGGGGCAATGATCGTAGTCATATTGTTTTAAAAACGGATTTGATTAAACTTGACCATCAGCAGCTCTAATCTTTATTAGGGTAAAGAAGACATGATTTCATCAGCCCGGAATTATAGGGAAACGGTTAAGCTCCCTGGTTTAAATCGTTTTCAATGCCCCTGTGCCAGGTTGTGGCCGGCACCCCGGCTTCCAGAGCTCGGGCAAGACGAGGATGGCTCCACGATGCTTTTTAATTATGGCGCGGCAGTGCGAGGAATGAAAAATTTCATAAAGCAAGCCATGATTTCTGTTGACAAGGAGTAAAAGATTATCTTCTGATGGAGGAAAAATCCGCTCTATTTCACTGGCGATGGCATTGGATGTTAAAAGATGAAAGGGAATATCGCTGAATTTATCTTTCCGCAATGCATGCTGAAAAGATGCTAAGCGGTCTTCTTCACCAAAATCAGCAATTAACCCCGTACTCTCCATTACGGAACCGATCGAAATGCTGGCTTTGAACGCCATACGGATCTTATCAATGGATTCAAGCAGAGCGATATCTTTCTCATTGAGGTCGGAAGCAAAGTTTATCCTGCACCTATGCAGAAGGAATGTGCCGGAAGATAATATCAGCAGCGGGCAATCGCTGTTCCGCATGGCAACATGAATATGGTTCGCAAATAGAAAATTACTTTTATGTGCTTTGTGCCTGCCCATCACCGCAAGTATAACTTTTTCGCCCTGTTGGATGTCGTACAGTACCTCAGCTATCGGGGCTATGGTATTTATCGTGCGGATTCTGATCGCTTGCCGGCGGGTTTTCATTAGTTTTAAAAGTCTGTCCTTTTCTTTTTCAAGCGAAATTGCAGCCTTCTCCTCAATTGCCTGATAATCCATTTTTAAAGGTTCAGCAAACATAATCTGTGACAGTTGATAGCTGTGCAACAGCAATAGCGCTGCGCCAAAATGTTCAGCAATATTTAGCGCGGTTTGAGCAGCATTTTTCGCAGCCCTGGAAAAATCGGTCATAACCAAAATTGTTTTCATCTTACCAAGCTAGGGGAAGGACTTTTATTTTTTGATGATAATGGTTAGTTCCGGTGATAATCCTGTTCATTGACCTGGGTTGATTTATTTTCAGAATCATCGGTGCTGCTGATTTTTCTCACCAGCTTCTAAACATGATTTTATCAGATTTATGTCTGCAAACAGACTGATTATGAGGTGTAAAATATTAATTGCCACAGATTTCTCGAAGGCAGCAGCTTCAGCAGCGGATTATGCCCTTCAGATGGCATGCTTATGCAGAATGAACCTGGCCATAGTACACATCTACTCCGTTGTTTTACCAATGGTGGCAGATGGAACCATGATTTTTCAGGATAGCCTGTATGACCTTGCCGAAGCAGATTCATTGGAGAGGTTGTCTGCTCTTGCGGCAAAGCTTAACCTGGATGCAGACCGGTTATGCGGTGATGGCTTTAAGCCATTCATCGAGATCTTTTCAGCCATCGGTGTTCCTGCCGCCGGGATAAAATCTTTTTTCAACCGTAAGGACATGGGTATGATTGTGATGGGGATCAAACCTGAGGAAAGGTATGCAGAAACTTTGCCCGGTAGTACGATCCGCAAGCTGATCAAATGGGCCAGTGTACCCGTGTTGCTGGTTCCGATGGACTTTCCCCCTGTACCGCTCCGGCAGATTGTTTTCACCAGTGACTTTGCGGATAGCGAAATTATAGCTCTTGATTTTTTAGCTGGAATCGCATCTGCTTATCATTCAGATTTGCTTATTTTTCATAACAGGATATCTATGGAGAAAGGAAGGCTTTTCCTGCTGAAAGAGAAAAAATTTCTGGACAAGGTAGCCCAGGAAATTGATTACCCTAAGGTTTTCTACAGGCACAAACAAAAGGATACGCTTGAGGAGGCTTTATCGGTTATGGAGAAAAACAGTGAAGCAGATATGCTGGCCATGGTACACAAAAAGCACAGTATCATAGGAGAACTCTTCGGAGGAGATAAAACCTTGAGAATGATTTCAAGGACGCAGGTGCCCATGATTATCTTCCCCCAGAGCTTCGCTGACATCCCCGGCCCCGCCAGGTTAGGGCAAAACCAATTGCATGATTAAACTTTACTGTAGAATTTAATCAGTTAAAGGCAAACGCCTTTTATTGGAGCTGATTTGCCTGTGGTATAAGCAACGAAGGCTTTTTTATGTGGCAAGCAAGGTTTCAGGATAATAAATAGATCAATGGTACAGGGCATCTGTTTTGAATGGAATGATCACGGGAATCCTTTACAGATCGCGGAAACGCCAGAGTTCCACGCAAAGACCTTTCAGATCGACCGAGGCACAGGCGATGCAGAAATCTGCAGCTCCGTAATAAATGTAGAGTCTGCCGGAAAATACTGCCGCGCCGGAAGGAAAACAGACATCATTGATCTCGCCATCACGTTCCCAAGCCTTTTCAGGATAAAACAGCGGATAGGGCAGACGTGCGATCTCCCGCTCGGGCTTATCAAGCTCCAGCAGCGCGGCGCATGCGCTGTACCGGTAGCCATCAGGTGTATCACATACGCCATGATAGATCACCAGCCATCCCCACTCGGTTTCGATCGGTGGGCATCCTCCACCAATATAACTTACCTCATGAGCAAACATGGGCCGTAGCAGGATATGTTTCTGAAAATGTTTCAGATGATCTTCCCAAAAAGGCTTGTCAAAATCTGAAAGATTGACTCCGCTGGCCAGTTGTATGTCTGGTTTTATCCTGTGAAGGAGATATAGTTTGCCATTGATTCTTCTTGGAAAGAAAACCAGATCTTTATCCCATACCAGAAGAGGTCTGTTGCCTTTGGCCAGGGTCTTATCATGGGCATACCTGGCATATTTTGGATTCAATGCCCCCGATTGTTCTGCCAACATTCTGAAAGCCGGAAAAAGAATTTTAGGAACAATAACGCCATAGCGCTCAAAAGTTTCCAGATCTGTAGATACCGCAACTGCACCAAGTGCATTCAGGCCGTCAAAAGCGGTATAGCTTAAAAGATATGTGCCGTCTATTTTTACCAGCCTGGGATCTTCTATGCCTGCGCTTTCTTCTTCGCCTGAAGGGATCAGAAGCGGTTCGTTGTCTCTTTGAACGATTTCGAGCGGGCCTTTGAATATACATTTACCAATCGTAGAGATACCAGATGCATTAACGGCGCGGTACAGCATCACCAGGTTCTCTCCTTCCTGAAGAACTGCGGGATTAAGTACTGCCCTGGATTCAAAAGGCTTATCTGTAGGGTAGAGCAGTACACCTTCCTTTCTGATTTCGATCATCTTTTTTCGGATATGGGAATGATAACGAGTGGTTTGCTCGAATTTCGCATCACCTCTTCTGCAACGCTTCCCATTAAAAGATGGGAAAGACCTTTTCTGCCATGGGTGCCCAAAACAATCATGTCGGCATTCCAGGAGCGGGAAAGTTCGATAATGACCGATGCCGGCTTTCCCCGTTCAATAAAAGTACTTACCGGAACGTTTTTAAATATTTTGTTGATCAGGTATTGCTGCAAAGTGTTGCTGGACCTTTCTATAAGCGGATCCCGTTCCCTTAAGGATAGTTCATCATCGTCATAGATAGTGGTGTCTTCGATGCTTAGCAAAGCCACCTCGGCGCCGAACTGGCAGGCCAGCTGGTATCCGCTCCCGGCAATATGCTCAGCAGCCGGGCTATCATCTATCGCTATCAAAATTTTATGACATTCCATATCTTACTGATTTTTATCGTTTATCATCTTGTCATTTTTCTTTTTTCTTTCCTGCGCACGAAAGTAACCCCTAAAGAGAAAACTGTGCTTTATCGCCTCCATATTTTCATCAAAGCTGTTTGCACCTCTCCGTATGTTTTTTAAACTGCCTTTCAGGTCCGCTGCAAAGGCGGTGTCTCTGAGCATTACATGCAAACTTCCCTTACCGTCCTCCACATCAGCCTTTATGGTTTTTACGATTCCGTTCAGTTCAGCTGCAGTCAGACTAACATCCCTGCTTGCCCAGCTTATATTTTCTACGGCAGATTTTATCCGCCTAGCGCTGGCTGTATCTCTTAACAGCAGTCCGGCAGTTCCTTTTCCAGCGTGCAGATCGGTAATAATTTCATTAAAAGTGGTACTCATGCGGGATACCCCTGCACTGGCATCCTGCAGTGATCTTGCAGTGGAGCGGATATTGCCCGCAATCTGGTGATCATCTATCAATTTAAGCAGTTCACTGCTATCAATTCTCAGAACGGTGCCTTTAAGTACGCTGGAGATTGCTGCCACGTTATTATTGGTTGTGGAAAGCGTCTGGATGATTTCTTCCATGCTGGCCATTTTCCTGGCGGTAAGCAGTGCGCCATCATTAACCAACTGGGCATTTCCGGTAAGTGGGCTAATGTTGATGACTTTATTGCCCATCAGGCCTTCTGTTCCTATACTTGCTACTGCGTTACTGCGGATGTAGGGCTTTACCTTTGAGTTGATACGCATGGTCACCTCTATGGTGGTGTCGCCAAGCATTTCGATATTTTTTACTGTTCCGGCCTGTATCCCCGAGAAAAGCACGTTGCTGCCTTCAGAAAGACCTTCCAGGGCACTGAAACGTACACGCAGACTAAAGTCGGAATCGAACAGGTTACTGTTTTTGCCGATAAGGAAGAAACTCAATATCAGTATAGATAGTCCCGAAAGGACGAAAACGCCCAGTTTGAGGTTATTGTGCTGTGGTTTTGCCATAACTTATATAAAAAACTGTTTAATATGTTCATCCTGAGATTGCTCCAGATGCTCAAAACTATCCTCAATGTAACACCGTCCGTCTAAAAGAAGTACCACCCGGTCTGCTGTAAATTTTACACATGACATATCGTGGGAGATGATAATCGAGGAGGTTTTGTATTTTTTCTGAAGGCTCAATATGAGTTTTTCTATCTCCCGTGAAGTGATGGGGTCCAGACCCGTAGTAGGCTCATCATATAAAATCACCTCCGGCCTCAAGATCATGGTACGGGCAAGGGCTATTCTTTTAAGCATGCCGCCCGATAGCGCCGAGGGCATCATCTCTGAGGTATGTTCCAGTCCAACATTTTCCAGTGACTCATAGACCATTTCTTTCAGTTCCTGCTCAGAAATATCCGGGCGGTGCCTGCGTAAAGGGAACTCCAGGTTTTCCCTTACCGTCATCGAATCGTAAAGGGCATTGCTCTGGAAAAGGAAGCCTATTTTTGCCCTGGCCAGGTTGAGTTCTTCTTCTCCAAGTTCAATCATTGAATTTCCGAGTACATTTATCCTGCCGCTATCGGGTGTGAGCAATCCGATTATGCATTTGATCAGTACGGATTTTCCTGAACCGGATTTTCCCAGCACCACTACGTTATCGCCCCTTTTTACCCGAAGGGAAAAATCAGTTAAAACCTGCTGTTCTCCAAAACTTTTACTCAGGTGCTCAATGATGATTACCTCGTCCAATACTTCTTTGGATGGGTATTGCTGCGGTGATGATTTTTCGGTTGTTTCCATACGGTTAATTTAAGCCCAGCATTTCTGTTATCTGGACGGCAAGCAGATCGATGATGAATATCAGCACCGATGACAGTACTACTGCTGAATTTGCTGAAATACCAACTCCTTGTGTACCCTTGGAAGAATGAAAACCTTTGTAGCAACCTACTATTCCAACAGCAAATCCGAAGAAGAAAGTTTTGATTACTGCAGGCAAGAGGTCACTAAAAGAGAGGCTTTTGAAAACCTGTATAAAGAAGAGATCAAAACTGGTTACCGAGCGGATATTTACACCAACAAATGCGCCAAACAAAGAGATAGCGTCGCCGAGGATGGTGAGTATAGGGAGCATCAGCGTAGCTGCAAGTACCCTTGTAGCCACCAGGTATTTAAAGGGGTTGATTCCGCTAACATCCATGGCATCTATCTGTTCGGTTACTTTCATTGATCCCAGTTCCGCACCTATGCTGCTTCCTATTTTGCCAGCAAAAATCAGTGCCGATATGACCGGACCGATCTCACGCACAATAGCCAGTCCCACCATCACAGGCAATTGTGATTCGACTCCATAGTCGATCAGAGAGGGTCGGAGCTGCATGGTCAGCACCAATCCCATAATGAAAGCAGTAAGGCCGATTAATGGCATCGACTTGTAACCAATCAGGTAACATTGGTTGAGCAGTTCCTTATGCTCATAACGCGGACGGAAGGCTACGCGGAAGAATTTGCCGGTAAAAGCAGAAATCTTTCCGGTATCTTCAAAAAAGCCCTCGATCAAATGCTTAAACGAAGTTATCTGGTTTTCGCTCGTTTTGGGTTTATTCATCTGTTTATATAGGCTAAAACCATATTGATAAAGATATCTCCGCGATGTATATCTATCCAATGAGCGTAATCAGGTGGAGCACTGATGCAAATCACCTCTAGTAGCCATGGCCGCAATTTTTATAATTTCCACACGCTGTTAAAAAAGCAGTCCGTGCGATAAGGGGATACAGGTAATCGAGGCTTCGATTGGTTTTTTCTTTTCCGAATGTTATAAATCATTCTTTTGACTAATCCGGATCATCTCGTTGCATTCCTTTCAGGTATTAACTTTGGGAAAGCCTTTTATGATCGTCAATTCGCGATGAAAAATAAAATTGACCATAGCAGATGAGCTTAAATGTGGTTTTTTACCAAAAAACAATAAGAAATGAAAAGAATCCTTGTTCCGACCGACTTTTCGGCCCCCGCTGAAAATGCGGCAAGATATGCCATTTCCATGGCGAAGGTGTTAGATGCGCGGGTAACGGTCGTTAATGCTTTTGTACTTCCCGTACCTGTTTCTGAAAGCGGTCTGTGGCCGGTGATGGATACTGCAGATCTTGAAGGTAATATCGGCGGTGAACTCGACCTCATGGTCAAAAAACTACTCGATAATTCCTGTACGGATGAACCGGCCAGTTGTCCTAAGGTAGATTACCGTTGCGCTGAAGGCCCGGTACTTGCTGTTATAAAGCAGGTTTCTGAACAGATTGATACTGATCTCATCATAATGGGGCTGTCTGGAGCGGGCGGACTTGTGAATTTTATATTGGGCAGTAACAGCATGGCTATGATAGAAAAAGGTGATCGCCCGGTACTTCTTATCCCTTTCGGTGCCAGATACCACGGGATAAAGAAAATAGTGTATGCGGGGACGCTCACGCCGCAAGATATAAATCCACTGGAATACCTCTGTAAACTTGCTTCATGGTTTAAAGCTGAAGTTTGCGTGCTGCACATCATTGAGATGAGAAAGGATCTCAACACTGGTATGCAGGCTATCGGTGAAGATTTTATCCACCAGATGAGAATACTTACAGGCTACAGTAAAATCCGTTATGAACCGGTCTGGAACAGCGATATCGATCAGGGGCTGGAATGGATAGCCGAACAGGAAGATATAGACATTGTCTCCATGCTCCACAGGAAGCATAACCTACTCGATAAAATATTCAGCGGAAGCAGAGCCAAACGTTTTGCAAGGTATACCACCACACCCTTATTGGTATTTCCACCAGACTATATTTAGAAAAAAGCGTGATAAATAACACCTCAGCTTTAAAGAACAAATCATGAAAATAAAATATCCTTACCTGCTCATCCTCTCTCTTCCGGTTTTGATGATGTGCCGCCATAGTCCGGAAAATAAGAATATTGAAAAACTCGCGCAATCACGACCCGGCTGGGACTGTTTTATGGCAATAGATGGCAAAGATTCAGCTTTTTTAAAAATCAGTACCTCAGGAAAAAACGGCGTGAGCGGGCATCTTTCAATTCTCTATTCCAACCACAAAAAAAATGAGGGTAGATTTACCGGTAGCTACCAGGGGGACACGCTTTTTGTTACTTACAGGTTTCGCTCGGGTGAACCTGGAAATGCCGTTTTTACCAATCCGCTTGCACTGTTAAAGAAAGGGGATTCCCTCGTACTGGGAACGGGTAAAATCATGAAAAACCTGGGGCGCGTTTATCTCGATAAAAAACAGGGCATTGATTTTAAGCGCGGCAGGTTCCGCTTTTACAGTGTGAGCTGCAATGAGAATTTAGGTAACCTTTCCAAAAGATGACTGGCCTGGATTTTCGCTGTATTTTTTGAATTAGTATAGGCTTTTTTGTATTTGTATCAAACCAGGCCAGGATTAAAAAATACCGGTCTTTTTCTTTTTCTCTATACTTAAAATATTTTTGAAACCCTGATCGGATTATTCATTAGAAAGCGGCAGACCGTTGCTGATATCTGCAACGGCCTGCCTTTTTTTAAATGCTATTCACCCCAAACCCAACCGGCGATTTCGGGCATATCTTTTCCATATCTCTGTACATAGTGCTTGTGTTCCAATAGTTTATCCTGGAGCTGCTGTTTGAGGTAATCACCTTTGCTTCCCAGGTTTCCCAGCCTGTCCACTACCTCGATAACCAGGTGGAAGCGGTCAATCTTGTTCTGCACCCTGAGATCAAAGGGTGTGGTTATGGTTCCTTCTTCAATGTATCCCCTTACATGGAGGTTCCTGTTTACCCTTTTGTAGCTCAGGCGGTGCACTAGCCACGGATAACCGTGAAAGTTGAATATGATATGTTTATCTAAGGTAAATATCGAATCATAGTCAGCATCGCTAAGGCCGTGCGGATGCTCAAGTTCAGACTGCATTTTCATCAGATCAACTACATTTACCACCCGGACCATCAGTTCCGGAAAGTGCTTTCTAAGGATGGAAACTGCGGCGAGCAGCTCCAGTGTTACCGTATCTCCGCAACTCGCCATCACAATATCAGGGCCTGATTGCTGATCATTGCTGGCCCATTGCCATATGCCGATGCCTTGTGCGCAATGTATTTCCGCCGCTCTTATATCCAGCCACTGGGGCAGGGGATGTTTGCCCGCAACGACAACATTTACGTAGTTTTTGCTGCCAAGGCAATGGTGCATCACACTCAGCAGGCAGTTTGCATCCGGCGGAAGATATAATCTGACCACATCTGCTTTCTTACTGGCCACATGGTCCAAAAACCCGGGATCCTGGTGGGTAAAGCCGTTGTGGTCCTGTTGCCAGACATGTGAGGCCAGAAGGTAATTTAGTGAGGCGATATCCCTTCGCCACGGAAGTTCCCGGGTTACCTTTAGCCATTTGGCATGCTGGCTGAACATCGAATCGACTATCCTGATAAAGGCTTCATAGCTGTTGAAGAGGCCGTGCCTACCTGTAAGCAGATATCCTTCGAGCCAGCCCTGGCACTGGTGTTCACTAAGCTGGGCATCCAGAATGCGTCCGGAAGGAGACAGAAATTCGTCCTCCTCTATAGCCTGTGCGCCCCACTGGCGATCGCTGACCTCAAAAACCGCGCCCAACAGATTTGATAAGGTCTCATCGGGGCCGAATATCCTGAAATTATTTTCATTTAGTTTGATCACGCCGGATAAATAGTTGCCTAATACTACCGTACCCTGCCCCAGGATGCTGCCCGGGGAAGAAACCTGCAGCGCAAAATCCCTAAAATCTGGTAACCTGATTTCTTTGAGCAGTAGCCCTCCATTGGCGTGGGGATTGGCGCCCATGCGTTTATCGCCATTCGGGCACAGTTCTGCCAGTTCAGAAATAAGCTTTCCGTTTTGATCAAAAAGTTCCTCCGCATGGTAGCTTTTCATCCATTGTTCTAAAAGTTGCACATTGCCTGCATGTGCCTTGTCAACGGGTATCGGTACCTGGTGGGAGCGGAAGGTTCCTTCGTTTTTTTTCCCCGCTACTGCTTTTGGCCCTGTCCATCCTTTTGGAGAGCGGAGGATGATTATCGGCCATAACGGCCTTTTATGATCTCCTTTCTCCCTGGCATTTTTCTGAAATGTCCTGATGTCGCTGATGGCCTGCTCCATAGCCAATGCCATTTTCCGGTGCATATCTGCAGCTTCATCTCCTTCAACAAAATAGGGCTTCCATCCGCAACCGCGGAAGAACTGTTCGAGCTCTTCGTGCGGAATGCGGGCGAGCAGGGTTGGATTACTGATCTTATAACCGTTTAAATGCAGGATGGGCAATACCGCCCCGTCACTTTTGGCATTAAGAAACTTGTTGGAGTGCCAGGCTGTTGCCAAGGGCCCGGTTTCTGCTTCTCCATCCCCTACCACACATGCGGCAATTAGGTCAGGGTTATCGAAAACCGCTCCAAAGGCGTGGCTCAGCGAATAGCCAAGCTCTCCACCCTCGTGTATCGATCCCGGCGTACTGGGCGCAACATGACTGGAAATACCACCGGGAAACGAGAATTGGGTAAAAAGCTTTTTCATTCCTTGCTCATTCTCGCTGATGTCCGGATAGATTTCACTATAGCTTCCTTCCAGATAGGTGTTGGCAACAAGCGCAGGTCCACCATGTCCTGGACCGGATATGTAGATCATGTTTAAATGGTGTTTTTTGATCACCCGGTTTAGATGCACGTAAATAAAGTTCTGACCGGGGGAGGTTCCCCAGTGTCCCACCACCATCGGCTTTACGTGAGACAACTGCAAAGGTTCTTTGAGGAGTGGATTATCATACAGATAGATTTGTCCCACAGAGAGGTAATTCGCTGCACGCCAGTAGGCGTCCATTTTCTGCAAAATTTCCTCGCTTAGCACAAAAGTGTTTTGGTTGGTCAGTATTTCCATTTTGTTTTATTTTTAAGGCCTGATTTTCGACTTGATCATATTTTATCACCTCAGGTATTTATTTAAATAGTTTATTCGTTTTTCAGGCTGAGTGTATTAAATAACCTGATTTTTTCCCCCTGTCTGCTAATCCGGGCCTCAAACCCTAAAGTGGCTCTTATTTTCACCCTTAGCGATTCCTGGGCCATGGGTTCGCCGTGCACCAGATAGACCTGGGTTTCTTTTTTTGATGATAATTCCAGCCATTCGATAAGTTCATACTGATCTGCATGTGCGGAAAGGTTGTTTAGTGAAACCGTCCTTGCGCGTACCGGAAAATATTGGCCGTCTATGCGTATCTCATGTGTTTTTTCCAGCAGTGCCCGCCCGCGTGTACCCTCAGCCTGAAAGCCGGAAAGTATCAGGCAGTTACGCTTGTCTCCGGCATAATGTTTTAGGTATTCCAGGATCCTGCCACCCGAGAGCATGCCGCTTCCTGCAATGATTATTTTGCTTTTTTTGTTTTTGATGATGCCGATCGTGTTTTCGTGTTTCTCATTGATGATAAGACCTTTCATCATCATCCTGCACTCATTCTCAGTCAAGGTACTCCACTGCGGGTAGCGCAATAAGATTTCGGATGCTGCCGCGGCCATAGGACTGTCCAGATAAACCGGCAGTGACTGTGGGATTTTGCCTGCCTGTTTAAGCAGATATAGCATCCTGATGATTTCCTGCGCTCTGCCGACGGCAAAGCAAGGTATCATTACATTTCCGCCTATTTCAAGGGTGCTGTTGATGGCTTCTTCCAGTTCGTTTTCAGCCGATTGCGTTCCATGGAGCCTGTCTCCATAAGTGGATTCCATAATAATGGCATCAGCTGGCGCCCCGTGCTGGGGAGCACCCAAAAAACCGGAGTGCGTGCGTCCAATATCTCCTGAGAAGAGTACTTTTTTACCAGATATGGTAAATGTGATGGAGCATGCCCCGGGGATATGGCCCGATAGCATATAGTTCATGCTCACCTGTTTTGCGATATTGATCTCTACCCCAGGCTCAATCGTTACAAAATGGTGCAGGCAGCGTTCAACATCGGTCAGCGTGTATAGCGGCTTTGCAGGATGGTGTTTTGAATAGCCGTAATGGTTCGCTTTCCATGCATCTTCTTCCTGGATTTTTGCACTGTCTCTTAAAATAAGTTCGGTGAGTTCCCGGGTGGGAGCGGTCATGTAGATTTTCCCCCTGTATCCTGCCCCCACCAGTTTTGGGATATAACCGCAATGATCCAGATGGGCGTGAGTAAGGCATAAGGCGCCAATGCGTTCAATTTCAAAATCTGGCGTTTCCCAGTTTTTTGTTCTTAATGACTTGATCCCCTGGAAAAGCCCGCAATCAATGAGAATGTCCACATATGGAGTATAAAGGATGTGTTTTGATCCGGTCACGGTCTGTGCAGCACCGAATGACGTAAGGTAAACACCGCTACCATTTTCTGTTGAACCACCCTGTTCGGATTTGACTGTATGTTGCATTGGCTTAATTTGAGTATACGTCTAAAATTAGCAATACCTGCCAGTTGTCCGGCTGATTAGGATCATTGGTGTTAATGATTGGCGTTAGCTGAAGCCTTTAGTTCTCCGCATCGCTTTTTTTGATCGATTAACAATCATCATCAACCATGACCTGGCTCATTTAAGCTTTAAGTATTTTCAGTGAATTTAGCGATCAGTTGAACAGGGGTTTTCAAATTGTTTGTTGAAATCAGTACCAGATCTGGATTTGCTCAGTGTTAGCAGATAAAATTCCTGCAGTAATGGAAGAAAGTGTCTTGTAAAAAATAAGTAGGATGGAAATGAAAACAAATATGGGACTTTTGGATAGGACGATAAGAACGCTACTGGCCATTGCAATATTGCCGGCATACATCCTTGGTATTTTTAGTACAGGTACAGAGTTGGCGCTGATAAGTATTGCCGGGGTTCTGTTGTGGACCGGAATTTTCGGGTTTTGCCCCTTGTACATGGCCCTTGATATCCGGACCAATAGGCACAGGTAGAGAATTTCGACCAAAGATACCTCGTCATAAAATCCCGGGCAATTAAGCAATGCTGATCGGGTATTCAAAAAATGTATACCGCTTCTAAAAAAAACTTTTTACGCTTACATCCATGATTTTAGGCTATTCTGACAATAGCCTGAATCATTTTGCAGCATTTAACCAAAATGTCGGCAATGGATCAGAGATTGAGTTTCTGGAAGGCCAGCATTCCAGAGCGAAGGAATTTATTTTTGTCATCAGGACAATGGGTTGATCTGGTATAAGATTTATTGAGCCATATTGCCGAAAGGAGTGAAAAATGGAACAATAAGCAAAGCTGACCTCCATCTTTTTCTGATCACGGACGAGATTGAACAAGCTGAAGGGTTCATTAAACTGCAAAGCATCAAAAAAATTCACCTGCAAAAAGTAAAAAAATCCGTCCGTTTAGCTGGCACTTTGAGCGGCGGTAAAAGCTTTTGAACTGAGTATTGATAATCAGCGGCGGTAATGATCCAGATCATTATTTATCAGGTGGATTCTTGGGAGCTTTACCATATAAGACAGTCCATTATGAAAACTCAGAACTTTTATTTCCTTAAGGATTTGTTAAGGAGAACAATTATCTCCTGTACACTTTTATGCGGCTTTTCGGCTTCAGTGCCTGCATGCGCGCCACGGGAAAGGGATACCAATCACTCAAAACCTAAAATAGCCCAGGCTGATTCTACTTATGTTAAAATGGCACTTTCTAAGCTGTCACCCCAACTGAACTATCCAAAACTGGTTGAGCAGTTTTATAAAAACCGGAGATTCTCTGTGGTCTGGGTGAAACCGGACACCTTAAAGTCGGAGATTTACAAATCGATGCTTTTAATGGACTGTGTACTTCAGTTTGGATTGAACAGAGATGATTTTCACCCCGATAAGCTGACCTATGATCTTTTAAAGCCACTCATGCAGGCACGGTCAAATCTTCAGGACAAGAGTAATTTTGATGTTTATTTAACCGATGCGCTCGTTACACTGGTCAACCACCTGCACTATGGTAAATTTAATCCCGTGTACACCTCGGAGGTTCTGGAAGGGGGAAAGCAGAGCGGTTTTGATCCGTTGGCACATTTAAACGGTGCCCTTCATGCTAAGGATTTTATGGGAGTGATCGTTTCGGCGCAACCAAGAATGCAGATGTACAGGCTCTTGCAGGATTATCTCCATCTGGTAAAAGGACAGTACATCGACGATTGTTACGAATTTCCCGAAGGTGACGCCAGGAAAATGGCGATCAACATGGAAAGGATGCGCTGGATAAATTCGGGTGATAACTATTATATCCACATCAATATTCCCTCTTATTCACTAAAACTGTTCCGCGGGGATAGCATCATACTTTTCAAAACCGTAGTAGGAAAACCTTCCACCCCGACACCGGAGCTTGAAAGCCAGGTTAACTACATGACCACGGCACCTGAATGGAAAGTTCCACAGAAGATTTTTGCAAAAGAACTGTTGCCTAGAGCATTGAGGGATTCAAATTACCTGAGTAACAACCACTATGGAATTTATGATCTAAAAGGTAATTATATGGTTATTACCCGGAAAAAACTGCAGGCAATAGCTGCACACCCAAGCCTTTACCTTGCTCGGCAGTCGCCAGGATGTGATAATGCCCTGGGAAAAATTGTCTTTCGATTTCCTAACCGTTTTGATATTTACCTGCATGACACACCAGAACAAAAACTTTTCAAAAAAGAGTCTAGATCTTTCAGCCACGGCTGTGTTCGGGTAGAAAACGCAGACCGCCTGGCCAGGTTACTCCTAGAATATGACGGACCGGAAGGCAAGGTACCGAAAATGAAAGAAGCACTTCAAAAAATGCAAAGAAGAAATTTTACTTTAACCCATCCGGTACCTATCAAGATTACTTATTTTACCTGTGAGATCGACGATGGTATTTTCAGGTCTTATCCTGACATCTATAAAAGAGATGCTGCTTTGGAACAAATGATGTTTCCCGGAAAGGTTCAGCTCGCTAGAACCAAAAAATAGCGGAAACGGATCGAGTGATTTTTTTAAAATGATACGATCAGCACGTTTCGGTAATATATTAATCTGGCATATGTTCCAGCTTATCAATAGGATAATTGGTGTAAGCAGGGTAAGACCGGTCATAAAAAGTTGTGAACTGCTGCTGCTTACTCTTTTATCGTCTAAATTCCGGGGGTAAAAGCGTTGCCTTACCTAAGGTCATTAAGTTAAGGTTTTCAACCGCAGATGTATACGCATAAACACGGATTTTATAGCGGTGTGCATCATTTCTATCTGTGCTTAAATGACGTTTACCTACAGCTGGTGGTTAAGTTAAGGGATAAATTACCTTCAATTATCGTCATCAAATAGATCATAAAGTTATCAAAAAACCGGCAATTAAATCTCCAGGCCCATCTTTTCGGGAATGATGAGCACCGGACGACTTGTTTTATAGAGTATTTCGTCGATTTCTGTGCAGAACAAGTAGTCATTGTCCCTGGCAGGGCGTCCCCCCATAACGATCATCACGATGTCTTCTTTCTCAAGTATTCCGCAGACGTTGTCAGACAAACTACCCTCAACCGAACGGCTTTTGATCATGGGCTGGGAAACGTCTCCCTGATTTATTTGTAATAGTTGCATCAGCCTCTTCTTTTCACTTTCAAAATACCTGTCGATCTCTGACAGGTATTTGGCGTTCTCCATCTGGTTTTTTGATTGCTCGTTGCCCGTTACGGGGTAAACGTGCAAAAGCATCAGGTTCAGCCCAAGTTTTACAGCGAGTTTCAGCGCTGCGTCTGTAGCGTTTTTATCCCTGTTGCTGAATTCTGTAAGCATTAGGATCATCTTTGTGGATGCTTTTTTCTTGCTGTTCATGATTTTCCTGTTTTATACAATAAATATGGCCAAAAAGAATGCTACAAATGCTGACTGGTATCATGCCGCTGGGTGACGAGAATCATAGCTGTTCCGGACAGAAGCTGTAATTTTGTATACGGTTCAAGATTTGTTCCGAAAATCCCGGTAAAATCATAATAAGCTGTAAAAGTTTTATTTGCAATGTAATTGTTGTGGCTACCATTCTGAATTTTTTTAATATTCAACTTTGGCAAAAACTTAAAGTATCTACCTAGCTCCCTTATTCATATTTCTTCGGCACCAGGGACTTAAAATTTCTAAATTATGAAAAACGTACATTCTACAAGTGGCATCATGCCAGTTCTTCAGATGATGTTGATTTCAGGAATAATGATGGTTATGATAGGTGTTTATGTACTCATAAGTCCATCAGAGGCATACTTTTCATTAAGCCTGATATTGGCTATGGGCTTAGGTTTATCCGGTTTTTTTCATTTATATCTGGCATTTACATTTCGCAGAAGGGTTTCCGGTTGGTTATGGCTGCTGAGCGGGGCAATCGTAGATATTGCATTAGCAGCTTACCTGTTTTATTTTCCCATGCTGACCATGATCCTTCTACCTGTTTTGATTGGGGTCTGGCTGTTATTTAACGGTTTTATGGAGATCGGAAGGTCATTGAATACTACACCATATTCAGGACGACATTGGTTTGTTTTCCTATTACCCGGCCTTATCATCCTCATTTTCTCTTTTTTAATTCTTGATCATCCGCTTATGGGCATGATCAACATTGTCTCCTGGATGGCCCTTTTATTCATTAGCTCAGGCCTGTTGAGGATCTTTTTTTCGTTTAAGTTATTCAAACCTGCAGATGCGAAGGGCTAATTTTTTAACTCTGAAGCAGATTTCCGCTATTGTTGATCTTATAATTGATGCTTAAACGCTTGATATCAAAATCATCTGTTACAATGATTGAGGTCATCCTTTCTATTTTAACCAAATGATAAATTTGAAATGAGATGCCTTTTATTATTGGCTGAGGAAGCTAAATCAAATTTCAATAGAAAATATGATTGAAAAATCACCGGGCTATGCCGGAACTGGTTTTACGCAGTAGCGGTTTTGGGATATCAAACCTGGCGCTGGCTAAGTGCATCCCCGCCAGAAGTATATCAATGGTTCAGGGGAACAAAAAGCCCCATGCCTTCGCCGTCAACGCTCTCTTTTCAATATTCTTCAAAGCCGGGAGTAACAGAAGAGTAAGGGGCAAAGCTGTTAGTGGTTTTTTTCTATCTGAATTAAAATACTGTTGTAAACGTTGTAAAAATAATTCACCGATAATGAAGATTAATACTTTTGGGCTTAGCGGTTTGAGCGATATTCAGGTAAAGGCCTCCCGGGAAAAATACGGCACAAATGTCTTGTCTTATAAAAAGCAAAATGCCTTTCTGGATGCCCTGAAAAAAATTATAAAAGAGCCAATGGTGATCTTGTTGTTGGCCGCTGCCCTGATTTATTTTCTCACCGGGAAACCCGGTGACGGTATTTTTCTTTCCCTTGCCGTAGTGGTTGTTGCTGCCATCTCACTCTATCAGGACTCGCGGAGCCGAAACGCCCTGGAAAAATTACAGGATTTTTCGCAGCCCAAATGCAGCGTGATCAGAAACGGGGTAGTGATGGATATAAACTCAGGAGACCTTGTCATAGGGGATTACCTGATGGTTGAAGAAGGAAAATCAATAACTGCTGACGCAGCAATTGTTCATTCCAATGATTTCTCTGTCAATGAAAGCGTACTTACCGGCGAATCCCTGGCCGTTTATAAAGACAGTTCTTCAGACGAGAATTTAATCTTTCACGGAACCACCGTAGCAAGCGGCCTTGCTATTGCCACCGTACAGGCTGTAGGAAATGAAACCCGCCTGGGCAGGATCGGGAAAAGCCTGGAGTCGATAAAAGAAGAAAAAACACCGCTTGAGCTGCAGATAAACAATTTTGTTAAAAAAATGGTTATGGTTGGCGGTATAGTATTCCTCGCCGTGTGGTTAATAAACTACCTCCGCTTTCCGCATATTCTCGACAGCCTGATCAAGGCCCTGACACTGGCAATGAGCATTTTGCCGGAAGAAATCCCTGTAGCATTTACAACCTTTATGGCACTGGGTGCCTGGCGCATGATGAACATGGGGATCATCGTCAAACAAATGAAAACCGTTGAGACCCTTGGCAGTGCCTCAGTGATCTGTACCGATAAAACCGGAACCCTGACCGAGAACAGGATGAGCCTGACAAAAATATATGCGCTGCAGACCAATCAAATCTGTGATGTTGAGGGTCATGTTTTCGATTCGGCCACTCAGGAAATCTTAACATTGGGTATGTGGGCCAGTGAACCGATACCCTTCGATCCAATGGATGTTGCCCTGCATGATGCCTACCTTAAAAATTCATCAGAAGACGAGCGCCATGCCTTCCATATGATTCATGAGTATCCGCTGGGAGGGAAGCCCCCTATGATGACACACCTTTTTGAAAACGCCCATGGCCAGCGGATTATCTCAGCCAAAGGGGCGCCAGAGGCGCTTATGATGGTAAGTCATCTAAGCGAATTTCAAAAGCAAAACATCAATGAAGCGATTTTTTCTTTGGCTAAAGAGGGGTATCGCGTTTTGGCAGTAGGACAGGCAAGTTTTGAAGGGGATAATTTTCCGAAAAACCAGCAGGAATATGAGTTCTCATTTAAGGGGCTCCTGGCCTTCTATGATCCACCCAAGAAAAATATCAACGATGTACTGGAATCCTTTTACGCTGCAGGTATCGCTGTTAAGATTATCACAGGAGACAATGCACAAACTACTGGCGCCATCGCAAGGCAGATTGGTTTCAGGGGTGCTGAAGATTGCATAGGCGGCGATGAACTGATGCCGCTATCTTTAACCCAGCTCGGAAAAAAGGTCAAATCTGTAAATATTTTTACCCGGATGTTTCCTGAGGCCAAGCTAAAGATCATCAATGCAATCAAAGCCAATAAAGAAATAGTAGCCATGACCGGTGACGGGGTGAATGACGGACCTGCATTGAAAGCTGCGCATATCGGCATTGCTATGGGTAAAAAAGGAACTGAAATTGCCAGGCAGGCCGCTTCATTGATATTGCTTGAGGATGATTTATCCAAGATGGTTGATGCGGTGGCGATGGGCAGGCGCATTTATACCAATCTGAAAAAGGCCATACAGTATATTATATCCATCCATATTCCCATTGTGTTAACCGTGTTTATACCGCTGGCCATGGGCTGGATTTATCCTAATATTTTCTCACCTGTTCATATCATTTTTTTGGAGCTGATTATGGGCCCAACCTGTTCGATCATCTATGAGAATGAGCCGATCGAGAAAAATACAATGCTGCAGAAACCCAGACCGCTGACTTCAACCTTCTTTAATTGGAAAGAATTATCCATGAGTATCATTCAGGGATTGGTCATTACTGCAGGAACACTTGCAGCATATCAGTATGCGATTAATGATGGGGCGGATGAGCTCGTCACACGCACCATGGTATTCAGCTGCCTGATATCCGCAAATATTTCGCTCACGATGGTCAACCGCTCTTTTTTCTACTCGCTTTTTACTACCATAAGATACAAGAATAACCTTGTTCCCATCATGATAGGTATTACTGTTGTCATTTCAGGTGCATTGATCTACTTGCCACCCCTGGCATCGTTTTTTGGATTTCAGTCTCTTAACTTATCCAGACTCTTGATTTCCATTGTCTTGGGATTTGTTTCTGTCGTCTGGTTTGAACTTGTCAAATGGAGGAACAGGACATATAAGCAATTAAAATAAAAAGCCCGGGTTAAGTCCGTCCGGAACTCCCATCAACCATGCTGCTTGTTGGATGAGAAAAAAGCAATGAGTCAGAGTTTGGGTGTTGAGCAGACTTTGTGAAGGTAATGAGCTATATCGATCCTGAATCTGCGCTGCTGATCAAAAACATATTCAGATATGATAACTATCATCGCAGGAAAAAAGAAAAATTCTGAACTTGGAAGCATATCGAGTGGTTGTGCAGTTGCCCGGCCGGCGAAAAACTGATAAATATCCAGATCATGAAAACAATACTTGCTTTGACCGATTTTTCAGAATCTGCTGAAAATGCTTCACGCTATGCATACGAACTTGCAAAAAAGATTAAGGCTAATCTATTGCTTTGTAATGCCATTACCGTTCCACTTTCACAACCCATCCCCGGCGGAATGGTTTGGCCAATGGATTATGATTCGGTCATTAGCCAGAGCAAAAGAGCGCTGAAAGACTTTGCCCATCTGATCGTTGATTCCAACGGTCTTGCCGATAAAGCTTTTCCCAAAGTTTCTGTAAAAGCAGAAGTGGGCGACCTCTCTGATCTGGTGCGGGAAGCTATTCTAACCACCGAGGTTAATCTTGCCGTGATGGGGCTTTCCGGTGCCGGAGATATGCGGAGGTTTTTTCTGGGTAGCAGTACCAGGGACATGATAGACGCGGCGCAGCTACCCCTGATGCTCATACCAAAAACTGTAAAATTCAGTCCCTTTATCAAGATCGCGTTCGCAACCGATTTGAGTATAGCGGACTTTGAGGCCATCCAGTCCCTAGCGGTGCTGGCATCAGCATTCAATGCAGAGCTGCTTATCGTCCATGTTGTAGAGAATGGGATGGGGCCCGAAAGAACAGGAAAGATCAATGACTTTATCGCCCGGCTGAAGACAGACATGAACTACGATAAAATATATTATAAAAATGTATACAATAAGGATGTCGAGGGGGGACTGGAATGGCTTATTGAACACGGTCAAATAGATTGCCTCGCCATGATCCATCGTCCGCATGATTTTCTCGACGGGGTGCTAAAGGGGAGCCATAGCCAAAAAATGGCCAGGCTTACCGAACTCCCGCTGCTCGTATTTCCCCAGGGGCATAAGGATGTTGTTTCTTAAGAATCTCCAGACAAAATATATCCAGAATGATCCCAAAACTATGAAAGGCCGCTGTGATCCATGGTTTGGGATCATCCCAGCGTATTGAGTAGGTCAAGGTCAAAAAAACAAAAGGATCCTTCGCTAAACGCATGTCGATTTGTTATCTCTCACATATGATTATGGTTTATGCAACAAAATTCAATCAATTAAAATGTCAGGTTTTTCGTTCAAAGTTTCCCAGTCAGGATATTTTTGATGCGAAATACTTAACCTGGGTTTGGTATTATTTTATAAACCCTTTAGCTTTCAAATCGTCAACGATAGGCTAAATAGGCAGTAAAAATGCTTTTAAACATTGAAAGTACTGCTGCTGCTGATCGGTACTGATTCGGATTTAAAAATCTGGTTGCTAAGTTTTTATTTGTTTTATTTAAAATTTTTTATCTTAATAAAACTGGAATCGGGCGGTTATGTTTAAATTTAACCTTTATGCGCTTAACTTATGCCCAACATATGAAAGATCTGGGACACGGCTTTACGCTTGTAGACAGGAGCATTAATCTGCATGATTCGGAAAAATTTACCAGCCTCAAAAAGACAATCGATTACGATTCATTTGAGATGATCGAAGCTTTTGAGGACAAGACCTTTTACTTCAGGGATAAAAATAGGGTGTACGTCACCAGCTATATGTGCAACGCTTCTGTTATTGATGGAGCAAAGCCTGAAACATTTAAAGTTATCAATGCCGAAGACGGCATTGGTTATGACGGGAACCATTATTATTGGTTCGACACGTGCCTGCCATATGATTACAGCAAGGCAGAAAAATATAATGAGTATTATCTGCGGGCAGGTGATAAAGTTTATTTTCTTGCAGAAATGGTGGAAGGAGCTGATACAAAAACCTTCAGCATTATCTGGCAGAATGTCGCCCGGGACAAGGAAAGCCTATTTTTTAGGGGCAGGAATGTACCTGAAGTGGATATTGACACTTTTAAGGCAGTGCCTGGCTGTTTTGATGCTGACCATCTTCACCAAAGCCACTCTTATTATGCAGCCGACCAGAACAATGTTTATTTTGTGAATACCATAGGCAAAGCCCTAAAAAGGCTGACCGGCGTAAAGCCCTCGGCCTTTTCGGTAAAGATTGTTGATAACAGGCTTTACGGGATAAGCGGTAAGGACATTTACTTTTTTGGCATTAAAAAGAAAGGCTTAGTGCTAAAATTAAGATTCCTGTTCTAAGCTGTAGCCCTTTTAGCCATAGACTTTGTAAAACCTTATTTTTCTGCTCATAAAAATGCCCCCAATAAAGTGTTTGACTTTTTGGGGGCAGTGGAATTTTAGGGGCTACTTTTTTGTTTATTATGATTTAGATTTCGCCATATCGATCATCATGCTCAGCTCATCAACAGCAGCTTCGTTGCTACCGTCAAAACCTGTTAATTTAAACCTTATGTTTCCAGCCGCATCAATTACAAATTTAGCTGGGATCCCATTAACCTTGTAACTGCTTACCACTTTGTTAACCTTGGTTTGGGCATCTTTAACATCCATCAACACCTCGAATGAATATTTCATGCCTTTTATGTAATCAGCCGCATCTTTAACCGGATCAGCTACTTTTTCCCAGGTATGGATAAAAAGGAATTTCACGTTTTCATCATCTTTATATTTATTCACTGCCATTTGCATAGCCGGGAAAGAAGCCTTGCATGGAGCGCACCAGGTTGCCCAAAAATCGAGAATTACAATTTTGCCTTTATAATCGGCCAACGACACCTGTTTCCCGTTTAAATCAGTCAATGAGAAAGGTGCAGCAGGTTCGTTAACCATAGCTTTGGTTACTTGCTTGTTCAGGTTTTCCAGATAAGCTTTTCTAATGGCAGCTGTATAAGCATCAAAGCCACCATCGTTGCCTTTTAATTTTACGTAAAGCTTTTTAAAATCCGCAGCTATCTCCGGGCTTGCTTTACCGGCCTTAACCACTTCTTCGAGCTTATCGTAAGCTTCCTGGTTTCTGTTCAGGCCCATTAAAATTTTTGCATAACGATAGTTTAATCGGGGATTTAAGCTTGTAGATTTTTTATAGGCGAGTTCCGAATATTTCAGGGCCTCTGCATATTTTTTTCTCTCAAATAAAATATTAGCATAAGTAGTGGTTAAACCCGCGTAACCTGAGGCTGAAAACTTGGCCCAGTTCTCATTTCCTTTTTTACCATCGATATAGGAAAAGGCATTATCCATTGCTTTTTTTGCGAAAATCTCGGCGTTGGCTAAATCACCGTTTTTATAGAATGCATCGGTAATGCCTGAATAGGCATTGCCTTTCCAGAAATCAACCTCAAGCATATTGGCGTATTCGTTAGCTTTTACTACGTTTTTTTCAGCCGCAAATTTTCCCGCAACCACTGCCCTGATATAATCATATGGCAAACGGTCATCGACCCCGGTATTTTCATACATCGTTGACGGAAACTTTTTAATCCATGCTTTGTAAGCGTTTTCAGCTTCTGCTGCGGTTTTAAGCAGGTAAATGTTTTTCGAAGCGTCATTTCTGGCCTGTGTACCCAATGGAAAACGGTTGACGATATTGCTGTAAATGGCTTCCGATTTTTTAGCATCGCCGATTCGGTAATAATAATTGGCAGCAGTTAACACTTCTTTTTCGGTTTTAGCATCCAATAAATCAGCTAATCTGGCTTTTAAAACGTTTTTATCTGCCGAATCTTTCGAGGCCACCAGTTTATTCAGGTATTGATCAAGGGTGTCGGTAGGTTTGGTTTGCTGCGCCTGTGCTGTATTAATAGCAACTACCGATAATAGTAACGAGCAGGCTGTTTTAAATAATTTCATATGTCTTCTTTTTTTGTAAATCAGGGTTTTTGTTCCTTACCTATAAGGTGTCATCTTTGGCTTTTTAAAGGTTGTTTAATTCTCTTAGTTATAACCAGGATTTTGAGTTAGGTTGTTATTTAGCAAAATCTGATCCGCACCAATAGGCAACAGCTGTGCAGTTGTTTTCCAGGTTGGTTTTAGTGCACCCAAAACTGCATCGGCAGTTCCGGTACGTTTTAAATCAAACCAGCGGTTCCCATACTCGCCAAAAAGTTCGAGTTTGCGTTCTTTGGCAATAGCCGATAACAGTGTACTTTGGGTTGCAGCAGTGGTATTGCCTAAACCTGCACGGTTGCGGATCACGTTGATATCACTTTGTGCGCCATCAATGTTCGATTGCTGCGCCCTTGCCTCTGCCCTGATCAGGTATTGTTCGCCTAAGCGTAACATCACCGTGTACTCATTACCCAAAGTGGCCGCTGTAGCAGTTTGTACCTTGTACTTATTAATGCGGTAGTATTTAACCGCATTGAAAGTGGTTGAATCAACCCACGAAGTTTTACGGTTATCGTTCATTTCAAAATCTTTTGTAAAATTGTTGAACAATACGTAAGCCGGTGGTGCTACGTTAGCTGCCGAACTGGTTGTACGATACGTGCTAAACGCCGATGCACCAAATAGGGTAGATAACTGCAAAATAGTTTCACTACTGGTATTAATAAAGGCATTTGACAAAGTAGCCATGTTATAAACACCCGAGCCAATTACTTTGGTCGCTTCGGCCTCGGCATTTATATAATCTTTATTGTACAGGTAAACTTTAGCAAGTAACGCGGTTGCAGCCCATTTATTTACCCGAATCTTTAATGCGGCACTACTACCCACATAAGTAGCAGGCAATAGGTTTTGTGCATCTTTTAAATCGCTAAATACCTGCGCGTAAACTTCGGCAACGGTAGCCCTTGGTTTAAATGCATTGTCCAATTCGTTTACTTCGGAAGTAATTGGTACACCTCCATAAAAGTTTACCAGATTAAAGTACATTAAAGCCCTGAAAAATTTTGCTTCACCGCTTAATTGGTTTTTCACCGGTGTGGTCATTCCTGTCGAGCGACTGATACCATCCAGAATCAGGTTGCAATAGCGGATGGTTTGATAAGAATAACCCCAGATATAACTGGTAGGGTTAGTATTGGTTGGTGCAACTACATTTTGCGAGAATTGAATTAAATCAGCATTCGAAGTGGTATTTTGCAACTCATCGGCCAGCAAACCGCCAAACCAGGTACTATACCTTAACTGATCTACCGTTGAATAATAAGAGTAAAGTGATAAGGTGGCGCTGGTAGCAGAATTATCGCTGTTAAAAGCGTTTTCTTTGGCGATTAGGTTATTAGCCAGATCGACTTCAACAAATTTTTTGCATGACGAGATTGTCATTAAAATCAGGCCCAATGCCATTATTTTTTTGAAGAATATATAATTAACTTTCATGATTTTCCTTGATTAAAATGAACAGTTTAAACCGAATACTACTGTGCGTACCTGAGGGAAAGCAATGTACTGACCTGTGCCCAATCCCGGTCCTGTACCTGGTAAGGTAGTTTCAGGGTCGTATGTGAATTTCTGTTTGGCCCAGGTATAAATGTTTTGTCCCTGTACGTAAATACTCAGGTTAGAAAGCTTTAATTTACTGGCTATAGCTTTCGGAAAAGTATAGTTTAAGCTTACCGTTTTCAGTTTTAAGTAAGAAGCATCGCCCCAGTTAACATCCGATGAAGTTAAGTTTCCATACGATGGATCATTAACGGTAGATGCCGCAGGAAAAAGTGCCGTATCGCCGGCAGTTCCCCAGCGGTTTAACAGGGCGGTACTCATGTTGGTATAGTTAATACCGGCCGGGCTCGAGCTTAAAGTAGAATTTAATATGCCGTAGCGGTGATTGTACTGGAACATAAAATCGAGTGCAAAACCTTTATAGCTCAAACTGTTGTTCATACCTGCAAAGTAAGGGTGTCCATAATAGCCCACATATCTGTCTCCGGCAAAGCTAATGCTTCCATCGCCGTTTAAATCCTGGTAAGTTGCTAATCCTGTTGTTGGATTAACGCCAGTATATTTGTAAAATTTCCTGATATCAGTTGGCTGTCCGATAATGTAAGTATTGGCATAAAAAGTATTTTCAAGGTTATCAAAGGCCAATAACTTATTGCGGCTGATGGTTAAATTAAGGTTGGTACTCCATTTAAAATCGCCGGCAATTACGTTAATGGTGTTCAATTCAAATTCAAAACCTTTAGTTTGTACGGTAGCATTTAAATTGGCAGTGTAACCGGTTGAACCTGTTTGAGATGGAATGGTAATAAAGTTTAACAGGTTAGAAACACGATTGCGGTAATAATCTGCTTTTAGTAAAATCCTGTCGTTTAAGAAACCTAATTCTACAGCAACATCCAGTTTCTTGTTGGTTTCCCACTTCAAATCGGGATTTTGAATATTAGTAGGAATATAGGTACTGGTACCATCGTAGTTGTTACCAGAACCAGCTGACGAATAAAGCGAAAGGTAACCGTAATTAGGGATTTGATCATTACCTGTAATACCATAACTGGCCCTTAGTTTACCAAAGCTTAAAAAGCTAAGGTTTTTCATGAAATCTTCCTGAGTAAAAATCCACGAAGCACCTACTGCACCAAAATTGCCAAATTTGTTTTTATCGCCAAAACGCGATGAACCATCACGTCTGAAAGTTCCATCAACAATGTACTTGCCCTTCCAGTTGTAGTTTAAGCGGCTAAAAAAAGCGGTGTAACTGTAAATGGCATCGGCATTGTAACTGGTCACCACCGCTGAGGCACCTGCCAATGAGTTGATCAGGTTTTCGTTATTATAGCCTGTACCAGTTAAAAAGATCCCGGTTGCTTTGGTCTGCTGAAAAGTAGTACCTATTAAAGCTTCCAGGTTGCCTTCACCAATTTTAGTAGTGTACACCGCCTGTGGCTCGATAATGTAATTGTTGTTATCGTTATCGGTATACCTTAGCGAGCTTACCTGTGCTGTGTTGGGATTTTGCGAACTGGCCGGATTAATCTGTTGTTGTTTTAATCGCGTTGAGGTATAACCCAAATTGGCCTTAACCACTAAACCATCGATGATGCGGTATGATAAGTTTACATTACTAAATAGGTTGGTGGTTTGTG
The DNA here is from genome assembly GCF_042464845.1 of Pedobacter sp. BG31. NCBI lineage: Bacteria > Pseudomonadati > Bacteroidota > Sphingobacteriia > Sphingobacteriales > Sphingobacteriaceae > Pedobacter > Pedobacter sp. BG31. Next base: position 53,930 of record NZ_JBHNZK010000018.1, read on the forward strand.
CATTGGTTGTTTTGGGGTTGTAAGAAAGCGGGCTGGTAGCTGTCCAGTTTACACTGCCGTTGGCATTGTACAACGGATAGTTAGGGGCCAGGTTGTAAATCGTACTCAAATCAGTAGATGGCAAAAGGTTTTTCATGTAGGTATAGTTTACCGAACCATCTATATTAAAACGGCCATCGCTACTTTTGTGACCAGCGTTTAACCTGCTTGAAAAAGTGGTGGCACCAAAATCACCTCCGAAAACAGTATTTTGCTTACGGTAGATTGAAGAAAACAAGAAGGAATTTTGCGCATTACCTCCCGAAACTGATCCGGTAGCATTAGTGGTACGTCCGGTATGACCAATAAAGTATTTTTGCCAGTCAGTATAGGCATTCTGATCCCACACCGTTAAATCTAAGGCATTAGCAGCGGTTGGGGTAACGCCCGAACGTGCAAATGCAGCCCTACGGGTAGCCAGGTACTCCTGCGTATTCATCATCGGGATATAATTGACCACGTTGCTTACACCAGAGTTTACATTGAAATTGAAAGCCGTTTTACCTTTGCTTCCTTTTTTAGTGGTAATCAATACGACACCATTCGATCCGCGCGAACCGTAAATGGCCGTTGCATCCGCATCCTTCAGGATATCAATACGTTCAATATCTTCAGGTGCAATCATACTAAATGGACTTACACCACCGTTTGCAGCACTTACTCCGTTCGCATTCAGGTTATCGGTGGCTGGCTGGGCACCGTTAAATAAGGTAAAAGGGACGCCATCAATAACGTACAATGGAATATAACCTGCTCCAGATACGCCAGTGTACGCACCACGGATATTCATCCGGGCAGCAGCACCTGGTAAACCGTTATCCTGCGTAATCTGCACACCGGCAATGCGGCCTTGCAGAGCCAGCAAGGGGTTTTCTACTGTTTGTTTACCAATTTCTTCGGAAGTAATCGAACTCACCGCACCAGTATTATTCCGTTTGGTGGTGCTGCCATAACCAATTACCTGAACCTGATCTAAGGACGACGCTGAAGGACTTAATTTAATATCAAGCAAACTTGCCACGCCACTCTGTAATAAGCCGCGTGTTATTTTCAGTTCTTTGGTTTCATAGCCGATGTAAGAAATAACCAATACTTCATTTTCTTCCAGATCAAGTACGAATGCACCGGTTGATCCGCTTACCGCATATTTTTTACTCCCCTTAACGGTAATGGTTGCACCTACAAGCGGTGCATCGCTTTCGTCTACAATCCGGCCGTTAAAGCGCGAAGATGTAAAAACTGATGCTATTTTATCAATAAAAGAACGCTCTTCCTTCTTAATCAATACGGTGTTTTGTTCAATATTGTAGGTTAGCTGTTTATCTTTTAACAAATACTCAATCACATCTTTAAGGGGGGTGTTTTTAAAGTTTACACTTACTTTTGCTGCGTCATTAAGCGTACTGGTGGCATACAATACCCTGTAATTGGTTTGCTTTTCTATTTCTTTAAAAACCTGATCGACGGTTATATTTTTAGCCGTATAGGTGAGTTTTTGCGAGAAACTACTGGCACTAACATGCATGAGTAAGGTTGTCATGATGATGATGGTTAGTTTCATAATTAACAGGAGTTTTTTAGGAAGGCACGCCAAATGCCTACCTTGGTAAAAAGGATAAATATTCATACTTTCGTTTGTTTGGGTTTAATGCGTAAAGGGACCTCAGAATTCGTTTTTAAAGGATTAACTCAGATTGTGGCCATGGTTGTGCTTCCAACACTTCCATGGTTTTTTTCTTCTAAACCTATCGTGTTATTAACGCTGTTCTAGTAGTGGTTTTTTCATTTTTTTAGTTTTAGTTGACATTTATTGATTTAAAACAGCATGGTTAGGGCTGCTGGTAGTGTTACTTTACGGTTACTACCTTACCGTTAATATAAAATTTGATATTCCCTGTTTCTTCTAGCATTTTAAGCACTTCCGAAAGGTTATTAAAACGCGATACCGAGCCTGAAAAAGAAGGCATTAACTCGTAACGGCTATTTACTACAAACCGGACACCGTACCATCGAGATAGTTTCTGGATGATGCTGGGTAAACTCTCGTCTTTGAACCTGAACTCACCATTCTTCCAATCGATGGAAAATGCCGGATCTACTGCATTTACCTTGATAGTATTGCCATATATCAGCGATTGCTCTCCAGGTGCAATTACCTTTTCGCCCTTAGGTCCTTTTACTTTGACAGACCCCTCTAAAAGTGTTGTCTTTGTTTCCAGACTATTTTCATAACCGTTTATATTGAAATGCGTACCTAGAACTTCTACCTCCTGTTTACTGCTCTTGACAATAAAAGGGTGATTTTTATCTTTGCTCACTTCAAAATAAGCTTCTCCATCCAGTTCTACCCACCTGTTTTTTGCATTAAAATGGCTGGGAAAACTAAATTTTGTTTCTGCATTCAACCACACCTGTGTACCATCGGGCAGGTTAATCCGGTATTGTCCACCTGACGGGGTTGTTATCGTATTGTTTTTTTGACCTTCATTCACACTTCCATTATTGGTAACTGAAAATACGAGCAGACCGTTTGTAGCCTTCTTAACACTGAGTCCGTTTGTGGTAACCAGTTCTCCGGTCTTACTATTGGTTAAATCTATCTTTCGGCCATCGGCAAGGGTTAAAATAGCGCGGTTACCACCGGGTAATACATCATTGGCATAACGTTCAGAACGGTCTTCAATCTTGCTTTTTAATGCAAAAAATCCACCTATCATACAAAAGGCCAATACTGCTGCCGAAGCCGCAATAATCAATAGTCTCTGGGTAATGTTTCTAGGTTTCACCACCAGATTTTGATTGTTTTCTTGCCCTTTTAACCTTTCTGCGTCAATGCGCGCTTTTAACTTTTTACCAAAAGCTGCTTTTTGCGCCTCATCGGCAGTCCAGTTATTTTCCAATAACTGCTGCTCAACAAAAGAATCAACCAAATGCACCTCTTTCGCTGAAGCTACTCCATCTAAATAATGCTGTATTAATTGTCTTGCCTGTTCGGTTTTCATAGGATGTTGAAATGCATTGATGGTGCCTTACAAATAGATATTCCGAAAAAGTGTGTTTGGTGGTAGATTTATTTTAAAAAAAATAAAAAAAACAGTTTCATTACCTTAGAAGATGTAAAAATATAGCCATCATGGAAGCAGAAAGCTTGCCGTTTAACGAGTCGGCTATTATTTTTATTGCATTACTTACCTGTTTTTTTACTGTTCCTTCGGCAATGTCTAGTTTTTTTGCTATTTCGCGGTATGACAGTTGCTCATCTCGGCTCAAAAGATAAACTTTGCGCATTTTTTCGGGCAATTTGGCAATGCCAAGGTCAATATTTGCTTGTAATTCTTTTAAGGAGATGCTTTCCTCAACGTTTAGGCTATTATCAACTGCTTGTTCGGTTATTTTATCTAAAAAATCAAAGGTATGGATATTTCTTTCAATGTATCGTAAGCACAAATTGCGTGTGCTGCGAATGAGATAAGCTCCTAATGTACTTTTGATAACTAAGATGGCCCTTCTGTTCCAGAGCGATACGAAAATTTCCTGCACAATATCTGCAGCTTCCTCCTCTGATTTGGTTAATCTTATGGCATAAGATGCCATCTTTTCCCAATAACGGTTATAAATTTCGGTAAATGCCTGCTCTTCTTCCTGTTTTATCAGCAAGATAAGTTCAGAATCCGGTAAATGGCTTAGAGATGGCATAGTTTATAAAACGAATATAGAAGAAAATATAAAATAATCTGCTGTAAAGATATAATAACGTTATGCCTCAAATTATCCCTCTTTCAAAAGCCGAAATTAAGGAAATTGGCGAAGTGAAACCTACCGGTAAATAATAACTGGGAGACTATCAATCATAGCGGATCCGTAGCAGAAGTAGAACACAGGTAAAAACATCCCAGCATTGGGCGATTAATTAGGAAACATTCTTAATGATCATTTAATATAAAAGTTATGAAAACTAATACAATTGCATGGTAACAAACGAAAAACAGATAAAAGTTTTACCTCCTGATCATTGCATTAGATCTAAAATTTAAAATATCGCTGTTTATTTTAACTGTCAAGTCTGATCTACATTAGTCCTCTTTGGTTATTTTAACATCAGTAAAGTGACCTAAGGTTCCCGGGCCTATCCATAATCCTATACTTCCGCGGAGATTTTTACCCTGTTTCAGGTCATTTACAATTAAAGTAGGCTGAGCTGCACCATTTACATATAGTCTGGCCGTTTCATCCTTTACCACAATTTTTATTTTGATCCATTCTGCCGGAAAGATATCTACATAAGCCTCATACTTTCCTGGTGTTTCTTTTCTTAATTTTTCCCATGGATATCCTGGGATAGAAATATACTGGCTGGAATGATTCCTGCGTAACTGATCATTTGCACGGCCATTGGTGGGACGTAAATAGAAAACTTCCGCTTTTGAAGCGTCAGGAGCTGCTCTGAATGCTATGCCTACAAACCCACGTGCTGTCTCACTAGCGTTTGCAAGCGTTTGCCCGGAAATGGAGGCTTCAATTATTCCGTTATGAAAGTCAGTATTCTTTAAGATCGCAAGTGTATTGTCTCCATCTGCTTCCCCTTTTATTTCGAGGGCTAAAGCATTTTTACCTTTAAAGTTAGAGGCTTTAACCGTTACCTGAAATGGAACTACATCAGACGGGCTTTTTACAAAGTTTTGTGCCTTTAGGTTCAAGCTAAATATTGTGCTTAAAAACAAGACGTATAGTATTCTAATGATCATAAGAGAATATATTTTAAGTGATTTAATTCATCTAAAATAATGAAAATGGTTTTTCTCTTAGAATCTTTTGATAATCTTCTATTTCTCTAAATCTTTTAGCGGATGACTACAACTCAATTATCATTTCTATTGATGATATGTTATCATTTATTTGCTCATTAGATTCAAAATACCACCACTGAACTACTAAAATATGTACTTAAAATCACGGTACTTTTGGAAGCTCATCTTGATGAGGAATGAGATTGCAATTTAATACACTGTTTTTGCAATTCGTAAAGCATTTTATTTCCAGTTCAGCAATCCTATAATGGGATAAGCTACCTGATAAACGGGACAATTTCTCCAAATGGAGTGCTGGTTAAACTTCCATAAAGAGACAACAGAAATAATATACCGATAACCAAAAGAAATAAGGGTTTGTATCTAAATTCTTTTTCTTTTTTTACTGTGTATCTGTAATAAAGATAGGTGCTTGTCAGATAAATTGTTGTGAAAACCAACATCATGTAAGTAACAGTCATAATTGTATTAGTTTGAGTTTTTTGCTGATATTACAATAAATTTAAAAATCAATTTTTTATGATTTTTATGCTAACTGACATTCGTTGAATATGGTTCATTATTCGTAGGGAACTGAGCTAAATCCGTTTATGCAGGTGCTGTTCAACGCCCCCAAGACAGTTAACGCTAAACAAAAGCGGAGCGGATGATCGTTGGTAATCACGATTAAAATATTTAAAATTGGGAACAAATTAATTTAATGTTGGATACCTGACAACTTCTATATCCGTAAATTAGCCATGCAAATGGAATTAAACTGTAAATAAAGGGATTCGCACGTGCTTTAATGCCAATTTTAGCCAGCTAAGGTCAATCTGGTAATCTATAGCAGGACTGCAACTACCATAAATGCCGGAGTTTTAAGGTTTAATTTAGTTTCCCACTTTGTTGAAAGCATTGCTCATGATTTTACCTGGATCGCTATCTTTGAATAATACCGTTGGTATTTTGTAGTTTTTGGTATCAGTAGTGCTTGGCATATCCTCCTTCATGGTGTTAATATCGGTTTGGGTGTAAGTGCCTTTCAACAAATCAATTTTCTGTTCTGTATGCCCTCCGGCACCCATACTAAAAGCACTAACCTGTGTTAAAATTAAATCTTTGTTGATGTATTGATAAGTACTTTCAATGCTGCCTGCCGGACCGGTTGCCTGCATAGAAATCACCAGTTTTCCACTATCAATCTTAATATTTTCATAGTCGTAGATGGAGTAACCATTTTCGCGGTATTTAGGCTCCACTGCCGAGAATGATTGATCATAGCGTTTATATTTTTCACCTTGTTTAAAAAGTACTAAAGTAGGGCGAAGTGCCGTGCTATCCTGCTGGCTTATGAGTACGATAACTGCATCTTTTAGTCCATCGTTGTTCAGGTCGCCTGTGGCTTCTAAATCTATTTTATAGTTGGCCGGAACAAAATCGTTAATGGTATTACCCGTACCGGGAAAAAAAGGATCTGCACTTGTGGAGTCAGCTTGTTGAGAAAGTTCCGGTTGATTTTTTACAGTATCTGCAACCATTTTTTCCGCTTGCTGTTTTTTATTTTGGCAAGCGAGAATTGTTAATGAAATATTAAAAAAGAGTACAAATTTTTGAAGCGGTTTTATCATGATATTTTGATTAACTTATGGAGACGTTATCATTTAAATATTTACTGATTACAAGGCGTTAAGAGAAATGCTTTATTGTTGCAACACTTTCCTTTTAAAAGCGATGTAGATTTTTTAACTTGTAAGCCAATAAAATTAATACATAGCGGTAAAAAAAGGTGAGTTTTTGCTGTTCCGTTTTTTTTAACGGCCTGGTTGAAAAAGTATGTTTAAATTTTACGGCTTAACGTCTTTCCAAATTTGTCATAGTAATTATGATTGAGTTTTATTTAACGTAGACAAATACGCCGTTATTCAATGTCTTTAAATCATTAACAAAAGCTTTGTTAATCACAAAAAAATACCCATCGTGATGTGGCGTCCTGTCCATGCTTTTAATGGTTCCTTCTTCTTTATCTACCTTTAGTTTTATGGTGTTTTTTTCATCGTTGAAAATGGTAGAGTAACGAAATATTCTATTTTGCGCTTCCCATTCATAAATAGTAAACTTACTCATGAAATCTCCTTCTAGTTTCTTGGGTTTACCATGTTTGTTGGTCAGTGCCGCAATGAAATCCTTCGCTTCTTTATCCGTAATATCGCTAACTTCGGCACCAATGGCTTTGATTTTTCCATCAAGGGATGCTGCTACACTTAATGAACTGAATGCTTGTTTACATGCTATGGCTAATGTATCATCACTTGATGAGCTCATTTGACTGTATTCTACACCAACGGCCTTTTGCTCCTGGGAAAATTCGTTAATAAAAGTAGTATCCCGCAGCACCATTATGGTTTTTTCACCTACAGGGATATCAAAATAATTTTCCAATTTTTCACTTTTATATTTTTCAGGATACAAACTTGTTACTTTGAAATCCAGGTTTATATCTATTAAATTTAAAGGTGCCTGCCCTATAGGTTTTACCTTTCCCATACAGCCAGTAATTGCTATAGATAGCAAAAAAGCATAAAAGCGATGTTTGAAATATTTAATCATACTTGCTGAAAATTAAATCAGGTTTTTTTAAAAAATGCAGCGGCTTCCACCCTTTCAAATTCTTTCTTACCCTCATCCCATAAATAAGCTTTGTAATAAACTTTTTTGTCTTCCGGATTTTCTTTGCAAATCCCGGCAATAAAAAGCCTGCTTGTTAGGGTGCCCATGGCTCTATCTTCTGCAAAAAGACACGAATTCTCTTCACCCAGTGGCAGGTCATAGATTTTTCCATCTCTTACATCAATTATAAACCCCATGATACAACTCGCGCCGCAGCCAAATACAGAAACCACATAGTATCCTGCAAAGCTGATTTCGTTGGTTTGGTAAGCTTTCGTAATTCTGGTTTTAAAATCTTTAGCATTGGGGTAGCTTGCCCAGTCTATAGGCGCATATTGGGTTACTTTTGCAGCATCTACATGATATTGTTCGAAATCAACGTTATCATGATCATCAAGCCGGACTTCTTCGGGCTTTTCCTTTGGCAGCTGAACTGAAGGTAATGAAGCGGTAGGCGTATCAACGATGACCTTTGCTGTATTATCTGCAGGACCAACTTCCACCGCTTCGTTATTACTTTCGGTTACGTTGTTACAGGCGTATGTCATTGCCAAAATGCCCAGAAACAGGCAATTGATCAGTTTTGTCATTTTCATAAGCATTGTACGGTTTAATCTAACCAGCAATGTCGATTCTCCTAAATTTTAGGTATTTGCCATCAATAACTGCAAAGCTGTAAATAATATTGTATTCACCTTCGCTTACAGCATTGCCTTCTTCATCTTTGGCATTGTTGGTATAAGCTAAGTTTAAACTCAACACCTTACTGGTCTTATTGTATTCGGCAATCAGTTGATATTTCGTTTCGTTTGTTGTAACTTCTGGCGTTTCATTATAACCTGTTTGGTATAGCTGATCAGCATTAATTTTCAGTAATGTTTTAACAAAATCTGCATTAAAAATTCTGCTATAATATTGTTCCAGGTCTTGTTCGTAAAATAGATCGGGATTTTCGAATTTGTTTTTTCTCTCCCTTATTTCAGCTTCGGTCAAATTGCATAAGCTCCAGATTGATGCACCATCATCCGCAACCGGGAAATCAAAATATGTTTTGAGCTTTTTGAGATCTTTTGAATAAATGGTTTCTCTAAAATTCTTAAAATCATCTGACCAATCCTTAACTTCAACATCATTTTTTGCTTGAGGTATAAGAATAGTGTCTTTTGCCGCCGTTTGAGAGGTTGATTGGTCTTTTGCCTTTTTTTGCGAGTTATTGCAGGCTGATAATAAAATAAATGCGAGAATTAGATGTATAGGTTTCATAGTAGCGTTTTCAATTTGTTTGTATAGGTTAACGCTAAAAACTTATAATGGTTTTGACGTAAAGGTGTTGTGGTGGAAAAATTTGCTGCCAGAACCCGGATTGAGCAGAATAGTGCCGACAGTTAGAAATATTAAGTATATTTAATGCCGAATCAGCTATGCAGGAACTTAAGAATTTGATACGTTCCAACGTTTGGTTGGAAGAAGAGGACCTTAATAAGATATTAGGGTGTTTTAATCTGAAAACGTTACAAAAGAGTCAGATGCTGCTAAAACGTGGCCAAATCGCTTCACACTATTATTTCTTAAACGAAGGAGCACTTCGCTTTTTCTATAACGACGAACAGGAGCTTACTGCCTGGATCGTTCAGCCTGGCGAGTTTTTTGCTGAAATTTCCAGCCTTAATCCAGGATTACCTTCACGCTTTAATATAGAGGCGGTTGTAGATACTGAACTATACTGTATCCATAAGAACGATATGGATTCGCTTTACAAACAGATTCCGGCCTGGCAGGAATTTGGACGAAAACTCTGGGAAGGTATGTGTGTGCGTATGATCAGTGAGATCATTAGTTTCCAGACCATGACTGTAGAAGAACGTTATCTCGCATTTCTACAAAAGCCCGGCTTCATGCAATTTATTTCTGTAAAGCAACTGGCTTCTTACCTTGGCATAACACCAAACGCCCTAAGTCGCATCCGTAAAAATCTTCGATAATTGCATTATCTACCAAATGGTAGTTCTATTGACTTTCTATGGGCCTAGCTTTGTGAACTCAATAAGAAAGAACAATGAACAATATTATTTTAGTTGCCGGTGCTACCGGCGATCTGGGAAGCAGGTTATGCAAACACTTACTCAAAAATGGCGCTAGTGTAAGGGCTTTGGTAAGAGAACAAAGTAATCAGCAGAAAGTGAATGAACTGCGTGAATCAGGAGTAGAGGTTATAGCGGTTCACTTTGCTGATGAAAAAGGACTGGCGTCGGCCTGTAAAGGCGTTTCCTGCGTAGTGTCTGTACTCGCAGGCTTGCGTGACGTGATTGTAACCGCACAGAGCCAGTTGCTTCATGCTGCCATAAAAGCGGGCGTTCCCCGTTTTATTCCATCCGATTTTTGTACAGATTTTACTCAGCTACAGTTGGGCGAAAACAGGAATTTTGATCTGCGTAGGGAGTTCCAATCCGTGCTTGAAACCAGTAACATCCGGGCTACCTCGGTATTCAACGGTGCTTTTGCCTATGTTTTGCAGTATAACATCCCACTTTTAGATACCAAAGCGAAGACCATTACCTACTATTCAGGAAAAGCTGATTGGCAGATCGACTTCACCACTATAGAAGATACGGCCGCTTTTACCGCATACGCTGCATTGGACGATACCGCACCGCGATTTCTCCGCATTGCAGGCTTCCGGTTTAGCCCGAACGAATTGCAAGCGCTGACCGGACGTGTTTTTGGTGAACATTTCAAACTAAAAGAACAAGGCACACTGGAGCAATTCTCGGCTTACATCCAAAAGTTGCGGACAGAAAATCCTGATGGGGAAAACCAGCTATACCCGCAATGGCAGCAGATGCAATATCTCTACAGTATGTTTGCGGCACATCATCATATGCTTGATAATGATCGATATCGTGGTGTAAGCTGGCAAACCGCAGAAACAACACTTAACAAAATAAATAACAACAAAATAGCGTAATATGGAACAGGTATATAGTGACGAGCAGCTCATAAAACATTGGCCGGGCTTTACCAGCCATGTAATGGAAGTGAACGGAACACAACTGCACTTTGTAGATGGCGGCGGCGAAGGTCAGGTATTGATCTGCCTGCCCGGCTGGCCGCAAACCTGGTATTCTTATCGTTCTGTTGCGCTGCCTTTGGCTGATCGCTTCAGGGTTATCGTAGTCGATATTCGTGGTATGGGCAGTTCGGCAACACCGGCATCAGGTTATGACAAAAAAACAATGGCTACTGATGTGTACGAGCTGATGCGCTTACTGGGTATTGGTAGGGCATATGTTATGGGCCATGATATAGGCGGTATGGTGGCCTGCAGCCTGGCGCATAATTACCCGGAAGTGGTAGAACGCCTGATCCTTGCAGATGGTCTGCATCCTAATGAAGGAATGATGCAAATGAAACTGATGCCGCCTCCTGAAACTTTTGGCAAAAAAATAGATCACCAACAACCTTACACGTGGTGGATGAGTTTTAATCAAGTTAAAGAACTGCCTGAGAAATTGATGGAGGGCCGCTACCGTTACCTGCTCGACTGGCTTTTCGATTACGTGATGGTGGACAGTTCGAAAATGCCTGATTTTGATAGGGATGTGTATGCATACGTTTATAACCAGCCGGCGCGTATACGCGCTTCCAATGGCTGGTACCAGGCTTTTAACCAGGATATAGCCGATGCCAGAAATTATTCGAAGTTAAGGATGCCGGTTTTAGGTATTGCCAGCAATGTTTCGTACGGTTTTTATCAGTATACTTTACCAACGATAGCCGAAAATTATCAACTGCTTAACCTGGAGAATACCGGTCACTATATGTTTGAAGAGAATTCGTCAGGCGTTTGTGAAGCCATCATGGCGTATTTAACAAATAGCAACGAGGATAACGACGGAATTGTTTCGATGGTAAGTTTTAATTAATTGTTAGTTATTAATTTATTAAAAAATAGGCTGTATCATTTTTGTAATTTCACGTCTAATTTGTTACGTTGAGCTTTCGGAAACTTCGGGGAGGCTACCGTTTACAAAATCCGCTAGGGCGGTCGGGAATGACAATCTTAGGAATATTACATAATCAGGATTTATTTGTCAATCATATATTCTGCGATACAGCCTCTTTTTACTCACTCATACATTTACATTTGAGGCTTTTAAAGAATTGCTTTTTGCGTTATTACGTGTCAATCTTCATTAGCAGGTCAATTTTGCGAAGGTAATGCAGGAATTAACCGGTTATTTTCAGTGATTTAACATATCCATCAGAAAATTGAAAATGATATTTCAAAATAACTGGACTACCCGGAAAGTTTCCTGAAGTTTTTGCTAACAGGATGTTTGCTTCTTCGTCATATCCTACCGGCTCAATAGTAGCGTGATATTCTTTGTTTGCTTTATCAATCCAGCTTTCAATTTCTGCTTTTCCGTTATGGGTTTTGCCTTCATCAAATACTTCTGCATTTTCAGTAAAACAATTGGTGTACGCAGCACTGTCAAATTCGTTTTGTGCTTTTACTAATTCGGAGATCATTTTTGGTAAATTCATCGTATTATATTTTAAGAGTTTTAAATTGTTGGTACTGTACCACCGTCTATTACAAATTCGGTTCCTGTTAAATAGCTGGCTCTTGGCGAAACCAGAAAGCCGACCAGTTCAGCTATTTCTTCAGGTTCGGCAGGTCTGCCGAAAGGTATGCCACCCAGGGCATCCATTACACTTTGCTTGGCTTCGGCTAGGGTACTATTTGCGTTTCTTGCAATTTCACCCAGCCATGCCTCCGATGCTGCTGTATTGATCCAGCCTGGCGAAACAGTTAGCACCCGGACACCCTTAGGGGCAACTTCGTTCGATAAACTTTTACTGTAATTTCTCAATGCTGCTTTTGCGGCGGCATAGGGCAAAGTAGAATCATACAGAGGCAGTTTGCCCTGTATGGATGCAATGTGAATAATGACACCACTTTTCCTGTCGATCATTTGTGGCAAGAATCCCCTGTCCAGCCGTACCGGCGCAAGCAAATTCGCTTGTAAATTTGATTCCCAATCTTCATCGGTTAGTACAGAAAAGCCTCCGGCCGGTGTTGATGAACCACCAAGGTTGTTCACCAGAATGTCCAGTTTTCCATAAGTCGACAGCACTTCGCTAACTACTTTTTGTACTCCATTTGCAGTACTCAAATCAGAAGCAATAAAATGCATATTGCTGTTTTCTTTTTCAGGTGCATTTCTGGCGCTGATGATAACTGTTGCTCCGGCTTGTAGTAGTCTTTCGGCAATTGCTTTTCCGGCTCCTTTTGTTCCACCGGTTAACAGGGCCGTTTTACCCTGAAGTTCATTATTGTAATTAAATTGATTTTCCATTTGTCGAATTCTTTGATACAAATTTCGCAAGTATCACTTTTTCAGGCAATAACGGAAAACCGAATTGCATAGGGATAATTTTTTCCCATATTGTACGATTTGGTACATTGCATTAAATTTGTATATGCACGAAAGAAAAATACCTTTGAATTTGAATTGCGGCCTCGACCTGATCGGCGAAGTTCTTTACGGCAAATGGAAAATCCGTTTGCTGTGGTTTATCCATCAGGGGCATTTGAGGCCAAGCGAATTACAGCGTAAAATTCCGGATGCTTCAAGGCGCGTTTTAAATATCCAGTTGAAAGAACTTGAAGATCATGAGCTGGTGACAAAGAAAATTTATGCTCAGGTACCCCCAAAAGTTGAATATTCCCTTACAGATTTTGGCAAAACCCTAGTTCCGGTAATTTCTGCCTTAGGATTTTGGGGTGATGAACATGAAAACAGACTGAGAAGGGTAATTTTAAAAAGAATGGAATCCCCACAAAACCTTTCAGAATATGCTGCGCTGCCGTAGGGATCATGGAAAACAAATTAAAGAAGGTTTATCCCATAATTCAATTCTATTAACAATAACATTGGATTTTTAACCTTTGATGTCTTGACTCCTGATGTATTTGAGGGAAAAGGCCATCGCGCTGGTGGGTTCCTGCTGTTCTTAGCTATCTTCTATTCTTGCTCTAAATGTAATTTTCACTGTGCTGATGTACCTTCAAGATGTATCCAAGGCCGTATACATTTTCAATACTCACCTGGTTAGATGCCCGGAAAAGCCGGCGCAGTCTTGAAATGAATACTTCCAGACTTTTTCCATTGAAATAGTCATCATTTCCCCATAAGGATAAAAGCAGGTCCTTTTTTTTAACCACCTGGTTAATATTACCTGCCAGCTGATCCAATACCTCTGATTCTCTTACCGTGAGGGAAATTTCTTTACTATCTGGCATCAAAACCAATAACTGATCCTTTTGGTACCTGATATCTCCCAGGTTGATATAGTCAGATTTTACAGCAGCTGGTGCTTTTGGATCAGGTGAAAATTTATTGATGATGTTTGCAATTCTCAGTACCAGTTCTTCAATTTCAAACGGCTTTGATATATAATCAATGGCGCCAATTTTAAGCCCCCTGAGCCGGTCTTGTTTTTCGCTGTGTGCCGTTAGGAAAAAGAAAGGTTGGCTGGCGTTAATTTTCACCAGTTCAGCAGCCAGTTCAAAACCGTTAATGTCAGGTAGCTGTACGTCAACAATCACCAGCTTGTTGTTAAACGGGTTTGCAGCATAATAAGCTAACGCTTCTGTAGCAGTATTAAACCATAATACGCTAAAGCCACGTAATTTCAGGTATGCTGTGATAACGTTGCCCAGATCCGCTTCATCTTCAATTATTATGATATCATAAGGCATAGGATTGCAGTTTAGTTGATGTTAATCTGATTTACAGGTATGTGTACCAGAAATTCGGTTCCTTGTTCAGGTGTTGTTTTTATACTGATTTTCCAACCGTGGATATCAAGGCATTGTTTTACATAATACAAGCCAAGCCCCAGGCCTGAAACGGTATTGTCTTTAACTCCACGGAAGAATTTATCGAATATTTTTTCTTTCATATCCGCTTCAATTCCCTTTCCATTATCTTTGATATGCAGTGTATAGCCATCCTTGTTTTTTGTGATAAAGATCATTGTTATTTTAACGTCGCTTTGATTGTGTTTAAAGGCATTGTCAATGATATTCTGCAGCATGGTGGTAAACACAAAAGGATCTAGCATCACCAGTATTTCCGAATCGTAAGGATCAAATGTCAGCCTGTCTGGTGCCTGTATTTTTATTTTATAGTCGTTTACCAGCGTTAGCACAATATAGTTGAGATCTGTTTCTTCTAAATTGATATGGTTGTTCATTTCCGATACTCCAAGCATTTGGTTGATGTGGGAGTAAAGTCTCCTGGCTTGTCTCTCCACAATATTTACCAGTGTATTTACACGATTCCGGTCGCTGAGTACCTCATTTTCGTGCAGGCTTTTACTCGCCAGCAGAATGGTGGTAATAGGGGTGTTGAATTCGTGTTTGATACTGTTTAGGAAATCGGATTTAATATCCGTTTCTTTTTTCTGCCGCATCCAGTTGATATAAGTGTAATAATTGATGCCTACGATGATCAAGATGCAAAGTGCCACCAGCAAAAACGTAGGCAACATCTGATACGCCACTTTGAGTGTGCGGCCAGGCTGGTCCACAAAAAAGTTAAAGGTTACCCTGTAATTGTAAACCAGGTTACCACTGACAGAAAGATTGGTAATTCTGTTCTGCATCGTCGGATGAGTTAATGTGCCATCGATAATGATACCGAACGGTGTCTTTTGGTCTGCTTTAAAACTGGTAGGGGTATGGTTGTTAAATATGGTGAGGTCTCCGATTTTGGTATCGAAGTTGATATCTATCTGCTGAAAGGTAAGCAAGTATTGTAAGTTGCTGTCCAGGCCATTTCTTTTTACTATCGATTGGAAAACACTGTCCATCGTACTTTCCTTTTGAAGCTTCTTCAATAAGCTGTTGCTTACGCTTTGCGAAAGTTTAATAAATTCATTCCGGTTACTGAGGTAAGCATTTTTAAGTGCAGGCATATTTCTGATGAGGATCGAATCGATAATCTTTCCTCCGCCCTTGTAAACCTTATCTTCAGATATACTGCGTCCGTATTCATCATTAATCAGTGTCTTTTCCTTTAAACTATAGTCTCTGTCTCTGAGTACGTAGGAGTTATAGGTTAACCTGAATTGCACAAGAAGCAATATCAGAAAGCTAACCAATACAACTGCCTTATATATCCGATCTTTCATTTTATTCTTTAAAAATAGCCCTATTATTCCATAAATGACATATCGTTAAGCTTTTGTTAGGTTTCTGTTACGTTTTTGTTCGGCAAATTGTTGCGGGGTGGGATGTAGCTTTGACAATGGATCTGGATGACCTTTTAAATCAGGTTTATCAAACCATCTGACTCGGGTAAATAGGTGCGTGAAGCCTATTATTCGAAAAATTCACAATAACAATTAAACTAAAAAAAAGGAAAAATGACCTTTAGAAGGATTTTATCATTATCACTCATCGTTTCAGCTATAATAGCGAAGAACCCGGTCAGGGCACAGCAAAAACCTGCCAGCAAACCCCTGGCAGAGCTGCAACAAGATTTCGTTGACCTCGGATTGGGCATGTTTATTCACTACGGTATGCCAACTTTTATGGATCAGGACTGGTCTGATCCGGATGCAGATCTTTCCCTGTTCCAATCGCCAAAACTTGATGCCGATCAATGGGCTAAAGCTGCAAAATCTGCTAATATGACTTATGGTTGCCTTACTACCAAACACCACAGTGGTTTTCCGATCTGGAATACCAAAACAACGGCTTACAACGTCATGAATACACCATTAAAGCGCGATGTGGTAAAAGAATATGCAGATGCTTTCCGAAAAAATGGCTTAAAGGTAATGTTGTATTATTCTATACTGGATACCCACCATGGCATCCGCCCAAATCAGATTACACCTGAAAATGTGAAAATGATTAAAGATCAGATTACCGAACTATTGACCAATTATGGAGAGATCACCGCCCTGATTATTGATGGATGGGATGCGCCATGGTCGAGGATTTCTTATGATCAGGTGCCTTTTGAAGATATTTATTACCTGATTAAATCGTTACAGCCAAATTGCCTGGTCATGGATCTGAACGCGGCCAAATATCCTGCCCAAGCGCTATTTTATACCGATATCAAATCTTATGAACAGGGGGCAGGTCAGTTTATTTCAAAAGAAAACAATAAACTTCCGGCGTTGGCCTGTCTTCCGCTGCAAGCAAACTGGTTCTGGAAAACATCTTTCCCTACCACTGCGGTAAAGAACGTACCCGAACTGGTGAACAAATTCATTATCCCGTATAACGGTGCATACTGCAATTTCATTTTGAATGTAGCACCTGGTAAAAATGGTTTGATAGATGATAATGCTTTAACTGCCTTGAAGGAAATGGGGCAACTCTATAAAAAAACTACTGGTATTCCACGTATTCCACCGCATGCTGCTCCGATTATCTCCAGTAATATGGCTAAACATATAAAAAGCAATAGCAGCTGGAGTGACGATATGAACATCATGGATTTTGCCAACGATGATAATTTTGGCTCTAGCTGGTCATCCAATTATACGGTTAAATCGCCTTGGTACGAGTTAAATTTTGAGAAGGCAGTGCCATGTAACATGGTGGTGCTTACCGCTGGAAATAACCAAAAAGCATCCTATCATTTACAATACTATGCAAATGGTCGATGGAATACACTAACCGCAAATAATGAAGGAGAAAAAAAAGTTGCCATTTTCCGGTTCGAGCGGATCTGGTGCGAAAAAATCAAAGTTACCATTACCGATTTCGATAGTCCGCCTGCTATTGCTGAACTAGGCGTATTTAATGAAAGAAAATAAAATGTGCTTAGCCGGATTGGATGTGGTCCGGCTAGGCTTTTAATACGCTAATGGACAATTTTGATACTAAGCTATCCGATACTGTTTCAGGTAGGTTTTCAAGATCTGTCTCGCCTGATGGATATGGGTTTTTACTGTTCCTAAAGGAATACCCCGCTCTTCAGCAATTTCTTCATATTTATACCCCTCAAAGTACCGCTGAAACGGAATCCGGTACTGTTCAGGCAAACTCTTCAATGCTTTTTGGATATCATCCATCACAAACTTTCCTTCCGAAGAAATTTTGGTTGAACTTTTGAGCAGGTTAGGGCTTGATAAATCTTCATCCCTGCTAATTACTGAATGCCTTTTCTGAGCCTTACGGTAGTCGTTGATAAAGGTATTCCGCATAATTACATAAAGCCAGCCACGTAAATTGGTGCCTTTATCAAACTTTGCGCAAAATCGAATTCCTTTAATCAGTGTATCCTGCACCAGGTCTTTCGCATCATCTTCATCTTGGGTAAACCGCATCGCATGGGAGAGGAGGGCAATAGCATGCCCATCAGCCGCCCTGCTGAATTCATTTTGATTCATAGTTTTTCAATTAGGTAGATAGGTTATTAAAGAACAGGCTGAATTAAATTATGTTTTGATTAATCTTGAGCAGCATAATAAGCCATAGCAGAACAACAGACCTGTTATAGATCTAAGCATCTGGTTTAGGTATGGCCAGGCGGCTTAATGGAACTTTTTTTGTAAAATAAAATGGCTAGCAATAATCATTCAGATGAATTTAATTCTGTTAACATCTATGTGATTGTTACATTTAAAAATAAATTTGAAGAACATAACAAAACTATTATTGTAGCATACAGGTTTTTTTAATTAAGGCTGCTTACAAACAAAAAATATTTAAGATGAATGATTGTTTAAAAATATCTTCAATAAATTTGAAGGTTCTTTCAAATGGATTTAATTCCTAATCACTATGATAAAGTCAGCTCATCTGCCTGATCTCTTCACGCTTCAATCCATTTTTGAAGGTATTCAGGATGCAATATATTGTCATGACCTCGAATTTAGAATAACCAACTGGAGCCCTGCGGCAGAACGGATGTTTGGCTATACCGCAACAGAGATATTAGGACAGTCTATTTTTCTGCTGATTCCGGATGACAGGCATGCAGAGAAGAAAAAGCTGATGCAGGAAATTTTAAATGATACACGTATCAGTCATTTCAGAACCGTCCGGCTTGACTGTTCGGGCAAAAAAATACCTGTTTCCTTAAGCTTTTCGCCGATCAAAAATCAGGATGGGAAAATTATTGGTACGTCGCAAATTGCACACGATATCTCCTTCGAACACCAGGCAGAAGAAAAACAATCCATGCTTGCTGCCATTATAGAAAGTTCTGAAGATGCCATTATCAGTAAAACGCTTGATGGGATCATTACAACCTGGAATAAGGGAGCTGAGCATATTTTTGGTTACACTGAAGAAGAAGCCGTTGGGCAACCGATCAGCATACTTCTCCCTGCCGACCGCTTGAGTGAAGAAGAAGCCATCATTGCAAGCCTGCGGCGAGGTGAGCGGGTAGGCCATATACAGACCATCAGAAAAACAAAAGATGGACGCTTGTTAAATATTTCACTCGCAGTATCTCCTATCAAAAACCGCGATGGCGTGGTTATTGGGGCATCGAAGGTTGCCCGTAATATTACTTCTCAAAAGGAATCTGAAAGGTTAATTGCCAAGCACATAGAGCGTTTGGAGCTGTTGAATGTAGTGGGCAGGAGCATAAATGGCTCTTTGGATCTTCAGCAGATATTACAGCAGGTAACTGATTCGACAACAAAACTTACAGGTGCAGCCTTTGGGGCATTTTTTTATAATCAGGTTAACCAGAAAGACGAATCTTATTGGTTATATACGCTATCAGGTGTTCCTAAAGAGGCTTTTGCTAACTTTCCGATGCCACGTAACACCACTTTATTTCATCCGACCTTTAGCGGTGCGGGCGTAGTACGATCAGATGATGTTACCCTGGATTCCCGCTACGGCAAAAGCGGACCCTTTTTTGGAAAACCATCCGGTCATTTACCAGTGGTGAGTTATCTGGCTGTTCCGGTTAAAACCAAATCAGGCGAAGTCATTGGCGGGTTGTTTTTCGGTCATCAAGATAAGGCTGTTTTTAAAGAAGAACATGAGGAACTGGTGTTAACAGTAGCTTCACAAGCCGCTATTGCCATAGAAAATTCCAGGCTTTTTAAAGAGGTACAGGAACTAAGTGCCAAAAAAGACGAATTTATTGCAATGGCTTCACATGAATTAAAAACACCAATGACCTCTCTTTTCGGCTTTTTGCAGCTGGCCGATCGTCATGTAGTGGAAGGTGTTTCGAAAAATCTGATTGAAAAGTCGATCAAACAATTGCAGAAAATGATCGTTTTGGTTACCGATCTTTTTGACGTTTCCAAGATCCAGGCCGGAAAATTACAATTGAACATGGAATGTCTCAACCTGGCCATACTGGTTCAGGAAATCAAAGAATCTTTTTTACAAGCCCATCCCGACCATAACTTAACTATCGAAATGCCCGAAGAAAGTTTTGTTCATGCTGATCGCATGCGTCTTGAACAGGTACTTACCAATTTATTGAACAATGCAGTTAAATACGCACCTGAACAAAAAACAATTGAATTAAAGGTACTGCATGTGGATAAAGTGGTACATACATCAGTTAAAGATTTTGGTCCGGGGATTAGCGAAGAAAACCAGCGGCATATATTTGGCCAGTTTTATCAGGCTAAGGAAAATAGAGATAGCTCATCAGGGCTGGGCTTAGGGCTTTTTATATCAAAAGATATTATTGAAAGGCATGGTGGCCAAATCTGGGTAGAAAGCAAGCCTGGTAACGGCGCTACCTTTAATTTTTCTTTGCCATTGGCATAAAAATTCAGACTTGCAGCAGCTGTCCATGGGATTTACCGGATAAAAAATGAGATGGCAATAGAAACGCTAAACCAACATCAAGGCGGCAAAACATATAGGTAAATGCCTTTTGATAGGCACCCCTGCCGTTGATCAGGTTTTTTAACTTTTTATTATTGAAATGTTACAAAGTAAACCCTACCGTATAAACCTGTTTCTTATAGGTACTGGGCGACATGCCCGTAAGTTTTTTAAAAGATTTTGAAAAGTAGGAGAGGTTGTCAAAACCGGTTTGTGTTGCAATTTCTGAATAGGCAAGCCGGCTGGTAGCCAATAAATACTGCGCACGTTCGATCCTTTTTTCAAGAATATAACTAACAGGGCGTTGCCCGGTAAAAGTTTTGAATAAACGGGAGAAGTAATCGGGATGCTGGTTAATACGTGAAGCTAAACTGGTGACAGATAGTTCCTGGTGCAGATTGACCAGTATGTAACCCACTGTTTCCACGATCTTCGCGGGCGCATGCCGTTCTTCCGGTTTGCGTTGTAATTGTGGTTGGAGCAAGCGTCCCATCAACTGAAGCAGTATTCCCTGCGTTTCCAGGTAGTTGGCTAAACCCTGCATGTTGTTCAGCTCCTGATATTCTTTATAGTAAATATTTTTCTCATAAATTTTCGGATCATCAGACCGGTTAATGCCACGGCCCGGATTTATTTCAAGCAATCGTTTAAAAAGGTCAATATCTATTTGCTTTGCCTTCACTTTCGAAGCATTACGGCTTCGTGCAAAAAGAGAACTCCCATCTACAGATTCTTCAAAAAACTGCACAAAATACTGGCTTAAATATCCGTCGCAATGTAAATTACAGAGGGTAAAGCTGGGTATAATATACAGGTATCCAGGTTCAAGTTTTAAAGAACCCGACTGGCCGGATATCTCACCGCTTCCTTCGTCTATATAATAAATCCGGAAATATGGACTGATGACGTTTAGGTAATTCCATTTTTCCGATAATTTCACATAATCTACATTGAGTAGTGAAAAGGTATTCTGCAGTACTCGCTTAATCATTTTTAAATGTCGGATTTTTACAATAAATAGTCTAATTTATTTAAAAATAGAACGGATAACATGTTTATTTTTGAAAATAGTAACCAGATATAAAAATCGTTATTACACAAATGAGAAAAAAAATATCCATAGGCATTATTGCAATTTCCATGTTGCTGAATGCACAGGCTCAGCAAAAAAACACCAGCCCTGAGCAGGGTAAATTCAAACCTACAGACGAATCTTTAAAGCAGTATCAATATCCAGAGTGGTTCCGTGATGCTAAATTTGGTATCTGGTCGCACTGGGGGCCTCAGGCAGTTCCCCGTCAGGGCGATTGGTATGCCCGGGGCATGTATCTGCAAGGTAATGATCAGAACAAATATCATGTAGCACATTACGGACCACCATCAAAATTTGGCTATAAAGATATTATTCCACTCTGGAAGGCAGAAAAATGGAACCCTGAACAATTGATGGCCCTTTATAAAAAAGCGGGTGCAAAATATTTTGTGAGTATGGGTTCACACCACGATATGTTTTTCTTGTGGGACTCGAAAATCCATAGATGGAATTCGATTAAAATGGGGCCTAAAAAGGATGTAGTTGGCCTTTGGCAAAAAGCAGCAAAAAAAGAAGGCCTCCGTTTTGGGGTTTCTGAACACCTGGCCGCAAGTTTCAACTGGTTCCAACCCAGCCATGGAGCCGATGAAACCGGACCGTTTGCCGGGATTCCGTATGATGGACATGATCCACAATATTCAGATCTGTACCATTTGCCAGCTGATTCAAGCAACATTAAAGAATGGCTGACCAATAATCCGGCATGGCATAAAAAATGGTTAACCTATGTAACCGAACTGATTGATAATTATCATCCCGATCTGCTTTATTCTGATAGCAAAGTGCCTTTTGAAGAATATGGCCGTAAAATGGTGGCGCATTACTACAACCAGGACCTGGCTAAAAATAAAGGTAAAATTGAAGCGGTTTATACCCCTAAAGAACCTTCTGAAGGTAAATGGGCGCAGGATGTGGAGCGTGGTGTGCTCGATTCGATCAGTCCTTTCCCTTGGCAAACCGATACTTCAATTGGCGATTGGTATTACCGGACAGGCCAACGTTACAAAAGCACAAATGAAATTGCCCAGCTATTAATCGATGTGGTTAGTAAAAACGGAAACCTGCTGATTAATGTGGTGCAAACCCCTGAGGGCGATTTAGAGCCTGATGTTATTAAAATTGTAACGGAGTTAGGCGAATGGACCAAAACTTATGGAGAAGGAATTTATGCCACAAGACCCTGGAAAGTTTATGGAGAGGGACCATCTACTATCAAATCGAACCAGAAAAAAGGAGATTTTGGTGGATTAGCCGATACACGTGATTACCAGGCTACGGATATCCGATATACCACAAAAGGGGGTAACCTTTTTGCGTTTTGCATGAGCATGCCTGAAACAGAGATCAAAATGGAATTATTAGGAAAAAATTCTAAATATCTTGAAAAACCGATTAGTTCGGTTACCCTTCTGGGCAGTAAGGAAAAACTGGACTGGGCACAAACCGACGATGCACTGCTGATCAAGAAGCCTAAGAATTACCCTGCCTGGGCGGTTACAGGATTTAAAATAGAATTTAAAAAATAAAAATGTACTCAATCTTCTTTGATGGAAAATAAACGCTCCACGCTGGCGGTAATATTAATTACCTCACTGTTTTTTTTATGGGGATTTGCCCACAATCTTGACCCTATATTAATTCCGCATTTAAAACGTTCATTTACGCTCACTACGGTACAGGCTACGCTTGTAGACTCGGCGGTTTTTATCGCCTATTTTGTAATGGCGTTGCCGGCAGGTATCATCATGAAAAAATATGGCTATAAAAGTGGGATAATCATTGGCCTTTTGATATTTTCAGTAGGCTGTTATTTGTTTTTGCCTGCGGCCCAGGTGCAATCCTACAATTTCTTCCTGGCTGCACTTTTTATTATTGCATGCGGACTCACTATTCTGGAAACAGCAGCAAACCCCTATATTACCTTGGTTGGAAAACCGGAAACCTCTACTTTCAGACTAAATCTTGCCCAGTCTTTTAACGGGCTTGCGGCTTCACTTGCACCAATCATTGGCGGTAAACTGATCTTGGTAGAGGGCGTATCAGATAGCGCGCTTGCAAAAATGGATCTGGCTACTCAAAAATCGGTACTGGCATCAGAAGCTACCTCTGTACAGGGACCATATTTTGTGTTGGGGACCATATTGGTTATATTGGCTGCTGTATTTTATTTTATCAAATTACCCGATATCAGAACAAATAATGAAGGGACGGCTAAACAAAGTTTTTGGCAGGTTTTTAAACATAAACATTTATCGTGGGCAATAGCTGCACAGTTTTTTTATGTTGGCGCACAGGTATCTGTATTTAGCTTGTTTATTCTTTATGCAACCAAATCAGCGGGTATTACAGATAAAGAGGCAACTTATTACTTAGGTGTTTGTGGTTTTGCATTTCTGATCGGACGTTTTTTTACTACTTTCCTGATGCGCTTTTTTAAGGCCCAATATTTATTGGTTACCTATGCCTTTATCAGTGCATTGCTTTGCTTTGTTGCCATCATGGCTTCTGGCATCACAACGGTGTATGCCGTTATTGGCATTTGTTTTTTTATGTCGGTGATGTTTCCTACTATTTTCTCTCTGGGCATTAAAGACCTTAAAGAGGATACCGAACTGGGAAGTAGTTTAATTATTATGTCAATTGTGGGTGGCGCAATATTACCACGTTTTTTTGGATATTTGAGTGACGGAACGGGAAATATCCAGAATGGATATTATGTGCCCCTGGTTTGTTTTGTTGTGATTATGCTATTTGGCTTAATGGGGCAAAAAACAACAAGAAAAGACATCATTAATCAACCGAATGAAATTTTATAATTAAAAATGAAAAGATACTGTTTAGCCCTCGATCTGGTAGACGATGAAAAACTGATCGCAGAATATGAAGCGTACCATGTTAATGGATGGCCTGAAATTAAACGTAGCATAATCGACTCGGGCATACTGGATATGCAAATTTACCGTGTTTCCAACCGCCTGTTTATGATTATGGAAACAGAAGACGATTTTAGCTTCGACAAAAAGGCACTGATGGATGCCTCCAACCCGAAGGTAGAGGAATGGGAAAAGCTGATGTGGAAATACCAACAGGCATTGCCATTTGCAAAGCCCGGAGAAAAGTGGGTACTAATGAAAAACATATTTCAGTTAAATGCTTAAGGAAAATAAACAGCAAGAGCCGGCACTAAACTTGCCTCCGGTTGTTTTCGGAACCAGTAGTTTGGGAAATCTTTATCAGGCAATAGATTATGATGTTAAACGGGAAGTTGTAAAAGCCTGTGTAGACTCATCAAAACCGGTTGCCTTTTTTGATGCGGCAGGTAAATATGGTGCAGGTCTCGCATTAGAATCGCTGGGGAAATGCTTGGCGGATTTGAAGGTAGATCCTCAACAGGTAGTCATTAGCAATAAGCTGGGCTGGTACAGAACACCGCTTTTAACTCCTGAACCTACATTTGAGCCCGGTATCTGGAAGGATATTGAACATGATGCGGTACAGATGATCAGCTACGATGGGATCTTAAAGTGTTTTGAGCAAGGTAACGAGCTTCTGGGCCATTACAAGGCACAGATGGTGTCGGTACACGATCCAGACGAATATCTCATTGCAAGCGAAAGTGAGGATGATTATAAAGAACGTTATCAACAAATTCTTGATGCTTACATGGCTTTGGCCGAACTAAAATCTGCCGGCTTAGTTTCTTCTATCGGGGTAGGTGCAAAAGATTGGAAAATTATTCAGGCTATCGCGGCAGATGTTGATCTTGACTGGGTGATGATTGCCAACAGCTTAACCATCAAATCGCATCCCCCTGATCTGATCGCATTTATAGAAGAGCTAGACCAGAAAAATATTAAAGTAATTAACTCGGCCATATTTAATGGCGGCTTTTTAACCGGCGGAGATTTTTATAATTACCAGCCGGTTGATGGGAATAGTTTGACGGGGAAAGCGCTTTTGGCCTGGAGGGATAAGTTTTATCAGGTTTGTAAAACGTTTGAGGTACTTCCTGCTGAGGCCTGTTTTAGTTTTTCTGCAGGTTTTCCCGGTGTAAAAAGCATTGCTTTAAATACCACACGGCCTGAAAAGGTGGCTGTTAATGCTGCGATGGCCCAAAAAGAAATTCCTGCCGGGTTTTGGCAGGAAATGAAAACACAGGGATTAATTGAATTTTTATAATAAGGATGAAAGCATTAGTTTGTAATACACCAGGAGAATTTACCTATATCAATAAAGAAATGCCATCAGTTGAAGACGGGATGGTATTGCTCAAAATGAGGAGACTGGGAATTTGTGGCACCGATTACCACGCATTTGAAGGTACACAGCCATTTTTCGAATATCCAAGAATCCTCGGCCACGAAATTGCTGCTGAGGTAGTAGAGGCTGGGGCAGGGTCAAGTTTTAAAACCGGAGATCTGGTTACCATTAGTCCATATTTTTATTGTGGAAAGTGTATTGCATGCCGGAGCGGCAGAACCAATTGTTGTGTAAATATTAAAGTTTTCGGGGTTCATATAGATGGCGCGATGCAAGAGTATATCACGGTTCCTGCAACTGCAATTGTTAGTGGGGAAGGATTAACTGTAGATGAACTTGCGCTGATAGAGCCATTGGCCATTGGAGCGCATGGCGTTGGCCTGGCACAGTTGAACAAAGGCGACACCGTGGTGATACTCGGCGCCGGACCTATCGGTTTGGGGACTATTGCCTTTGCCAAAATAAGTGGAGCTGAGGTTATCGTTATTGATGTAAATGATAACAGGTTATCTTTTTGCAGCGAGCGTTTCGGTATCACATACACCATAAATCCATTAAAAACCGATGCTGTAGAGCAGCTATCAAAAATTACCGATGGAGAAATGGCGAAAGTGGTAATTGATTGTACCGGAAACTTAAATGCCATTAATAATGCGTTCAAATTTTTGGCACATACCGGTAAATTTATCATGATAGGCCTTCAGAAAGGTACGATTGAGGTTATACATCCTGAGTTTCATAAGCGTGAAGCGGTACTGATGAGCAGTAGAAATGCCTTGCCGCATGATTTTGCCTATGTGATTGATTGCATTAGACAAGGGCTGGTTAAACCGATGGATTTTATCACCCATAATGTACCATTTACGGAAGTAAAAGAAAAGTTTAATCATTTGCTCCAGGCAAATGAATCGCTGATCAAGGCATTGATCAGTTTTGACGAATAACGTCAGGTATTAATTTGAAAAGAAATTCCAGTAATTAAATAGCAGGACTAGTTTTGTATATCAAATCTAGTCCTGTTTTTTTATAATATGATATCGCTTTCTTATCACCGTTTTCTGTTTAACCCTTAATTTCAAGCTTATATCCCTTAGCGCGGACCACAGTAATATTGATGTTTGGCTCAGGTGCCAGTTTTTTTCTCAGTTTTGATATAAACATATCCAGGCTACGGCCAACAATAATCCCGTCATCTTCCCATATTTCTTTTTGCAGCCGGCTTCTCTCTATGGTTTCGTTAGGAGACTGGGCAAAGATGAGCAGTAATCTTGTTTCCGTACCAGTTAACGCTATTGTGTCTTCATTTAGGGTGAGCTTACGGTTTTTAGCATCAAACAGAACTGAACTTAAAGTCATCAGGTCGTTATGTTCATCATCATTGGGGGAAGTCTTTCTGGGCTTAACCGATCTGATGAAAATAAAGCCAACAAAAGCTAAAAATGGCAGGCTGCCGAGCAGATACCCATTCTTTTTGGTGATTATGCCTGTAGGTTTCAGTTGAATGTTGATCATATATTGTGCTTTTGGTTGTTTTCTTCCTATGCAGGCTATAATTTCATCTTTCTTGTTGTGGGCTATTGCGTAGCCATAAACAGTGCTTGAATCGTTAATATTCAGTACTTTAACCACGTAGTCATCTGTCATTGGATCATTTGCTAGCAAACGTTTAGTCGTATTCACCAGGGTGATGGGGTTGAAACTAAATTCATGCTCAAACTGAATTTGATATTCATTTTCCGCAACCTTTTTTATCGGAAGCACCCTGGATATACTATCGCCCGATTGTAAAAGTAGTTCATCTCCGATGCGACGAAATAAGACCTCTCTTCTTGAAAGATGAAAATCATCATTATCCGAAATACTGAAAGCTGCAAAAATCATGATGAAAGATAAAAGCAATAATGCACCAAAGAGGTACATGCCTTTACCCGTGAAGAGGTTTTGACTAAGTTGCATAATGTCAATGTTTTATTTACAAAGTTTACATTTTTATTTACAATCCTGCTTCTTCCGACGGATAAATATCAAAGTAAGTTTGTTTCATTAATTTTTAAAAAGATATGGAAAATAAACAAAAAGCCTTAAACAAATCTGATTTATCAGCAGATAGATCGATGATGATCAAACCTGCAAAAAAGAGGAACAAAATGATGTATGCGCTGATTTTGCCGCTGGTGGTGGTAAGCGGATTAGTATTTGCTAATCGTGAAATTAAAAATGAAAGTAAAAGGCTCAGCTCAAAACCCATTTCTGCTGCTCAAAGAGATGCAGAGAAGAAAAAATGGGAGGTTAGCCCTGATGGTATTAAATTTAAAAAATGGGAATCCTCACCTACAGGAAAAAATGTACATGCCAGTGCTGCTAAGATAAGAAAAGATATAAGTGAATTTACAGATATGGAAGCCGTGGTAACGGCATTAACGCTTCCGCCGGGATCAAGATTAGGGTTCGGTGTAATGGCCCGCATCAATGGTGCCGATTACATTGTAAATTTTGAGGCAGAAAAGTCTCAACTTGCACAATTGCATAGCATAAAAATTAACGATAAGATCATGGTCAGAAGCCGTAATATGTCATACGCACCTAAGTATTCATATCCAATAGTATCTGCTGAATATGTAGAACGGGATAATAAGGTAATTTTTAAACGCTTACCCCGCAAAGGTGGTTGCTAAGCAAATTAATAACGTCGTAAATTTAATGATGCTATTATAGCCTGTTATAAGGTTGATAACAAGTTATGCCTTCAAGAAGAAAATGGAAAGGAAGTATCTAACCTTTCTTCCATTTTCTTACTCATAAGTTTTATCGATCAAAAACGAGATGGCATTTTCAATTTCCGATCGTCCATCTGCACTTTTAAGGTCCAATCCACAAAATGTACAGTCGTTCGTGGTGGCGTAAATGTCAAGGTAGTAAATTCCCGAAATCAGCAATGCAATAATGGCCCGGTATCTTTTGGCATTTTTCTCGAAATGAGGATCAGTAATGCCTTCAAATAAGCGCGCTCCGTTTTCTTCGCGATCGTTCGCCAGTTTTTTCAAGGATCTACGGTTGTCTAATAATCCCCAAAGCAGAATTTTCTGGATATTTTTATTCTTGAAAACGTAATCGAATTGAGAGAGAAGCATGTCTTTAGAAAATTTTTTTCCTCCATCTTTTATCACAGCTCCACCCGATTCATCTTTTACATTGCTCCAAAAATCCTGTGATCGGATGTATTCATCAATCAGACCGTCCTTCCCACCAAAATAATTATAGATTAATTTTTTGTCCAAACCTGCAGTACGTGCAATATCATTGACCTTTAGGCCTGAAAAACCTTTGGTATGCAGTATTTTTTCTACCGCATATAAAAATTTCTGTTTGCTTTTTTCTTTGTTCCTAATCGGTTTGGCTTCTGTTTCCTCTTCCATATCATATAAATAACCAACGGGAAAATTACATAATCATTTTAAATATTTTTATCACCAATTGGTGATATGTTGTATATTTGTCTAGTCGGGGCGATTGGTAAAAGAATGATGAAGCGCTCTGCAAGACCCAAACTACATTAATCTGAGCAAACGATATGAAAAAGGAAACTTCCATTTCGGCAATACCTGTAGAAGAATTGTATAAAAAGAAAAAAAGTTTGCAGGGTGCACTGCTTGGGCTTGGCCTAGTATTGCTCGTTGCTACTGCAATTATCATCTATCTGGCCTTTTCATCTAACATGCCCAAAGTACTGATGATCGTTCCGTTTTGCAGTTCGCTAACATTATTGCCAGCTTTTATCAGCTTGTCGCAGATTAATACTGAACTTAAAAACAGAAACGCCAAATCATAGCCAGCCATGTCAACAGATTGCCTGAATTGTGGCGCTCCGGTGATGCAGAATTACTGTGCAAACTGTGGGCAAAAGTCTACTACACATCGTTATTCCATCAAACACTTTATTGAACATGACTTTATTCACGGGGTTTGGCATGTAGACAAAGGCATTTTATTTACCCTTAAAAGCCTGTTCACCCGGCCGGGTCACAGTGTCCGCGAATACATTCAGGGCAAAAGGGTTCCTTATTTTAGTTTTATTACGCTCATCCTGCTCATTCTGACGGTATCAGGTCTCATAGCGCCCTATGCACATGGCAATATGTCCGATCTGATGCCTAAGAGTGGCAAAGCAATGATGAACGATCTCGAGAAATTTATTTCTCATTATCCCAAACTAGTACTCATTATCACAATTCCTGTTTATTCGTGCTTCAGTTTAATCTGGTTTCGAAAAGCGAAGCTTAACTTCTCAGAACACCTGGTTTTAAACTCGTACCGTGTAATTGTAGAAATGATTATAGGTCTGCTTGTTTCGGTCCTGACCATATTCTATCACAATACCCAGGTGCTGTTATTTCTATACTTCGGCGTATTAAGCTTTTTAGGTCTTTTCTATAGCATTTGGTTTTATTATCAGTTTTTTTCGGCCTTTAACTATCGTAAAATCGCTTTGATTTTAAGAAGCATCCTCGTTCCGGTATCGTACAATTTACTCGCCCTTCTACTTGGCATTGTTTACGCTGTCATTGCAAAACGTTGATTTTAACAGGCGAATACCGTTTGAATAAGGAGTTTTATATTTCATGTACTAATAGAATAAGTGCTGAAGCTGGTTTTTTGGCCCGGATCTGGCGTCGCGTGGTATAAAAGAAATTTGATTAGGTATGCAAATATATCGACCAGGTTTTGCAGGCAGACAAAAATATTGTGGTTATTGTGGCAAGCGCTGCTGTGGTGGAAGATTTTATCAGAAAATAATTTAATCAGGATTGGTTTTGTGTACACACATATTCTTTAGACCAAGTCGAAACCTATCTTTTTCTTTCCTTGGATACCACTTTTAAAACAGACGGATTATTATGAAACATTATTCTTCGTTCAGAATGAAAGTAAGATCTGTTGGCTGCTGATATTTAAACAGCGTAGCGGAGTGACAAAAGCACGGTAGAAATCTCGTTTTTCGGAATACATTTTGCTAAATTAAAAGTGATGATTAATGTTAGTCCCGAAACAAAACAACAAGCCTTATTATTCCTCGCAAGGGATCAGAAAGTGGCAGCTGTCAAAATAATTAAAGATCAGAGTAAATGCGGTTTAAAAGAAGCTAAAGATTATGTAGATGCCTTAGAAGGCGGAGTACAGCAACAAATAACCAATCTCGGCAATCTGGACGCTGAGCTATTGGCTATTTTAAATCAGGGCAATAAACTAAACGCCATTAAGCATTATAAGGATGCCACAGGTTCGGGGTTGGCAGAAAGTAAAGATTATGTGGAAAAGTTGATCCGCTCTGAGGTTACCGGCAATGTGATGCAGCGAAGCAGGGATACGGAGATCAAAGATATCATTTCTGAACATGTAGGGGACAACCAAAATCCCATTCAAAAATTTTTGATAAAACTATTGATTATTGTTATGGCTTCAGCAGCTTTAACTTATATTCTGTTTAACATGTAGTAAAAAGTGATGCAATATTTCTGATAGAATTAAAATGCGTGAATTAAAATCATTAATTTGATTTCACACACAAATAAATCTTTAGAATATGAAAATTACATTGGATTCAAAATCCCTTTTATTGGGATTTTTTGGCGCTGGCATTATGTTTACCGCCATCAGTTTTAAAAATAGTCAGGATCAAACGGGCGGAAGGTACCGTACGGAAGTAAATGCCACTAACATGGTTGTGATCCTGGATAGCGAGACCGGAAATTACATCATTGCACCAGAGATAAAGGATTTCGGTAAAGTACAATGGGTAAAGGGTGAGTTTAATAAGACTTTTGATACTGCGATTGATAATAGAAAGGAACCGAAATAACAAAAGGAGTATTTTTATACCATTGCGTATCCTGTTTTAAATTGTTATCCTGAGGGATAATTTATGATATAAAAATCAATATGATTGACGTTTTTTCCTTCGCACAATTCTTGCCTCGGCTCACCGCCGCCGAAGGGCTCTTACTTTTTGGCATCAAAAAGTAACAAAAAATGCCGGCTGAAAATTTTTCTTTCAAAGCCAGTGCTATGGCTAGAACAGTGCAGTCCGAAAAATTTATTAGGCCGGTTTTAAGGAGAACGGTGATACGGTGCTATGGCCTAGCTATACGGAAGTGCATGACGTCGCATTCTGCTCATTAACAGGTGATTACAAAATAACGTCAATGGTAGCGCAAAGAAGGATCTTTCTAATGTAATTTACTACCCTATAGAAGGATTCTTCACTGCGTTCAGAATAACAGCAGGGGGGTTTCGTGTAAAGGATGCGTATGAAAAGCATAGCTATTCAATCGCAGATTCTAATGCTATTTCTCAATTTTCAATCCTGAGTGCAGCGAAAGATCGTTTAAAGTCAGTCTATATCTGTCAGCGATAAATCTACCCCAGCTTCCTGCCGGTATTAATTACATTAACGCCATTAAAACGTGTGGTTGCGCTACCATGCGAAACGGCGCTTACCTGCCCTGGCTGACCTTTACCATCCGAAAATGTCCCACCCAGGCGATAATCGTTTTTGTCGCAGCGCTGTACGCATGAATTCCAGAATTCCTGTGTATTGGCCTGATAGGCCGCGTCTTTTAACATGCCAACAATTTTGCCTTCTTTAATCTCATAAGCCAGCTGTGCGCTAAACTGAAAATTATAACGCTGCTGGTCGATAGAGTAAGAGTTCCGGCCAAACATATAAATACCTTTTTCTACATTTTTAACCATGTCGGCTGCACTTAATGCCGTATTTCCAGGCGCCAATGATACGTTGGGCATTCGCTGAAACTGGATGCTGTCCCAACTGTCGGCATAACAGCAACCTTGCGATTCTTTTAGTCCTAAAATATGCGCCTGATCGCGGATGGTTTGATAATTTACCAAAATTCCATCTTTAATGATGTCCCATTTACCACATTTTACGCCCTCATCATCATAGCCTACTGCACCTAACGACCCTGGTTCCAGTTTGTCGCCGATGATATTCACTTCTTTACTGCCGAAGTTGAATTTTTTTGATTCCCACTTATCCAATGTCAGGAAACTGGTTCCGGCATAATTGGCTTCATAACCTAAAACGCGATCGAGTTCTGTGGGATGGCCGACAGATTCATGTATGGTTAGAAAGAGGTGTGACGGATCTAAAACCAGGTCGTATTTACCTGGTGCTATGGGTTTCGCTTTTAATTTCTCGTTAACATGTACTGCAGCTTCGCGCACATCTTCTAGCATATCGTACCGTTTTTTGTACATGGTAACCGGCCCGCCTTTTATCTTTTCTTCATCTTTGGGCTTCAGGTACTCGAAACCCATACCCATTGGTGCGCTTAAAGCATTTCTGGTTTCGAACTTGCCGCTGGCAGAATCTGTTTTGGTCAGGGTAAAGGTTGGCCATATCCTGTGGATATCCTGATCGATGTAGGATCCGTCAGTAGAGGCAAAATATTTTTGTTCATTGACCATGAAGAGATTGGAGCTGATATATTTAGCGCCACCTTTCATGGCCTCGCTATTTACATTTAAGAGGAGATCAACTTTGTCGGCAATGGGTACTTCAAAGGCATTGATTTCAATAGGTGTTCTCCAGCTTACCTCGCCAAAACCCTTTTGCGCGGCTAGTCTTACAGGTTCTTCCATTAATCTGGCATTTCCTTTAGCTATTGCCACGGCCGCTTCAGCAGCCTTGGCAATGCTGCTGTCGTCCATGTTGTTTGTTGCGGCAAAACCCCAGCTTCCGTTTGCAATCACGCGAACACCTAACCCATAGGATTCAGAATTGGAAATGTTCTCTACCCGGGTTTCCCTGGTGGCCACAACCTGGTTCAAATACCTCCCTATACGAACGTCAGCATAAGTGGCACCTTTGCTTTTGGCTGCATTGAGCGCAACATCGGCCATTTTTTTCTTTAAAGCAACATCAACAGGCGTTAAAGATTCTTCAACAGAAATCATTTTGCCGAAGGTCGGGATATTTGGCATCATACCGGCGGTAAGGCCAACACCCGTCATGTACAGGAAATCTCTTCTTCTCAATTTTTGGATTATTTATTAATAAAAAAAGGGTGTAATCTCGACTGCAGCTGCCAATTTTTCATCGGTTGTGGAATGGAGAAATCTATTAAGTTGATTCAACGATTAGATCTCTCCGTTCCTTTGCACTTCAGTCGAGATGACGATTTAACTTATGCCCTTCGACTCCGCTTAGGGTGACCTTCTGAGGGAATGGTGGTAGTTAAATAGGTATTATTCTTAAAAAATATCGTTTCGACTGTAGCTGCCGATTTTTCATCGGTAGCGAAATGGAGAAATCTATTTAAAGAGATTTACTGTTATATATCTCTCCGTTCCGTTGCACTTCAGTCGAGATGATTTAACTTATGCCCTTCGACTCCGCTCAGGGTGACCTTCTGAGGGAATGGTGGTTGTTAAATTGGTATTATTCTTAAAAAATATCGTCATTTCGACTGTAGCTGCCGATTTTTCATCGGTAGCGAAATGGAGAAATCTATTTAAAGAGATTTACTGTTATAGATCTCTCCATTCCGTTGCACTTCAGTCGAGGACGACACTACTTAAACCGCGTCTGATAATGAAGTGAACGTAAAATCCCTGATTTTCATGGGTGGGATCAATCCGCTTCCGGTTCTCACCGGCTTGCCCAAAGCTTCTACATTGTTCAGCATAATAACAGGACTTTCGTTGAACCTGAAATTCTTGATCGGGAATTTGATCTCGCCATTTTCAATGTAAAAAGTACCATCACGGGTTAAGCCGGTCAATAATAAGGTTTGCGGGTCTACTGATCGGATATACCAGAAGCGTGTTACCAATATTCCTTTTTCCGTGCTCTTGATTAAATCTTCCAATGATTGATTGCCTCCTTCAATGATCATGCTGCGGCTAAAAGGAAGTGGTTTGACATTTTTTTGCGCGGCCCAGTATCTCGAATAAGACAGGTTTTTCACCACTCCTTTTTCTACCCATTGCGTTCTGGTTACCGGCAAACCTTCTCCGGTAAATGTAGCAGATGGAATTTCAGCATTCATCGGGTCAGAATAGATATTCACATTTTCGGAGAATAATTGTTCGCCTAAACGTGTACCGCCGCCTTTTTTGCTCATAAAACTACGGCCTTCATCAGCACTGCGGGCATCAAAGCCCCTAAACATATTGCCAATAATATCGCTGGCAGCAAGTGGCTCTAAAATTACAGTATACTTGCCTGGCTCAATGGCTTTTGCGCCTGCCGAGCCATTGGCTTTGCTTGCCGCAATTTTACTGAGTGCAAGGGTATCCATTTTATCCAGATCATTAAAATCCTGCTCTACATAACCAGAACCTGTTCCCTGTTTGTTTCTTACCGTAACAGAAAAGGAAACATTTGTTCCCTTATTATAAGCAAACAAACCTTTCGAGTTCATAATGGCATTAAAACGGGTAGCATTTTCAAGGAAACCAGCAGCATCCAGGTTCGCAGCTTTAGATACGCTCAAACTTTTACCCACCATTTCAGCCCGGGTATCTGGGGTAATAGCAGCTGTTTTATCATTATAGGTATTCGATTCTGCAAAGGTTTGTGGACCTAGGGGTGGCATAAATTCGGGATTCTCTGGCGCCAGCATGGCCAGCTCTTCTGCTCTTTTTACTACTTTTTGCAAAGAGGCATCATCGAATTCATTGATAGTTGCAGAACCGGTTTTCTTTCCAAAAGTGGAACTTACGCCTAAGCTCATGGTACTGATCTGGCCTGCGGTAGAAACGGCATTACGGGCATAACGGATGTTACCTCCATCAGCGCCGGTTAAACTTACCTCACAAAAATCGGCTTTCGAATAACCGATTACTTTTTTTAATATCGCCTGGGCTTCTTCTTTACTTAATATGGCCATAATTATATTTTTCTTGCTGTATTGATAACATTAACTCCATTAAACCTGGTGGTGGCGCTGCCATGCGAAACAGCACTGCTTTGAGAGGGCTGGCCTTTTCCATCGTTAAACGAGCCACCCAAACGGTAATCACTTTCATCACAAATGGCATTACAAGAATTCCAGAATTCTTGTGTATTGGCCTGATAGGCTACATCATTAAGCATACCTACAATTTTGCCTTGCTTAATTTCGTAGAAAATCTGTCCGCCAAACTGAAAATTATAACGTTGCTGATCAATAGAGAAACTTCCATCGCCGATGATGTAGATGCCTTTTTCAACATTTTTGATCATCTCATCCACACTTAGTTTTTCTTTGCCCGGCTGTAGTGAAACATTTGGCATACGCTGAAACTGAACATCATCCCAGCCTTGTGAGTAACAGCAGCCGTTCGATTCGGTTAAACCAATAATATGTGCCTGATCGCGGATGGCCTGGTAACTGACCAAAATGCCGTCTTTGATCAGATCCCATTTTTTGCATTTTACACCTTCATCATCATATCCTACAGCACCTAACGATCCAACCTGCGTTTTATCGGCCACAATGTTTACTTTATCGCTGCCAAATTTGAATTTTTTCGATTCCCATTTATCCAAGGTCAGAAAACTCGTTCCGGCATAATTGGCTTCATAACCTAAAACGCGGTCTAATTCTGTCGGATGTCCAACCGATTCATGAATGGTTAACCATAGGTGCGAAGGATCTAAAACCAGGTCGTATTTGCCTGGTTCAACGGATTTTGCTTTTACTTTTTCTGTAGCTACACGGGCTGCTTCCTTTACATCTTCGAGCATATCGTAACGGCCTTTATAGCGCGTAACAATACCGGTAACTTTATCTTCAGGTCGCGCGTGCATGTATTCGTAACCCTTGCCA
Source organism: Pedobacter sp. BG31 (assembly GCF_042464845.1). Classification (NCBI taxonomy): domain Bacteria; kingdom Pseudomonadati; phylum Bacteroidota; class Sphingobacteriia; order Sphingobacteriales; family Sphingobacteriaceae; genus Pedobacter; species Pedobacter sp. BG31. The sequence continues at coordinate 90,452 of NZ_JBHNZK010000018.1, forward strand.
GAAGGAGCACTTAATGCGTTACGGGTTTTAAATTTACCCGATTCGCGGTCGACTTTGGTGACGTTAAAAGTGGGATAAATGCGGTGCACGTCCTGATCGATGTAAGAACCATCGGTAGAAGCGAAATATTTTTGCTCATTAACCGCGAAAATGACGGAATTTACAAAATTGGCGCCGTTTTGCATGGCCACATCGTTAACATTTAAAAGCAGGTCTACCTTTTCTTTTACCGGCACTTCAAAGGCATTAATTTCAATGGGGGTTTTCCAGCTTACCTCTCCATAACCTTTTTGGGGCGCCAGTTGAACCGGTTCACCCTGTATTTTGGCATTGGCTTTTGCAACCGCAACTGCTTGTTCAGCTGCTTTGGCAATGGCATCTTTAGTTACATTGTTTGTAGCGGCAAAACCCCAGCAACCATTAACCAACACACGGATGCCCACGCCATACGATTCAGTATTGGCTACACCCTGAACCCGTTTTTCACGAGTGGCCACAAATTGGTTAAGATAACGCCCGATGCGGATATCAGCATAACTTGCACCCTTTGATTTTGCTGCATTTAGTGCAACATCTGCCAGTTCTTTTTTAATTTTTACATCTACTCCGTCTAAGGCCTGTAAAGGGTCTATCGGAGTTCCGAAAGCAGAAAGGTCGGACAGAAGCAGGGCACCCATACCCATTCCGGATAAATAGAGGAAGTCTTTTCTTTTCAATTGGTCGAGTTTAGTTAGTTTACGATTTCAATATAGCCAATTGTGTGGCTAAAAATGGAAATTTGATTATAACATTTTAGTTTCAAAAGCAGAATGGGGGGAGATTTTATAGGGAAAGTGTTCTTAACCACAGATAGGGCAGATCCTTCACAGCGTTTGGCAGCTAAACAAATTCTTAACCAGCCAAAATCCTGGCTTCGTACCATAAAAAGGCAGCAGCCAGTAAAAAACTGATAAAAAACCACCAAATCGAAACCTCTTCTTCTAAAACGACGTCTGCTACTTTGCTTTTAGTTCCTGTCGTGTTCAGGTTTTTTATAAACTGATGTGTTTCATCCAGCTTTTGCTGGTTTTTGAGCGCTTGCCAATCGGTTTTTTTATAAATGTATATGGGCTCAACATTTTGATTTACTTCCAGATAAATCCAGCCTGGTTTTTGAGGCCAGTAAAAAGCATCCCACTGGAAAGGAAGCACCATGTTTTGCCGTGGACTGAGTAAAATGCTATCGATTTTTAATGTTGGTACCTGGCCGGATGCTGCCAGATCTGCGATAATCTTCATCTTTTGATTAATTGCAGGGAATTGAGGAAAAATGTCGACGGTTAGCGTATTATTTCTTTTTCTTGCCGCGCTGGCTAAAAGTGCTGACCAATAGGCGGCATAATCATTTTTTTTCCCCGAAAGTAACCAGTGGAAGGTAGACGAAAGTGTAGAAGCCAGTACTTTGCCATAACCGTCGATATTACTGTTGACCAGTGTTTTTCCACTGGCATCTACAATAAGAGGCTGATCTTTATATTCAGGCTTTAAAAATAATCCTTGTTCAATTGGTAAGGCAGTAAGTTTAGAATTATCTTCAGTAAGTTTTAAATTGAGCAGTTTCCCTTTCAGGGCGGGTGATTCAAATCTGCTAAACCTGCTGCCAAGTGTTGTTGAAGCTTTTAAATTAGCCACTCTGATCAATAAACCCAGTCCGTTTTTAACCGCAAGCGCTATTGATGATCTTTCATCAGGACTGATAGCAGCTAATTCTTCTTCATCAATAATCAGGATGTCGAATTTTTTTAAGGATGGGCTATTGATCCTTGTCAGGTTTAAACTATCAAGATTGAGAAAATCGAAGGCATATTTGTTTTTACTGATCTGACTTCTGAAAGCTACAGGATATTGATTTTGATAGAGCCAGTTTTTTAGAAATTTATACTCAAAATCTGGAAAAGAGGCCATGATCAATACTTTCATTGGTATTTCATCAACAACTTGCATCGGAACCGGTTCTTTTGCCAGTGTATCGGTTTTCTGCAAACTAACCAGTTCATAAACAGCTTTTCCTGTGTGTTTTGGCGTAGTTTTAAAGGAAAAGGTTTTATTCGATTTTGCACCGATTTCGATTGAATCTACGGTTTTGCCTAAGCCTTTGAGCAAAAGTTTAACCGGCTCCGTTCCTGAGTTCTGGTAAGTACCCTGAACCTGCCATACTTCGGTTGTTTTTAATTTGCCAGGCCAGTTGGCAGCGATGATTCCGGTGGGATTTGCAGCAGGATGGAAGCTGACCCGGTACCCGTTTAGTTGCACTAATTCGGCTTTGTTTAACCCATAGCCATAAAGTTTCAGTTTCCGGATATTTGGATTTGATTTTAGGAAATAAGGAAGATCTGGAATGGTTATAACATTTGTGTTTTTCAGGTTCGCGGAGGAAAGTGCGTATTTCTTCCCCTTTAGGTTGGTAGTCGAATCCGGATGAATGCCCTGGGTGATTAAAATAACTTCGTCTGTATTTTGTGGCCTGCTCGTTTTGTACCTGATGGGTACAATTAAAAGCACAAGACAGCTTACCGCAATAATATTAGCCAAAATCCGCCAGATCAATCTTGCTTTATTAAACCTGTGTGTCTCTTTATAAAGTAAAAAAGCCAGTAAACACAGCCCAGCCAGTATAGCGATATATTTAAATTCCATAGCTATCTGTCTGTTTTATTGAGGTTTTTAAAATAGCTCTGATACAGAGCCGAGGCTGCACCGGCATTTTGCATCTGTGGTTTTGCACCTTCGGGACCGATCATTTTTTGTATGGCTCGTTGCACCAGGTCTATATCATTAATTATCAGTTTATTGCCTGTGCTTAACTTCCTTAAACTGCTAAGTGCAGTTAAATAAGTAGCAGGATGATCTGCTGCGGCGCCAATCAGGTATTTTTCTGTCTGGTTAAGTAAGAACTGATCTTGTTCAGTAAATTTCCTGCCTGTTTTTCTGCTTTCCAACCTTGCAAGTGCTATCTTGAGTGTGGCAATTCTCTTTTCCTTTTGCTCAAAGGTCATTTTTTGCAAGGGCTGGGTAATTTTATCCAGTTCACCACTTAAACGTTTTTCGGGTTTTAATGCTGCCGTTTTTACGGTTGTTTTGGCCACATAAGCCCGTGATTTCTGTTGGAGATCTTTCAGTAACCTGAGCGCTTTATATTCATAAGGCAAAGCTTCTTGTGGCTTATAAGTTCTCAAACGCAGTTCAGCATTCCACATTTCAGTTAAAACAGCTTTTAATTGTGCTTTTATTTCAGGTTCAAAAAAAGTAGCGTCTTCTGCAATATCATGTTTATGGGCGTATTTGTCCATAATGCCGGTTACATCACCAAATTTTTCACCCTCAGCCTTGTGTTCTGTATGGCCATCGTGATCATCATGGTCTCCACCAATTTCAGTTTCATTTTCTTCGCCCAAAAACTGCCCGTAACGCAGGCGCAAAAGCTTTTGGTCAATACCTATTTCATTACTTTTGTTTTTAAAAGTTTGTACAGGTATCGATGATTGTTCTTTCAATAATTTTTCGGTATCAATAATGATCTGCCTTTCGCTTCTGAAATATTCAGGAACCAGGTTAACACCGTTTGTCATTCCAGCTAAACTCATTAATTCAGTGGTGTCTACAATGGAAACGAAATACACATCCGAACGGCTCGATTGGCCATGGTTGTCCATTGCTTTGATAAAAAAGTAAAGTTCATCGCCTGGTTTCATGCCCAGGTTTTTCAAATCAATCAATTTTTCCAGTGCGATAGTCTTCCTATTGCCAAAATTGGTGTCAAATGATAGTTTTTTCTCGGTAAAACTCACACCCTCACCTTTGCCGCTGGCCATGGTAGCCGATATAAAAGCATCGTTAATGCCATAATCATCAGTAAGCAATACTTTTAGATTGATTTTTTGTGGCTGACCAATGTCGATTGTGGTGTGCTGTTTTGGTTGGATAATTTTGATCGTAACCGCTAGGTCTGGAATCGCTTCAACCTGGTAGAGATCTGATTTTTTACCATCAAGATCCAGCTGATAAAAACCAGATTTGCTGATGGTTTTGCTGACAGTCCATCGTGTATTTGCCTTGTTCAAAGCCTTTAATGGAATAATTTCAGTATTGTTAAAAACAAGGCTCAACTTTTTGATGCCAATATTCGTTTCTATTTTCCAATCTATCCGGGCACCGGTCTCGGCAGTAATGGTTAACTGCTTTTGATTCCTTTCTCCTTTTCCGGTGTAAGGTGGCGGAATAACGGTGGCGCTGAAATCGGAGATTTCTGCAGGTATATTTTCTTCGATCGGCAGAATTTGATTCGCCTTTTCGCGATCTTTTAAAGAATCATTATGGCGTAATGGGATCTGAGTAATTGCAAAACTGATCAGTAAGCCTGCTAAAAGGATGAGCAAGCCAGCATATAATTTCTTTAAAGGTTCTTTTGGCTGCGCTAGTTTAGGAATGATGTTTTCGATTTTGCTGCGTTGCAATTGTTGCAGTAGGGATAATTCAGCCTCGTTTTGCAGCAGCAGATCGGCGCTTTCTTCCAGCTCGGGATATCGGTTATTTAGAAAACGCGTGATATCCTGATCGGTGGTTCTCCAAATCGGTTTGATGTACAATAAAATGCCGAGTACAACAGGGAAAATAATCGCAAAAAGCCATGGAGAATAATGCAGCGGGTAAACGCAAATAAACGATAAAACCAAAGCAGTGGCCAGGGCAATGGAAACCATGCCAATCAGATAAAAGCTAATCCATTTTATCCTTAAATTGGTGATCCAATTTCTACCTTCAGTGTTTAACATCAGCTGGTTTTTTTCTGAATGATAAAATCCGTTCGGTAACAAAGATCAATAAGGCAACTGCCCAGAATAAAGGTTGAAGCAGCACATTCTGAGTATTTTTTGAAGTGGATTGGATGTCGCCGGGTTGAAAGGCAACGGTTCGCCTGGCAGATAGACGTCGCTGATCGACAGCGTTGTTTTCAAAGCCAAATTCTGCGGTGTTTTCTGTACTGATTACCATTGGCATTAATGCTTTTACAAACAAACCATCCCAAACCAAATCATTCCACTGCGGATTAAACCGACTGTAAAAGTGGAAAATATGTAAATTTTTGGTTTTTTCTTCTGTTAAAATAGCATTTCCAAAACCATCCGTCCATATTTTTTCAGCGCTACCCGGCGAAGCCATTCTTTTACTCAATTTAATATGGTGGCCATCCAGTTTGATAAAGGAAGGCTCTTCAATTATCTTCCCGTTTTCATATTGAAATAAGGTTCCATTTGTTGTAATGGAAGATTTAAAATTTGCAGCTACTGCATCAGCTGATAGCCAAAAACCGATGTCAGCTTTTTCTGCGGGCGGATTGATGACGATTTTCCGGTCGGTAAAACTGCCAATTGCCTTTAAGGCTGCAATAACATATTTTCCATCTGGAGTTCCGGAAGCCTGATGTATGGCAATTTTTATAGGTACTTCGTCTCCTGAATGTAAATCCTGGTAGGTGGTATTGGATGGATTCGATTTTGCTTCATATTTCTTCCCGGCATATCCGGCAATCCAACTTCTTAGGGTATCGGTTTGATTTAATGGGATCCAGTTCAATTGGTAATGAAGGATTGGTAATTCATCTCCAAAACGGGTCAAGCGCCGATCGGCGAAGAGATAAACGCTCGCACCTGCAGGGATAAACTGATTAGCAGCATGAAGTAAATCACTATAGTCAATATTATCGAACTTTTCAGATTGATGTTCAGCAGTGTCTTTTAACGTTAATGCTTTAAAACCTACATTAAAATCATGGATTTCATAACCCTTGTTGAGCAGTGAATCGATTGTATTTTTATTTGATTTGAAAACCTCTTTAAAAGTAGCGCTATCAAGCAAAATCCAGCCGGTTTTCTTTTCAGTCGGGATTATTTTTTTCAAATATGGTTTTGCAAGCGAAAAAGCCAGTATTCCCAAGAGCAAACAGCGAAGTAAGAATAATAACCAATCATTGATTTTAAAGCTTTTAGCGCTCGCCTTCGAACTTTCACCAAGCAGTGCAATGCTGCCAATTTTAAGCGTTTTGCCTTGTTTAACATTCCACAGGTGTATAATGAGCGGAACAATTAGTCCGGCCAGTGCCAATAAACCTATGGGAGATAGAAAATGCAATGTTTAAATTCTTAGTTTACTTCTTTGTTTTAAAAAATCTCTTAAAGCCTCATCTAAAGGTTCATGGGTAGAAATGGTGCGGTAAAAAATTCTTCTGTCGAGCATTTTAGCTCTGGTTTCGGCTAAATAATTTGCAAGTTTACTTTTATAGCGCTGTCTTGCTTTTTCCTGGTCAATCTGAATCGTTTCGCCTGTTTCCAGGTCTTCAAAAGTGCTATAGTCCTTAAAATCCAGCTCAAGTTCATTCCTGGCTAACACGTGAAAAACTACAATTTCGTGCCGAAGTGTACTTAAGGTGTCCAGCAATTTAATAATCTCATCATTAGTTTGATAAAGATCGGTCACAAAAATGAGCAATTCGCGTTTTTGAGTGCTGGCAAATAATTCGGTATAATGAATGGGTTTGGTAAAGTGGCCTTCAGCTTTAATCTGCTCCAGCTGATAAAACAACCTGGCCAAATGCTGGTAATCCTGCTTCGCTGCCATAGCATAGATGCCCGCACTTTTCAATACGTATAAGCCAACGGCGTCGCCCTGTAAACTGGCCAGGTAAGCTAAAGAAGCCGTGAGATAACGGGTATAATCTATTTTACTAAAATCGCCATCACTATGGCTCATCGAGGCGCTTGCATCTATTAATATACGCACGGCAATATTGGTTTCCACTTCCGATTCGCGAATATAATAGCGATCTGACCGGGCAAACATTTTCCAGTCGAGCGAGCGTAAATCATCGCCGGGCTGATAACTTCTATATTGGCTAAACTCCAACCCTGCACCTTTTACGGTACTTTTGTTAATGCCATTCATAAAACCATCAATCGTCATTTTTGCCGATAAGGAGAGGTCTTTAATGGCCATCAATATTTTAGGATCGAGCAGTTTACTCATTAAATATTGGCTTTTGGTTTCGAAATGGCCTTGATCAGTTCGTCGGTTACGTTGTCTGATGAAACATTTTCAGCTTCTGCTTTAAAGTTCATTAATACCCTATGACGCAGTACGGGATAAGCCATCGTTTGTAAATCTTCCAAAATCACTGCATACCGGCCTTTAAATAATGCCCTTGCCTTCGCAGTTAAAATTAAGGCTTGCCCGGCACGCGGACCTGCTCCCCAGCGTACCCATTCCTTTACGAAATTTACCGTCGTGGTGTCAGGGCGGGTAGCACGGATCATTTCGCTGACATAAGTAATCAGGTCATCGCTAATGCTTACTTCACGGGTAATGGCCTGAAGTTCTTTGATTTCTTCTGCACCGATAACCGGATTGATTGTGGCCTTTTTGCTACCTGTGGTGCTGCTTAAAATCTCTGTTTCTTCTGCTGCGGTAGGGTAACCAATCTTGATGTATAACAGGAAACGGTCTAACTGTGCTTCAGGTAGTGGATAAGTGCCAGCCTGTTCAATAGGGTTTTGGGTAGCGAGGATAAAAAATGGGCGATCTAAAGGGTAAGTTTGTCCGCCATAGGTTACTTCAAATTCCTGCATGGCCTCTAATAAAGCCGACTGGGTTTTTGGCGGAGTCCTGTTCACCTCATCAGCCAGAATAATATTGGCAAATAATGGCCCTTTATTAAATTTGAAGAACCGCTTTCCGGTGATATGGTCCTCTTCCAGTATCTCGGTGCCTACAATATCAGTCGGCATTAAATCCGGCGTAAACTGTATTCTTCTAAACGAAAGAGCTAGCGCTTCCGATAGGGTTCTTACCATCAAAGTTTTCGCCAAACCCGGTACACCTTCAAGTAAACAGTGGCCGCCTGCCATCAAGGCAATCAGGATTTCTTCAATAATTACATCCTGACCAACAATTACTTTCTGTATTTCGCTTTTTAACAGGGAGATCTTATCGATCAATATTTTTAGGTTGTTTTCTGAACGCTCCAAAATGGTTGATTTTTTAATACAATGATATTGTGCATCAATATAGCTCATATTGACAGATAGTTTTAAACTTGTGGAAAGAATATCAAAAAATTTACAAGATAACTTGGGCAAAAAGCGCGAATAATCAAAAATGAAGGTAATTTTAGGCTGTGCGAAGAGCTAAATTTACATTTGCGAGGTTAAAATATAATTCAGGCGACTGGGATACTGATCAGCGTATGCCGTCTAATCTATTAAATTCGCTGTTGGAGTATACTACCATTCCATTAGATGAGGAAGAGAAAATTGTTGAATTGAGCAGTCACGATGTGTTTAAATATCCCTTTTGTTATTTAAGCGGACATAAGCTGGTTCAGTTTACACAGCAGGAAGCCTTAAATTTTAAAACCTATGTACACAACGGGGGCTTCGTTTTTGTTGACGATTGCAACCACGATATTGATGGCTTGTTTGCCCGCTCATTTGAAACGCAGATGGGTAACCTTTTTGGGCCTCAGGCTTTAAAGAAAATCCCCAATAACCACGGTATTTACAATGCTTTCTTCAAGTTTGAAAAGGGACCGCCAACAACATCTTTTGAGCTGAATGGCTGGGGTGATGATCTGGTACATGATTACCTGAAGGCCATTACCATTAACAACAGGATAGGCGTATTGTACAGCAATAAAGATTATGGTTGCGAGTGGGATTATGATTTCAGGAACAAACGTTTTTTAGCTGAAGACAATACGAAGTTCGGGGTAAATATTATTCTGTACGCTATGGGGATTAACAGTTAGTGCTTGACAGTTTCCAAAGTTTGAATACCAGGTATATCCATGTGCATTTCCATAAAGAACACATAACTGTTGTCATTCTGAACGCAGTGAAGAACCAGGAGGCTCTGCGAAGCAAATCTTTTAAAAGATAATAATTCAATAAAAGTTCCTTAGTTGCACTCAGGATGATATTTCAAAAACAGTGTTGGATTCCAGGTTCGCTGTTTTTTGTGTTGTCAAATGTTAACATCTGACAGGTTTAGATCATTCAGTAATTAAAGCTTGGAAGCAGCAGATGGTAACATCTGCCGCCACGAACACCTTTTCTGTGCTGCCAGATGTTACCATCTGGCAGGTGATATGTCTTTACATGTTTCCAAAACACCCCGTCCTGCGGACACCCCTCTGGGAGAGGGGAATGGGATATGCGGATACCATATGCTCCCACGCTTAACAAATGGCAAATAATCTAAAGGCAAATAAACTATAACGCATACGCGGTTTCAGCTTTTGATTGATTCAGTACTAAAAAACTCTGTATGTTACCCACATAAGCCAGAGAACCGATATTCTCCCTCAGGAAATGGTTATAAGAAACCATATCGGGCATAGCTACTTTAAGCATAAAATCAAAATGCCCGGTAAGATGATAACATTCCATCACCTCGGGATATTTATCCATCTCCATCTTGAATGCTTTCACAATATCTTCAGAATGCATGGTAAGTTGAATATGCGGAAAAGCGATAAAATGTGACCTCAATTTGTCAATGTCTACCAGGGCAACTGTTGATTTAATATAACCATTTGTTCGCAGTTTTTTAATTCGTTCTACAATATGGGTCATGCTTTTCCTGAGTTTTCCGGAAACTTCTTTATAGGTTAATAGTCCATCACGTTGTAAAAGGTTAAGGATTTCGATATCTGTCTGGTCAACTTTTGGAGGTTGCATGTTAATGCTTAGTGTAATTTTTTTATTTTTATTTGCTTTTGTAAAGCTTAAAAATAGTTAAATTAAGTTGTATTTAATTGATTTTTAATATTTTTTTAAAAAACTACTTAGTGTATTTTTTACAATAATATTAAGGATTTCGGAGGATCAGTAAAAATTATATTCTGTTCGTTTATCCAATGAACAGGTGAAACCAAATTTTAGCATGCCGAGGGTTGGGTAAAAAATAATTTTTACCAAAAAAACAGGTTGTTGCCGTATAATGTTCTTGACTACTGATCTTTACAGTGTAATTGATCCTAACCGAATATTCTTCTTTTATGCACAAAAAACACAACTTTGGTGCCGGCCCATGTATATTGCCGCCATCTGTAATGGAACAAGCTGCCAGGGCCGTAATCAATTGGCGGGGGATGGGTTTATCTATCCTGGAAGTTTCCCATCGGTCGCCGGAATTTGAAGATGTAGTACTTAAAGCCCAGCTTTTGGTTCGCGAGTTATTGGCTGTTCCCGATCACTATTCTATACTGTTTTTACAGGGCGGGGCCAGTACGCAATTTGCTATGGTTGCGATGAATTTTTTGGATACAGGAAAAAAAGCGGCTTATCTGGATACGGGGTATTTTGCACAAAAAGCCATTAAAGAAGCGCGTTTGTTTGGTGAAGTAGAGGTGTTTGCTTCTTCTGGAGATAAAGATTATACCTATATCCCGGTTGATTTTAATTACGATAAGCAAGTGGCATACCTGCACTGCACGTCAAATAATACCATTGAGGGAACTGAAATGTTTGATTTCCCAAAAGGAGGTGCACCGCTCATATGCGATATGTCATCCGATATTTTTTCAAGAGAAATCAACATCACCGATTTTGATCTCATTTATGCAGGTGCCCAAAAAAATATGGGTCCTGCCGGTATGACATTGGTTATCGCTAAAAATGAGTTTATCAACCAGGCAAAAAAAGAAATTCCTTCCATGATAGATTACCGGATCTTCCGAGATAATATGAGCATGTACAATACCCCGCCGGTTTTTTCGATATATGTAGCCATGCTTAATTTATTGTGGCTTAAAGATCAGGGTGGTGTAAGTGGAATTGAACAAAAAAATATAGCAAAGGCAAAATTGTTGTATGCTGAAATAGACCGAAACCCACTGTTTTGTGGAACCGTCGATGTTGAACATCGATCGCGGATGAACGTTACTTTTTTGGCGGTTAATAAAGAAGTGGAAACAGGTTTCTTAAAATTTGCTGCAGACCAGGGAATTGTGGGCATAAAAGGTTATAGAACCGTTGGCGGATTTAGGGCTTCGCTTTACAATGCACTTCCGCTATCAAGTGTTGAAGTATTGGTGGAAGCTATGGCCACTTTTGAAAAAGAATACAGCGGGAAGATAGCGCTTGAACTCGAATAATCTATTAAAGATGATAAAAATCGCTCCATTAAAAGCACTACAGCCTGGTAAAGACCTGTTTGAGCTATTGATTACCGATCAGGCAAACGATAAATTGCATAAAAATGAACAGCCGTCATTTGAAGACCTGCTCAATCTTTTCGGATGTGCTTTAAACGATCTGCCTGCAATTTATATTTATGAGTTCCGTGGTGAAAACGGTGTGATGAGGGGAATTTGGACGGCTATTGATCTTAGTCTGACACCAGCAAACACCATTAAAAGGCATGAAGAAACCTTATCATCAAAAGTAGCGTCGATTATGGTCGATCGGAAAGGTAAGTCCATTCAGAAATCTCCGATTTTATTGGTACATAAAAAAGATAAAACCTTAGATGCGCTGATCGATTTTGTGGTGCGTACAAGAAAACCTTTGGAAAATGAATGGTCGCAAATGGGCCATTTCCTTTATCAGGTACCGGAAGAAGAGCTGATTGAACAATTTGTTGAGAAATTTAAAAGTGTTAACTCGCTTTATCTGGCCGATGGGCATCACCGTTTGGAAGCTACCTTTGCTTTGCAGCAAAGCAGGCCTCAGCAGATCAGTTCGCTATTGGTTTCTGCTGACATGATTTCCATTAGTGCCTTTCACAGAATGATTACAGGTACAGATACTTCTTGCTCCTCGTTTATGGAAAAACTGAAAACACATTATTATATCTCCAAAATTCCAAATAATAGGCCTTACAAACCCGATCGGAAAAATAGGATAGGTCTCTTTTTTAGAGGAGAGTGGTATCAACTGGATCTAAATGGCGTTTCTGCGTTGTCTGCAGTGCCCGATACGGTGATTTTACAGGATTACATTCTTGCTCCTGTGCTGGGTATTCATAAGCCCAAGGATGACGAGAGGCTGATTTGTTTCCCGGATTTCAAATGGGCGCAATTTCTTGCTGAACTGGAAGGCGATGAAAACGCAATTGGTTTTTCACTTTTTCCAATGACCGCCGATGCATTTATAACGGTGGCAGAAAAGGGCGGGTTTTTACCGCCCAAATCTACCTGGATAGCACCAAAGGTTCCGCAGGGCTTGATGGCCTGTAGTTCAGCAGCTATAGAGGCAAAAGGCGAACAGTTAAAGATAAATTAATGGTTAAACTTATACGATAAACAATATGTCAGATCTCGACTTGGAGAATATAGCGCAGGTAGGTGCTACTTTTCTGATCATTACATTCTTTTTAGTGGCTTTTTTGAAAAAGCGTCTTAAAGTTAACAAGAGAAAAAATGATACAGAGCAAGATTACATGCATTGGCTCTGACCTATTTTAGCACTTCAACCGCGGCGAGTATTTTTGTTTTTTACATCAGTTTAGCTTGATGGAGAATCGGTTTTAGGATTGAAAGTATGTTTATGCGCTCATCATTTCAGTTTTGTTATCGTTAAATTTTATACTTTTGGTTGATTACAATTAACCTGATATATTTATGAAAATGCTTTTTAGGGCTTGCATACTTTCCATTTTAATTTTTTCTTCTATCAAGTCAAGTGCACAAACAGTTACTTTAGATTATTTTTTCAATCGTGAAACCCGTAAAGATAAGAACGGTAAAGAGGTTCGGTTTCATTATCTGTGGGGTGAGCGGGCAATGAGTGGTTTTTCTATTTTAGGCAGTGTATTTAAAAAGGAAGGATTTAAGTTGGATTCGCTTGAAACTGCACCAACTGCAGCCAGGTTAAAAGGAAGCGAAGTATATTTAATTGTAGATCCCGACCGGCCTAAGGAAAATCCGAAACCAAATTATATTCAGGCTTCAGATATTGCCGAAATTGCTGCCTGGGTAAAACAAGGAGGTGTATTGGTCATGTTTGCCAACGATAGTGCCAACGTGGAATTGCCGCATTTTAATAAATTGGCAGAGGTGTTTGGCATGCATTTTACCAATGACATGGAAAATCATGTTATTGATGACAATCATTTTGAGGATGGCGCTATTGTTATCAAAAATAACCCGGTGTTTAAAACGGCGCAAAAAATATTTATGAAAGATATTTGCGCTATTGAAACCAAAGGGGCTGCTAAGCCAGTATTAAAAAATAAAGCCGGTGCAACGGTTATTGCCACTACCAAATTTGGCAAGGGTAATGTGGTGGCAATTGCCGATCCATGGTTGTACGACGAATACGTTAATGGCCGTTTGCCAAAAGAGATGGGTTTTGAAAATGATAAGGCTGCTGTAGATCTGGTGAAGTGGTTAAAAACCCTTGCACGAAAATAATTACAACTTATCCAGCTTAAAATAACCTAAATGGATCTCATCTTCAAGTAAATTGCCTGAGGACGGTTTGATCGCGATATGGTATTTCTGTTTTGATTCATCGCTTAAAATATCTTCAATTTTATAAATATCGTCTACATCAATGCCATATTTTTCGTCGATATGCGAATTGGCACCTTTTATCGAATTGGTTTTAAAAAATACCGTTTTCTTTGCTTCCTGTATGGCTTTGGCCCTTTCATCATGTACCGATAGTACAATATGATGCTGCTCATATAACTGATTAGTTAGATAGCCGCCAAGGTTAATAAAGAACAATTTATGTAGCGAGGGTAAGGTGTGCTCATCACGTAACCCGATGCTGATTTCATAATCATCAACCTTATTGACTTCCCTCCAGCCATCAATATGCAGGCTGGTGCCCGTCCCCGGCCAAAATGCCTTAATCTCGGGCACCAGATCTTTTAGCGAATGGGCAATGCCGAAGAAATAGTCGTGCTGTTCTACATTTCGTTTTTGGGCTTTTGAGCCCAGTAAAATCATATATAGTTTTAATTCGTTCATTGGTATATTAGTTCATTAATGCCTTCCGGCAATCTATCATTCAAAATTCAATCTGTTAATAAAACTCATCTTTTTTAACAGAATTAAGCTAAATAGGTTCTTAAATTTTAGGATTTTCTTCGTTTCTAACTAGAGAGCGCATCGAGCAGGCACGGAGGACAAGATTTGAAGAGAGGCTTTAACTGTATTTTCGTCATCTTTACCGTAGCCCTGAATGTTTAGGAAAGAGAGCTACCGTAGCAGGTTAAAAGATTTCCCCATTGCTGTCCAAATGACGTCCCTATTTCACAACCTAAATTTCCTGACCTCTGAATCCTGACTTGTTAACTTATTAACAAACAATCCAAACAATTTTCTTTTTTTTAGATTGTATCTGTTACAAATGGATACGAAAACTGCAAAAAAGAAAATTGCCATCATTGGTGGCGGCCCGAGCGGCTTGTTCATGTATAAAAGATTAATTGAATCTGAAGTTCCCAATTTCGAAATAGAAATATTCGAACGCAAAGGCTACTTGGGGGCGGGTATGCCTTATAGTGCTGAAGGGGCAAATGTAGAACACATTACCAACGTATCCGACAATGAAATTCCGATTATATTCAACTCTATTGAAGATTGGGTAAAAATTGCACCAAAAGAGATTTTAAAAAAGTTTGATATCGATGAGGACAAATTTAACGAATACAAGGTATTGCCAAGATTGTTTTTTGGTGAATATCTATCTGCCCAGTTTAACTTATTAAAAGAAGTTGCAGAAAATAAAGGTATTAAAACTGATGTACACTTAAATTGTGTGATTGATGATATTGTTGATGTTTCTGAAGATCAGCAGGTTGTGGTGAGCATTAAAGGACAAAATAAAGCCCGTTTCGATCTTGTAATTATTTGTACTGGTCATAATTGGCCTCAAAAATATGAAAGAAAAATTCCTGGTTATTTCGATTCGCCATATCCACCAAAAAAGATTGCATTAGAAGTGAACCACACCGTAGGTATTATGGGTTCATCATTAACTGCCATTGATGCCTTAAGAACCCTGGCGCGGCAAAACGGAAAGTTTACAACTAACGAAGATGGTACCTATTCTTACCAGTTGGCCAGCGAAGGTTTTAAAATCGTGATGCACTCACGCAGTGGGTTATTGCCAGCGGTTAGGTTCCATCTGGAAGATTCCCATTTGGGTAAAGAAGAGACGCTGAGTAAGGCCGAAATTCAGGAAAGCATTAAAGAAAATGGAGGTTTTTTGCCATTGGATTATGTATTTGAAAAGAATTTTAAACAGATGTTCGTTGAAAAAGATCCTGTTTTTTATAAAAAAATCAAAGACATGAACCTTGAGGAGTTTGTAGGTGCCATGATGGATTATCGTGAAAAAATGGAACCATTCGATCTGTTTAAGAAAGAATATGAAGAAGCAGAAAAATCCATTGAGAAAAGGAAATCCATCTACTGGAAAGAAGCACTCGCCATTTTAAGCTTCGCCATGAACTACCCTGCAAAATATCTTTCGGCAGAAGATATGGAACGCCTGCAAAAAGTTTTGATGCCACTCATTTCCATTGTAATTGCATTTGTTCCCCAAAGTTCGTGCAGAGAGCTTTTGGCCCTTCATGATGCGGGCGTATTAAGCATTGTTGCCGTTGGCGATCAGGCAGAGGTAGAGCCTTTAACAACTGGCGGAGCAGATTATCATTACAAGGTTGATGGTAAAAAGGTAACTGTACATTTCGATACCTTTATAGACTGTATTGGCCAGCCCCATCTTTCTTTTGATGATTTTCCTTTTAAAAGCTTAATCAGCAACAAGACTATTAGTCCGGCGACACTAAAATTCAAAACTGCCGAAATAGGGGAGGAAGAAATGAAACACAATGATTTAGTAACCAAAAAGGGCGATGATTATCTTTTAACTGTTCCCGGTATTACCATCAACGATCATTTTCAGGTGGTTGATGAGGCTGGTGAGGCGAATGAAAGAATTTATATCATGGCCGTTCCATACATCGGTGGTTATAATCCGGATTATTCAGGAATCGATTTTTGTGAAGCCGCTTCTGAAGCGGTGTTAGAATGTATTTTGAGCTAAGCCTCCCATCTATTTGATGTGTGCTTTTATGAATACCTGTGGATTATAAAATCTTTCGTTAAGTTGCTTATTATTGAAGGTTAGCCAGCTGGCACAGCCATAATCATCAAATTTTTTCCTGATTTCTAAATGGAGGTGGTGGTAATCGCCTCCGTACTTTTTACTTTCCTGCGGTGTAAATAACCTGGCCAGTTTGGTATTCTGTTCCACCTGCTGACCATTGCTTACATAAATCTCTTTCAGGTGTTTATAAGAAGTGAAAATCGTTTGGCCATTAGGCAGTTTATGTTTGACCACTACCGTACGTTGGTTTTCCCCTAAATGTACAGAACAAACTACTCCGTTGGCCATGGCATAAACACCAACAAGTTTACTTTTTGGTTGTGAAGGATTAATATCAATAGCCGTGTGAATATGCCCTTTAACATAACTGTTGCGATGATCGCCAAAAATGCTGATGATTTTAATGTTGATTGTCTTTTTACGGTTCAGCACGTCAAAAGGTAAAAACCATTGATCGGCTGTTTTTGCAGGAGCGACATTGGTGTAATAAGGCTTCCAGCGATCACGGTCTTTCTCAATGGTCGGCGTTTCAAATAACAGCATCGACAAAAAGATGAATAATAATGTTTTCATGCCATCAGGTAATTTAAAGCAAGATAGCGATTTTAATAGATAAACTATCTTTGTAGTTAAAATAATATTATGGTCATTTCAGCTAAGCGCAGTAAAACGAAGAAATCGGCCTGAACAGATTTAGCTTCAAGAGCTTTTGGGTTTTTAATTGTTTTGCAATCCGCTCAAACTGGGCGATCCATATTATTTTTATGGCCGATATTACGATCTGGAAAAGAGAAGTTTTATTTGATTTCATAAATCGCTCGATTTACCCAAAGTCAGATGGCAACGTCTGACTGCACCTTCAAATGAATTCCTTGATTGGTGTCTCACCGACCAATCAAGATGCTTATTCCGAGCGGTCTGTGGAGACACAGATCACGGCGTTTGTGTTCGTCATTTCCAACTTGATTGGGAATCGTAATACTTTAGCTGGACTTGTTACTTGCATAAGATTCCCGTGCGCGGGAATGACGATTGCGTAGACAACAAATCCCCCAGCTCGGGGCATTTGTTGTTTATTTCTTCTTCAACTCTATCACCGTAATCTCTGGCCAGATCCCGATGCGGCCTGAAAAACCCAGAAAACCAAAACCCCTGTTTACATTTAAAAACCTACCATTTTCGGTCTTAATGCCTGCCCAGTGTTTGTAACGGTATTTTACCGGACTCCATTTAATCCCAAAAGCTTCTATGCCAAACTGCATGCCATGGGTGTGCCCGGCAAGGGTTAAGTTAATTTTAGAGGAATAATTTTTTACCTGTGCATCCCAGTGCGAAGGATCGTGCGAGAGCAAAATCTTGAAATCGGTAACACTGGTATTCTGTAAGGCCTTATTCAGATCACCACGTTCTCCAAAACCAATTCCCCAGTTTTCTATTCCAGCTAATATAATTTTTTCGCCTTTCTTATGCAGTTCTACATGTTCATCCAGTAAAAGTTTAAAGCCAAGTTCATTGTGGTACGCTTTTAATCGGTTCAGGTTCTGTATTTTATCTGCGGATGTAGGCCACTTGATGTAATCGCCATAATCGTGGTTTCCTAAAACAGAAAACTGTCCGAATGGTGCTTTAATCTGCGAAAAATGGCCTATGTAAGGTACAATTTCTGATGCGGCATTATTGACCAGATCGCCGGTAAAAACAAATAGATCACTTTTTTGCGCATTAATCATATCAATCCCTTTTTGGACGGCTTTTGGATTGGTAAAACTTCCCGCATGTATATCGGAAATTTGCGTTAGGGTAAAACCATCAAAACTTACAGGCAGGTCATCAAAGTATAAAGTATGTTTAATAACGCGGTAAGCATATTTTCCCTGGGTAATGCCGTAAGCAAACAGGGCAATGGTTAAACAGAACATTATAAAAGCAAAATCTACCCAGTAATTGTTTCTGGCAGCGATATGAAATCCACCTGATTCAAAACTAATAGCAACTGCCATCAATAATCGGAAAACATCGCCGAGCAGCAGAAAAAAGGCGAATACAATTTCTGCAGCAAAAACAAGCAGGAAAGTGTGACTGACGATCTGGAAAAACTTATTGATGCCCTGAATCCGCATTTGCTGAATGGCAAAAAATAAGGCAAAAGTTAAACCGGTAATAAATACCCAGAAAATGGGGCTTAATAAGCTGGATGGACTGATTGTACCCAGGCCAGATAAAACATAAGCGTTAAGGGCAAAAAATATAATTGCAACGATGATGAGCGGCAATAGATTGAGTTTTCTTTTCATGATTAAATCTGCAATTCAGAGTGGTGCGCAAAAGTAGATTTTAAACGTTGATAATTGACTTTCTGTTTAATGATGAAGTTATTTTTACGCCCGTTTGATTAAAGCAATGATCATTATTCTGCATTATATTTATCAATATGATAGCAGGAGGAATTAAAATCAACTTCCTGTTGCATATTTTATAATTTACTTTCTTTTATTAGCTTTGTACAAATATGCTATCCAAAAAGACAAAATATGCCATAAAAGCGCTTGTGGCGTTGGGCAAAAATTTAGATAAACCACCCATGCAGATTTCGAAAATTGCAGAGGAGGAGCATATCCCTAAAAAGTTTTTGGAGCAGATTCTGCTCGATTTGCGTAACGCTGGCTTTCTATATAGTAAAAAAGGTGCCGGAGGCGGTTATAGCCTCAACAAAAAACCTGAAGAAATCTTTTTGGTACATGTAATGCGTGTAACCGATGGGCCGATCGCCATGGTTCCCTGTGCGAGTTTAAACTTTTACCACAAATGTGATGAGTGTGTAGATGAGAAAACGTGCGGAATCAGGAGTGCTTTTATTGATGTCAGAGATGCTACGCTCAAGGTTTTAACCGAAACCAGCATTGCAGATGTAATCGGCAGGGAGGATAACCTAAAAATCGGTATCGTTAATTTATAGTCTTTTACTTAGCCCAATCTGTCCTCCTGAGGGCTAATTATTTTATAAAAATCAATATGATTGACGGATAAATTTTAAGTAGATAATGTCCATCGAGAAATCGTCATTCCCAATTTGATTGGGAATCTTAATGCGAGCGTTTTAAGATTCCCGCATGCGCGGGAATGACGACCTTACAAGTAAATTCTGTCAATGGTACCGATGGGCCGATCGCCATGGTTCCCTGTGAGAGTTTAAACTTTTACCACAAATGTGATGAGTGTGTAGATGAGAAAACGTGCGGAATCAGAAGTGCTTTTATTGATGTTAGAGATGCTACGCTCAAGGTTTTAACCGAAACCAGCATTGCCGACGTAATTGGCCGCGAGGATAACCTAAAAATCGGTATCGTTAATTTATAGTTTTTAAAACTTTCTCATAATGGTCTGTTACCCTGAACCGCGTAAAAACCTATCAGGTTTTTGAAACCTGATAGGTTTAAGCATACTAATCAATTGGCAGTTAGCAATTTGTAGTTTTCAGTTACCCCAATTTAAGAATTTAATTTACAGATTTCTCCATTTCGCTGCGCTCCAGTCGAAATGATGTTTCTTCTATAGAAATTTTTTCAAAATAAATTACTACTATTCCTATATACTTTATATATTTGGCATATAAATTTCAGTTTTATGCCTGAAAAGTTAACTGCTGTACAGATGATGTGCTGTTGCAAAACGCAATAATTGGAACCTACAGATCACTTTTAGTATAAAACATGGAATGCTTCCCGGTGAAAGGGAGGCATTTTTAGAATTAGCTAACAACACATATGCAAAGTTTCAGAACAGAACTCGAAAATCCGATTGTCGAGCAGGACATTATCGATTTGGAGAATAAGATTAAAGCTTTCAGGGATGGAACCATTCACGACGAAAAGTTTAGAAGCCTGCGTTTGGCCCGTGGTGTTTACGGACAAAGACAGCCGGGGGTGCAGATGGTGCGTATTAAGTTGCCGTTTGGTAAGGTAACTTTTAAACAGTTATTGCGTATTGCCGATATTGCCGATGAGTACGGAAGTGGTAACCTGCACTTAACTACCCGTCAGGATATCCAGATCCACTATGTGAGTTTAGACCGCACACCAGAACTTTGGGCAAAGCTTGAACAGGATGATATTACCCTTCGCGAAGCCTGCGGAAATACGGTGCGTAATGTAACCGCTTCTCCAAATGCTGGAATAGATGCAGAAGAGCCTTTTGATGTTTCACCTTATGCTCAGGCAGTATTTGCCTACTTTTTACGTAATCCCATCTGTCAGGAAATGGGCCGTAAGATTAAAATTTCTTTTTCATCAAGCGATAGGGACACCGCATTCAGTTATATTCATGATTTAGGTTTTATTCCTAAAATAAATGAAAATGGCGAACGTGGCTTTAAGGTTTTATTTGCCGGTGGTTTAGGAGCACAACCTTTTCTGGCCAATGCCGTTCACGAATTTTTACCTGAAGATCAGTTGATCCCTTTTACTGAGTCTGTTCTTCGCGTTTTTGACCGCTATGGCGAGCGTAACAATCGAAATAAAGCACGATTAAAATATCTGGTTCAAAAACTGGGTCTGGAAGAGGTTTTGCGTTTGGTTGCTGAAGAACGCACCGCCAACAAAGTAAAAACCTTTAAAATTGATATTAACGCCGTTCAACAACCACTCTTGCCTTTAGAACAAGAATACCCTTCGGTAGAGATACTGAATGAGGCCCATTATAAACAC
Organism: Pedobacter sp. BG31; assembly: GCF_042464845.1. Taxonomy (NCBI): domain Bacteria; kingdom Pseudomonadati; phylum Bacteroidota; class Sphingobacteriia; order Sphingobacteriales; family Sphingobacteriaceae; genus Pedobacter; species Pedobacter sp. BG31. The sequence goes on from NZ_JBHNZK010000018.1 coordinate 111,312, forward strand.
TGGTTAGCTACCAATGTAATTGAACAAAAGCAAGCAGGGTTTTATGGTGTTTATGTAAAAGTTCAGGTAGGAGATATCAAAACAGATAAAGCAAGGGCTTTTGTTGATGCCATCAGGTTATATGTGGCTGATGAAATCAGGATTACCCAAAACCAGGGCTTATTGTTGAAATTTGTACGGAAGGAAGCTTTGCCTTCTCTATACACCGCTTTAAATAAAATTGGTTTTACGACAGCCGGTTTTGATAGTTTGGCTGATATTACGACTTGTCCAGGTACTGATACCTGTAACCTGGGTATTTCCAACTCGATGACACTTGCTGAAGTTTTGGAAGAGGTTATTTATACCGATTTTCCAGAGTTTATTTACGAAAAAAACATCAAGATCAAAATCAGCGGCTGTATGAACTCTTGCGGTCAGCATGGTTTAGCTGAAATCGGTTTCCATGGAAGCTCGGTAAAAGCCGAAGGAAAAGTGGTTCCTGCCGTTCAGGTGATGCTTGGTGGTGGTACTGTAGGTAACGGCCTAGGCCGTGTGGCAGAACGGGTAATTAAAGTGCCATCAAAAAGGGCAACAAGTGTTTTACACTATATTTTAAATGATTTTAAGGCCAATAACCTGGCTGATGAAAACTTCCATCAATATTATGATCGTAAAGGTAAAGACCATTTTTATCAGTTGTTGAAGCCATTGGCCGATTTAACCAACCTTAAAACAGAGGAGTTTGTAGACTGGGGGCATGTGGAAGAATTTGTAACAGCCATTGGTGTAGGCGAGTGTGCTGGTGTAGTAATTGATCTCGTGGCCACCTTATTATTAGAGGCTGATGAAAAATTTGAATGGGCAAAGCAAAACTTAGATAAAGGTGCTTATGCAGATTCTATTTACCATACCTACAGCACTTTTGTAAGTGCTGCAAAATCGCTGTTGTTGGATAAAGGAGTAAATAGTAGCACACAGGTTGGGGTAATCCGCGAATTTGATAGCCATTATGTAGAAACCGGCGAATTTAATTTGCCTACCAATTTCTCAGACCTGGTTTTACAGATCAATAAAAATGAACCAACAGCCGAGTTTGCAAAGAAATATTTTGAAGAAGCCAATCAGTTTTTAAATCAGATAAAAGAGAAAAGAGCGGTATTGGCTAAATGAGATTTGAGATAATAGATATGAGAACTGCAGTCGCCGAAAGCTATGCGCATGACAACCCTCCATCCAGTCGTTCAAAATAATTAAAAAGAAACATGGTTAATCAAAATATAGAATCAAGAATTACCCTTTTGGGGGCAGGTCCAGGCGACCCGGATTTATTAACCTTAAAAGGTGTAAAAGCATTGCAAACTGCTGATGTGGTATTGTATGATGCTTTAACCAACGAGGCATTATTGGAGCATGCTCCGGCAGCCGCCATTAAGGTATATGTGGGGAAACGTTCCGGAGAGCATTCCTACCCGCAGGATACCATCAATAAATTAATGATCGATTATGCTTTAAACTACGGTCATGTAGTGCGTTTAAAAGGTGGCGATCCATTTGTTTTTGGCAGGGGATATGAGGAATTGGACTATGCTGCATCGTATAGCATTCCGGTTAGTGTTATTCCGGGTATTTCAAGCTCGATCGGCGTACCTGGCTTACAACAGATCCCGGTTACGCACCGCGGCATGAGCGAAAGTTTTTGGGTAATCACCGGAACGACGACTTCCGGAGAAGTATCTGCTGATATTTACCAGGCAGCACAATCAAAAGCTACGGTACTGGTACTGATGGGACTCAAAAAACTAGCTAAAATTGTAGAGATCTTTAAAGCTGCAGGCAAGCACAATTTACCAGCTGCAGTAGTGCAAAATGGATCTGCAGAAGATGAAAAATTGGTTATCGGCGTTGTTGAAACCATAGAAAGTTTGGTGCTACAAGAAAATATTAAAGCACCTGCATTATTAATTTTTGGAGAAGTTGTATCATTACATCCGTCATTTAAAAAATTAATTAAACAATATGCAAGTATTGCCTAACCAATCTGATAGTGCAGCGTCTTTTTCTGAAGAAGAAAAAGGTAACCAGCTTTTTCCGGTTTTTGTAAAGCTGAATAAGCTGCGTACATTATTAATTGGTGCGGGCAATATCGGGTTGGAGAAGTTAACGGCAATTGTAAATAATAGCCACAGCGCTACCATTACCATCGTGGCAGAGCAGGTATCGCCAGAGGTTTATGCACTTGTAGCAAATTATCCGCTGATAAAAGTTAAACAAAAAACTTTTGATGTAAATGATTTAAATGATATTGATATCGTTTTTGCTGCGACCAATAATTATATTTTAAATGACGAGATCAGGAAGGTAACGCATGAGCGTGGTTTGCTGATCAATGTGGCCGATAAGCCAGAATTATGCGATTTTTACCTGGGGTCAATCGTTCAAAAAGGCGATTTGAAGATTGCCATTTCTACAAACGGAAAATCGCCAACCATTGCCAAACGTTTAAAACAGATTTTAAATGAAGGTTTACCTGCAGAGCTGGATGAAACGCTGCAGAATATGAGTGCTTTGCGCAAAACATTAAATGGCGATTTTTCTGCAAAGGTTAAAAAGCTGAATAAGGTTACCCAAAGTTTAATTAATCCGAAAAAAAGCTTTGCCGAGCAGAATATCAAATGGTTAATCTGGGTAGCATCGGTTTTACTCATTTTCGCTATCGGATTTTCTTTGTGGAATACCGAGCCGGAATTCCAGCATTTTTTAATCAATATCGATCCTTTGTTTTATTGGTTTTTAGGTGCCGGATTTGTATTCGCATTAATAGATGGTGCCATCGGGATGTCGTATGGTGTGACCACCGCATCATTCTCTCTTGCCATGGGTTTGCCTCCCGCATCCGCAAGTATGGCCATCCATATTTCTGAGGTAATGAGTAACGGAATTGCAGGATGGATGCATTACCGGATGGGGAATGTAAACTGGAAATTATTTAAAATTTTAATTCTTCCCGCCATCATCGGAGCCGTTTTAGGCGCTTACATCCTTTCTTCATTAGAACAATACAGCAGTTATGTTAAACCGGTTGTTGCGGTTTATACACTTTTTCTGGGGGCTGTTATTCTAATGAAAGCGTTTAACATCAAAAGGAAAAAAGCAGATCAGAAAATCAAAAAAATTGGTTTATTAGGTTTTGTAGGAGGTTTTATAGATGCAGCCTTTGGTGGCGGCTGGGGATCGATTGTATTATCCAGTTTAATTGCAGGCGGCAGGCATCCCTTGTTTTCTTTGGGCACGGTAAAAATCAGCCGCTTTTTTATCGCCACGTTGAGTTCGCTTACCTTTTTTACCATGTTAGGTGGCAAACACTGGGAGGCCGTTGTGGGTTTAATTATCGGTAGCGCAATCGCATCGCCAATTGCCGCAAAAGTATCCAACAAAATTTCGGCAAAAACCATTATGGTTGCCGTGGGGATTATTGTAATGATCGTAAGCTTAAGGAGCGTAATCATGTTTATTTTAAAATTAATATAGTGATGGGGAACTTAGAGGAGATAAAAGCAGCACTGGAAGGCTTATGTACAGTAGATAAACTGAAATTTTTGGCAACTGAATACACCGGGCGTATTATATTTTCAACCAGTTTTGGCTGGGAAGACCAGGCAATTACCCATTTAATTTTTGCCAACAATATTCCGATCAAGGTTTTTACTTTAGAAACCGGACGTTTGTTTCCGGAAACCTACTATGTTTGGAACCGTACCTTAGAAATTTATAATAAACCCATTCATGCCTATTATCCGCAGAATGGACTGTTAGAGGATATGGTCAATACAAAAGGCCCTAACAGTTTTTACGAATCGGTAGAGAATAGAAAAGAGTGCTGTTACATCCGTAAAATCGAACCCTTAAAAAGAGCATTAAAAGGTAATGATATCTGGATAACGGGAATCAGGGCCGATCAAAGTGCCAACCGTGAGGATATGCATGATTTGGAATGGGACGAAGGAAACCAATTGATCAAATTTCACCCTATTTTCGATTGGACTTTGGATGATGTAAAAACCTATATTAAAGAGAATAACATTGTGTACAATACTTTGCATGATAAGGGTTTTCCTAGTATAGGATGCGCACCCTGTACACGAGCAGTACAGCCAGGCGAAGATTTCAGGGCCGGTAGATGGTGGTGGGAAGACCAGAGCAAAAAAGAATGCGGTTTACATGCCGCTGGCTGATGGAAGAAGTAAAATGGTAGATATGGAATGGAATTTAAACCTTCCAACTTTTCAAACCTTCCAACAATTAACAACAAATATAACTTTGAGTGTTTGGAACATTCAATATTTAAACATTCCAACAATTGAAATGAGTACATATAATTTTGATTATTTAGATGAGCTGGAGGCCGAAGCCATTCACATCTTACGTGAAGTTGCAGGTCAGTTTGAGAAACCAGCCCTTTTGTTTTCAGGGGGGAAAGATTCGATTACTTTGGTTCGTTTGGCAGAAAAAGCTTTCCGTCCGGGTAAATTTCCTTTTCCGCTGGTACACATAGACACCGGTCATAATTTCGAAGAAACCATCACCTACCGTGATCAAATGATAGAAAGGATTGGTGAGAAACTTATTATTGGCTCTGTTCAGGAATCTATCGATCAGGGTAAAGTAGTGGAGCAGACCGGTAAAAATGCCAGTAGAAATGCTTTGCAAACTGTAACCTTGCTCGATACCATTGCCAAATACCAGTTCGATGCCTGTATTGGCGGTGCCCGCAGAGATGAAGAAAAAGCCAGGGCAAAGGAGCGTATTTTCTCTGTCCGCGACGAGTTCGGACAGTGGGATCCCAAACGCCAGCGTCCCGAACTCTGGAACATTTACAACGGTAAAATCCATAAAGGCGAAAACATCCGTGTATTCCCGATCAGTAACTGGACAGAATTAGACGTCTGGAATTACATCCGCAGGGAGAAAATAGAACTTCCAAGCATCTATTTTTCGCACGAACGAGAGGTAATTACCAGGAATGGCCAGCTGATGGCCGCTTCGCCTTTTTTAAATATGGATGAGGAAGATGTGGTAGAACGTAAACAGGTTCGTTTCCGTACGGTTGGCGATATGTCTTGCACCGCTGCAGTAGAATCAGATGCATTTTTGATCGACGATATTATTTCAGAAATCAGTGCCTCAAAAATTTCAGAGCGTGGTGCCCGTTTAGACGACAAGGTTTCTGAAGCCGCAATGGAAGACAGAAAAAAGGGAGGGTATTTTTAAGGAGTATCAAGTCTTTGGTATCAAGTATCAGGACAGATTTACTAAACGTTCTAAATAAACTAAGCATGAGGATGAAAGAATAGCTTAAATTGGTCTTGATACATGATACTTTTATCTTAATACTTTAACTAAGTATGATTATTAAAGTGATAGACTGAACTGGTCTCGATACTTGATACTTCTATCTTAATACATTAACAACATGAACATATTAAAATTTTTCACAGCAGGCAGCGTAGATGATGGTAAAAGTACCTTAATTGGCCGTTTGTTATACGATACGGATTCTATTTTGGCTGATCAGTTAGAAGCTTTGCAGCGCTCCAACCGCAAAAATGACGATGGGACAATAGACTTAGCTATTTTAACTGATGGTTTGAGGGCAGAACGTGAGCAGGGTATTACCATTGATGTAGCGTATAAATATTTTCAGACAGAAAAGCGTAAATTTATCATTGCAGATACCCCGGGCCACATTCAGTATACCAGAAATATGGTTACCGGAGCTTCTACTGCTAACTTAGCCATCATCTTAATTGATGCCCGTAACGGTGTGGTAGAGCAGACTATCCGTCATTCGTATATTGTTTCTTTACTGGGCATTAAGCATGTAGTGGTTTGCATCAACAAGATGGATATGGTAGATTATAGCGAAACCGTGTATAGTGCCATTGTTGAAAAATACAAAGTTTTGGCGCAGCAATTAAAATTGGCTGATGTAACCTATATCCCAGTGAGCGCATTAAAAGGCGATAATGTGGTAAAAACATCAGAAAATATGCATTGGTATGAAGGTGAAAGTTTGTTGCATTTTCTGGAAAAGGTAGATACCGACCACTTAGATCAATCTCAACTGGCGCGGATGTCAGTACAATGGGTAGTTCGTCCGCAAACAGCAGAGCTGCATGATTACCGGGGTTATGCTGGACGTGTGTTAAGCGGAACTTTCAAATTAAATGATAAAGTTACGGTCCTTCCTTCAGGAGCAAGTTCTGTTGTAGAGAAGATTGAGTTTTTTGATGAAGAACTTGATGCTGCACATGCTGGTCAATCGGTTATCATTCACTTAAAAGACGATGTCGACATTAGTCGTGGTGATACCATTGTAAATGCATCGGCTTTGCCACAGGAAACAAAACTGATTGAAGCAGATCTTTGCTGGATGGATACGCGTGCCCTTGATACTTCCATCATGTATAATATTCAACATAATAGCAAGGTTACCAAATGTAAAATCAGCGAAATTCTACATAAAGTAGATATCAATACTTTAGAAAAGCATGCTGCAGAAGAATTTAAACTGAATGATATTGGCCGTGTAATTGTGAAAACCGCTGATGCGCTGGCTTTTGATTTATATGATGATAACCGGGCAAATGGTTCTGCTATTTTAGTTGATACCCGGACCAATTTAACCGTTGGCGCGCTCATGTTTAGGGCGGCAGTGGAGTAGGCGGTAAGATGGAAGATGTTGGATGGAAGATGGAAAATTTGAAATAGCCAATAAGCAATTTTCAATGATCAATAATGGGTAGTGTTGTAGGATACGGTTAAAATTTTGATATTCTTAACGCATTAATGATGGAAGAATGGACGATGTGAATTTGAGATGGAAAATAAAAATTAATAAATCGCTAATTCAGTTACTGATCCTAAAATCTCGTAATCCAGAAAACCTTAGCGTGGAGAACCACAACCAAATATAATAATGAAAGCTTTAGATTATTCTAATGCGAAAGCAATTTCAGCGGGGCACCAAATGGTTGCCCCGTTTTTCTTTACAGGTTTTTTGTATATTTAACTTATGGAAACGATTCAGATTTTTCATCTCGTTATTACAATATAAACGGAAACCCAAATTCCAAAACATGAAAAAAAATCTCTTGTATTTCGCTTTAGCGGCTATGCCCTTCGTTTTTGCCTGTAACCAATCGCAGAAAAAAACTGATACTGCAAAAAAAGATTCGGTAGTCAATCAAACCTGTTATGCCGCTTTCTTCGAAAAAGACAGTGCTGCTATGATTGTAAAAACAATGGCATCTGGCAAAATAACCGGTTCACTTTTGGTAAAATATGCTGACAAGCCTGAAAATAACGGCAAAATAAGTGGAAAATTTAACGGCGATACTTTACTGGTTGATTATCGGTTTAATACAGGTAAAGATACCACAAAGGCATTTACCAACCCACTGGCTTTTTTAAAGAAAGATGGTAAACTCATTATGGGAGTTGCACAGATTGAAACCACGCTGGGCAGATCTTATTTTGTAAAAGGAAAGCCCATTAATTACGAAGCCGGGAAATTTACTTTTTCAGAGGTGGATTGTAAATAAACGCTTGATCCTACATCCTGAGGGACAATTAGTTTGTCATTGCTAGAAGGCTTCTCAGCCAACAGCCTGCCCCGATTTTCGGCGAAGCAATCTTATAAAAATTGCTATTAGCGTGTGCTTTAAATTAGCTTCGCTGATCACCTCGTGGTTTCCGCTCGCGCGAGATCTGATTGCTCACTACTGGTCTTAGCGTCTCGCTAAGACCTAATGTATCGATTATAGTTATTTTTGCCACTGATGCACAGAAAGCACGGAGATTTTTTTCGCTTGTTAGGCTCCATTTTGCGGTACTATCATTTCGAGCGATAGTTATAAGATCGGGTGGTAGCGATACCTAATGTATCGATTATAGTTTATGTTTGCCACGGATGCACAGAAAGCACGGAGATTTTTTCGCTTGTTAAGCTCCTTTTTGAGGTACTATCATTTCGAACGATAGTTATAAGATCGGGTGGTAGCGATACATATATCCTTCAATTTGTTCTGAACGACAGTTATAAAATTATTTTAAAATAAATTACTACAATTTCTATAGACTTTATATATTTGCATTGTTGACGAATGGATAACGGACATAAACTTTCAGTTATGATTTTGAATAAAGTAGAAAAAGCGAACATTGAACCGAAAATTACATTAATAGGTGCTGGTCCTGGTGACCCGGATTTATTTAGTTTAAAAGGGGTTAAGGCATTAAAAACAGCTGATGTTGTTTTGTATGATGCAAATGTAAACGAAGCTTTATTGTGTCATGCACCAGATGGTATTCCTAAAGTTTATGTGGGCAAACGTTCTGATGATGAATCATTTTCTCAGGACGCAGTAAACAGGCTCATCATTGACTATGCTTTAAATTATGGTCATGTTGTACGTTTAAAAAGCGGCGATCCGTTTTTCTTTGCAAAAGGATATGAAGAAATAGATGCAGCAGAATCTTATAGTATCCCTACTGAAATTATTCCTGGGATTTCGAGTGCCACAGGTGCGCCAAGTTTGCAAAAAATCCCTATGATTTATAAGGATATGAGTGAAAGTTTTTGGGCAGTAACCGGAACCAATTCTAAAGGTGAAATTTCGGAAGATTTGTACATAGCTGCAAAAACGAAAGCTACGATAGTTGTTTTAAACGGGATTGAAAAAGTAAAAGAGATTTCAGCCATTTTTCAGGCAGAAAATAAAAATCTGTTGCCAGTTGCCGTTATCCAAAATGGTTCCACACCTGACGAAAAAATTGTGGTAGGTATAGTTGATACCATTGCTGAGATTGTGGAAGATAAAAGAATAACGGCCCCGGCGCTATTGGTTTTTGGCGATGTGGTTTCACTACACCCTCAATTTCAACCCATCCGCGATTTCTACGAAATTATCGCTGAAGAGTACTAGATATTTTTAAGAAATATATTTGTTTTGTTGTTAAAAACCGCTTATGGATTTAAGCGGTTTTTTTATGGTGCGCCGGGCATGGCAATCGACTATAGGGTTAGAGTCCCGAACACGCTTAGCAGTAGGAAGTGTTAGCTAAAGACAAGGGTGTCGTGGGTGACTGCGAATCTGAAGGAAGTCGGCGG